>NZ_JARWLA010000022.1:0-108982 GCF_047445805.1 Rhizobium sp. BR 314 | reverse complement strand
CGTAAGCGGACAGGCCATCCCACGTAGCATCGAGACGCGAAATCGCTCATTTTCAGCATGAATCATGCTGGGAAACCTATGAGTGAAGATATGAATCATGGTCGTACGTTCGAAATTCTGACGGCGGAGCCGGTGCGAACGCGGCGGAAACCGAAGTCGTGGTCAGATGAGGACAAGGCTTTGATTTTGGAGCAAGCTCTGGCTCCTGGCGCTAATGTCTCTGCGGTCGCGCGTGCCCATGGAATGGACCCGTCGCAGCTCTTTGGATGGCGGCGAGTAGCCCTCGCATCTGGTTCGGTTCAGCGCCTGAGAGCAACCGAAAACGAGGAGGCCTTTACTCGTTTCGAGACGGTGCGGACGGACACTGTCGAGATCCAGCTGGGCGACACGACACTTCGCGTCAGCGCTTCGATCGATCCGGCGCTGCTGAGCGGCATTGTCCGGGCGGTACGGCAGGCATGATCGCTTCGGGTGTTGTTGTTTACGTGTCGTGTCAGCCCGTCGATTTCCGCAAAGGCGCTGCATCGTTGATGGCCCTGGTGCGCGATGGCGGCCTCGACCCCTTCAGTGGTGCKCTTTATGTATTCCGCTCGAAACGTGCAGACCGGATCCGCATTGTTTGGTGGGAYGGCAGTGGGGTCTGCCTTTACGCCAAAATAATCGAAGAAAATGGCTTCTGCTGGCCTGTCCCGTCTGCTGCCCGCGTCCGTCTCGACCATGCGCAATTRATGGCACTTCTGGCCGGAATGGATTGGAAAAAGATCCGCCCCGCCAAGGTGCGSCGGCCACTTTCGATCGGCTGAWGRCGAYGTGCGGCAAGWTGAATCATGTTGCTGTAAGTGTTGGGAAATCGGCTGATTYTATGCTCTATTACGCGCATGRTTTTACCCGGTCCCGACCTTCCTGACGACRTCGATGCGCTGAAAGCGATGATCATCGCTTTGAACGCAGAGAAGGCTGCGACTGACGCCGAAATTGCCCGAATGAAGGCTGTCCAACARAAAGCCGACGAGCGGATCACCACTTTGACGGCGATCTTGAAGGTTTTGCAGCGGGCCCAAAACGGGACGCGCTCCGAGCGACTGCGGCTGGCGATAAACGACGAGCAGATAGACTTCGCTTTTGAGGAGGTCGAGACTGGCCTTGCGGCGATTGATAGCGAACTCGGCCAAGTGGGCAAAGAGCGGCCAAAAAGGGAGGCGCGGCCTCGCAAAGGTTTTGCTGCCCATCTCGAACGCATCGAGGAAGTGATTGAGCCGGAGATCCCCGACGACTGTCAAGGCTTGGAAAAGGTTCTGATCGGCGAGGACCGATCCGAGCGGCTTGATGTCATACCGCCGAAGTTCAGGGTCATCGTCACACGCCGCCCAAAATATGCGTTCCGCGAACGTGACGGTGTGCTGCAAGCTTTGGCACCCGCGCATATCATCGAAAGCGGGCTGCCGAGCGAACGGTTGCTGGCCTATATCGCCGTGTCCAAATACGCCGACGGTCTTCCGCTCTACCGCCAGGAGGCGATCTATCTGCGCGACAGCGTGGTTCTCAGCCGCTCTTTGATGGCCCAATGGATGGGGCATCTGGGCTTCGAGTTGCGGATCCTGGCGGATTACATCCTGGAGCGCATCAAAGCCGGAGAGAGGGTTTTTGCGGACGAGACCACCTTGCCGACGCTGGCTCCCGGCTCTGGTAGAACGATGAAGGCGTGGCTATGGGCCTACGCTTGCGATGACCGACCGTTTGGCGGGTCTGGCCCGCCGATGGTTGCCTATCGCTTCGAAGACAGCAGGGGTGGCAAGTGTGTCGCGCGTCATCTCGCCGGGTTCAGCGGCATCCTGCAAGTGGATGGGTACTCGGCTTATACCAGCATGCTCAAGGAGCGCGCCAAGTCCGGCAGCAATGAAACGATCAAGCTKGCCGGATGCTGGGCACATTTACGCCGAAAGTTCTACGAGCTGCATGTCGGCGGCATTAATGACGCTGCAACGGCGTCGATCACAGCSATGACGGAACTTTGGAAGGTCGAGGACGAGATCCGCGGCAGTGATGCCGAAACGCGCGCGAGGCGCCGTCAGGAGACGTCCGCTGGCATTGTCGCCGATCTSTTCCASTTGTGGGAGAAGGAACTCTCCAAAGTCTCCGGAAAGTCCAAGACTGCTGAGGCGATACGCTACGCCCTGACACGCCGGGAGGCGCTGGAGCACTTCTTGACGGACGGTCGCGTCGAAATCGACTCCAACATAGTCGAGCGTGCCATCCGACCCCAAACCATTACGAGGAAGAATAGTCTCTTTGCCGGTAGCGCAGGCGGCGGAGAGACATGGGCGACGATCGCCACACTTCTGCAGACGGCAAAAATGAACAACGTCGATCCGATTGCCTGGCTATCCCAGACGCTCACCCGCATCGCAAATCGCTGGCCAGCCGCCGATATTGAGCTGCTCATGCCATGGAACTTCAAACCAGACGCCGTCGGCTAACCGCTTACGCTCAAACCAGAGGCATTCTCGGCGCACGGGCTCCGGTCTGGCTATCTGACCGAGGCGGCTAACCGCGGTATTCCTCTGCAGGAAGCCATGCAGCAGTCGCTGCATAAATCGGTGGCGCAGGCGGCGACCTATTACAACAACGCCGAGCGAAAGAGCGGCCGAGCCGCAAGATTGCTAATCTAACGACAACCACGTTGCACCTTTGTAAAGATGCAAACCTGCGACTACCCGCCAAGGCTTGCCGATACATAGCCATCGCTTGAGTGGATCACACCGGCGAAGGAAGTCTAAGCATGCTATAGATTTCGGGTCTCCCGAACCGAGACATACGTTTTCGCATCGCATCGCGCAGCACATTTTGAAGCGCACTGGCATAGTGAACATCGCCTCTGCCTGTCGCAGTTAGTCGTTGGTAGCATACGGCTTTCAAGACGTCCGTCACATATTCGGACGAGTGCCCAGTGTTTCCCAGAAGGATACGAAGTCGATTTGGTGATATTGTCCTGATGTCCGCAATCTGGGCGTCCTGAGCAAGCATCAATCGCAAAATGGCGATCGCCTCCCGCACAAGGCCAGTGTCTCCGCTCTGCACTTCCAACAGCTCCACGGGAAGCTCGTCCAACCAGGCTGCTCTCTTCGCACGGAGCTGCGGCGGACCAGCCAGCAGCGAAAGTAAGCTTCGGTTCGTTCGGACCTCTCTCAAAATCACATCAATCTGAAACTTGTTTGATATGGACGCTGCGGGGATCTCCGTGAGGCAGCTTGTAAGAATTTGTACATTCTCGGCCAGGATAGCGCTTTGCGACGGCGAAGACGCCAATCCAAGATTTGCTGCAAGCTCTTGAACTATAGCCGGCCGGCCGGTGATCGACGGTGCTCTCCGTTGGAGAAGAGTGACGATCGAATCCGAAACAGCAATCCCCGGATGCCGACGCAAGTAGCCAACCAGTATTCTTTCAAAGAATGGCTGTGCGGATTCGGAGTTCGCGATAACTTGGTAAATGGTCGAAACATTCTCGACTTTCTCTTCGAGTGGAACTCCTTCACCAATTCTTCGGAAGTAGAACTTGAAGGTGGTAGGAATCAATCGAAGCTGATTGCTATCTACGCTTTGCAACTCCTCGGCAAAGATACCGGTCTCAGCCCACCGCTTCTCAGTTGAATACCAGCGCTCTGGCTCCCCAAAGAGCCCAGCTTCAATCTCATCTCCGATTGCCGCTAGCGAGCTTCCTTGTCGATGTCTGTCGATCATGTGGGCTACAATCCATGGCAATTCGCGCAGCGGCATGGCTTCCACTTGCTCTGGCGAGAGCGCACGAATGAAGTCTGCTAGGACGCGCGTCGTCGGCTGAATGCAAATCTGCCGCCACCGATGAAGAATATGCCATTGAAGGTGGGCAGATTCCGGTGGTCTTACGATCTCGATAGTCTGCGCGTAACGCCGAAAACCGAGCTGCACACTCGTTGATTTACCATCTGATGTAAGGAGATAGGCATAGGACTTTTCTATGTCCTGGGCCCCCAAGATTTGACACCACTCCGACGAATCGGAACCATCCTCATCAACAGCATCGGACCATTCGCGGACGACCTGTATCGGTGCACGCCAAAGAGCCGTTCGCAACCAGTCCCGGACTAGCTTTGAACTGCGAATAAGTGATTTCGAGTCGACGATTTTGAGAGCATCTTCGTCCACGATTGGCGCCCATTCCAAAAATAGACCTTGGGCCCAAGCCCTAACCGCGCTGTCTTCCGAATGCGTCAAAAATGCAAGGAGTTTGAATGCACGTTGGCGCGCGGACCCCTCTTTGTCTCTCAAAGACTGAACCAGCGCCCGTTCGACTGCTTTTATCGTTGCTTGGTCTGTAGCCTTTGCGAGCAAAAGTGGACCTTGAAAGTACGGGGTGTCTATGAGCCGAAGAGCCCGCACCATAAGATTTCGTTTGGAGGACGGTACCGCTCCAGGAACTCCATCCGCCAGCATTTCGGCGGCAAGCAACGCCCCACTATGAATGACGGCGTCTTCCTGGGCTACGTCGCCAGCATCAACCGAATCGAGTATCGCTAGTATTTCTTCCCGAAGAGACTCCAGTTCGGCAGAGGAATACACTTTGCTGCAGGCGATCTTGAAGACATGCGACCAGTGGGATATGCCCGCTATCTCCTTCAAACGACCTTTGATCATGCTCTCCGGGCTGGCCATCAGGCGTGCCGCCGCCATGAACTCTTGAAGGGATCGAACTTCAAATGCGATTTGGCCATCTGTTTTGGCTCGCAGAAAGACAAGTCGCGTGGTTGCGAGGCTGACGATATCCTCCCTTAGTCTGTCAGAATCCACGTCGTATTCCGATTGATCCAGCTGTTTTGCAACGATCGAAGAAAACTCTTCGAGCGAGAAAAAGGGGTCAGCTCCACCACTGCTTTCTCCTCGCAGGTGCAGCAGATACCCCGCCTCGTAATGCAGCCGATCAATCTCACTCTTGTACTGGCCAATTAGCTTGCCGCTATCACCGCCCTTTGCAATTTCCCGATCACGCAGAATCTCATAGTATCGATAGAAAAGCGTCCATCGATCCTTGGGAATATTATTACGTGTTTCAACGAGCGCGAACAGCAACGAAACCTGCAAGGGGCTCGTCATCAGCGGAGAAGTAGCCTCTTCTGTAGACGCAAATACGAGGTTTTCTACTATCTCCTGTCGTCTCGTCTCATCGCTAACGAGAACAGACGCTAATTGGGCACCATATCTCAGCGCATCTTTTGGTGCCAGATCCGCCATCTCCCAATGAGACCACACCTTGCTGTTCAACTCGTTTTGGTAGCCCTGGGGGCGGCTAGTCACAAGCGTAAAGTGATCGACCTTGTCGGCAGACAGTGTATCCATTAGTTGATTGATGGCGTCTACAACTTCCTTTCGGTTGCTTGAATGAGGTACTTCATCAAGACCATCCAAGATAAAGATTGTCGGTACCAAAGCGAGCCAACGTCTTAAGGCGTTCGCGGTTAATTCGCCCATTCCGTTAGCAATTTGGTTAGCGATATATCGGAGCAGCGGCATATTGCTATGAGCGTTAACTGCTCGGTTCAGCGCATCTGCATATGAAGGCAGATCGATAACGATAGGAAACCGCGCTGGGCCATTCAGCGGTACACCCTCTTCCTTAGCCCGTGCCAAAACTAATTCAATTGCGGGCTCCAAATCCAACTGATTGTCGGGTAGCCCTTGCAATAGTCTCGCTCGAAAGATCTGGCCGAGGAACTGCGAGACCGTCGACTTTCCTTGGCCTGGTCCACCCATCAGCACGACGCTGTTCTTCAAACTGTTTCTCGGGAGACATTCGTGATTCCCCACAGCATCGAACTTGTCAAAGCAACGCTCTGCAATTTTCTTCACGACGAAAGAACGATTGTCGCCGTCGAAGTCGGGGGAGTAGTCTTCGTCGGAACCAGGATATGCAAAGTCGGCCTGCTCCATGCCTTGTTCAGCCGTTTGCTCTGCACGGGCTTCCGCCTCGACATCATCGAAGAAGTCGAAACTCTCGGACATCAGGCTATATTGGTCCAACGGTAGATCTATGAATATGTCATCGAGGACAACTTTTTTTCCAGTAGTTTGGCCGGCGTCCTTCGTTTTAACATCGCGGCTCTTGCGAAACTGGCTCCTCAGGAAATCCGGAACGTAGGTTTCGATGTCTTTGTCTTTCAAGTGAAGCAGTGCTGCAGAAAGAACGTCACCCTGGTCGACCCAGCAGCTGAACCTCGTTCGGATATCAGGTTCGGCGTCTAGTAGCGCGCTCAAGACATCAGCATGCCAAAGCACGACCCCCTTCATTGCGAGGGCATTTTTCTTTTCCACTAGATACTTTTGGAGCTTGTCGATGCCCCCGCCCCCTTTTCCGGCGCCGTTTGCAGCAGCGGCGCTCAAACGGACGTTCGAGGCGATAACGTAGTAATCCGGGCGGCGAAGCCCTTTAGAAGGATCTTCGAATTTCTTGAACTCTTCGTCGAGCTGTGTTCTCAGCCAAGCCGCATTTTCCGCCGGCCTTCCGGGAAACTGCTGATATTTGGCCTGAACAACAACATAACCTTCCCAGATTTGCTGCGGGTTGATTTCTAACTTTCCTTCGAAGGCCGCCTCACGCGCACCGTCTGGCCCTGCTCCGAAAACTTGCGTAGCAGCGCCAAATTTTTTGGCCACCAAGGCCTGAATCAGTCGCTCAAAAGACTGAGCCGAGAAACCAGAAAAATTATAAACCATTGCTCTTCCAGGAGGTGCACTTCTATCGTGTCAGAATCACGCAATTCGTTATTCTGACAACCTATGTTTGTATGAGTCAACAAGCCGCTTCGTCTGTACGCTCCTGCGCGACAAAAAAAGAACGAAGTACTTAGAACAACTCTTATTTCCAACGGCGCTTACAAAGAACCATTTTCTCATGCATTCCTTATCTGTACAAAGCGCCTCAAAAATGCGCGAGAAAACCATGGCAAAGCGGTCAGCCGCCAACCCGCCGTCAACACTCAAACGGCTTATCGGATACGCACGCGTCTCGACCGATGATCAGGTCCATGACGCGCAGATGGACGAGTTGCGCGCTGCCGGCTGTGAGCGGATTTTCCAGGAGCACGGATCCGGTGCATCGCGGGTCCGGCCGGTTCTAACGAGACTGCTCGGCGAACTCGTTGCCGGCGAGGTGCTTGTCGTCGTCCAGCTGGATCGCCTCGCCCGTTCGGTCAGTCATCTGTTGCAGGTGATCGAGGACCTTGAACAACGCGGTGTCCATTTCCGATCGATCCGCAATACCATCGACACCTCCACGCCACAGGGCATGTTTTCCCTTCAGGTTCTCGGAGCCGTCGCACAGCTCGAGCGGGCGCTGATCGCCGAACGAACCAAGGCCGGCATCAAGGCGGCAAAAGCGCGTGGCAAGCTGCCGGGCAGTCCCGGCCTTCGAGAGCGGCGGCCAGAAGCGATCAATGCGGTATCGACGCAAGAGAGCAGCTCTATCTCGGCGAGCTGATCTCGTCCGCCCAAACCTGGCTGCCGATGGTGCGGCAACTCCGGCCTCAGCACAGCTGGGACAATGTCGTCCGGGTCCTCAATCGCCCGCGCCATGACTGGACGGTGGAACGCCTGCGCCGCGCGGTGCATCGGATGGTTCGCGAGAAGCTAGCCGAGCCCGAGCTGATCACGCGTTCCCTGCGCCGTGCCCCAGAAGATCACCTGATGAAGCTGGTTGCGGCGATTGCCATTGCTGATCCTGGCCTGTCATTACGCGACATTGCCGCCCAAGTGGATCAGATGGGAGAGCGGCCGGCGCGTGGTGGGCGAAAAAGGCAGCCTTCCTCGGTCCGCCACCTGCTGGACGAGGCATATCGATTTGGCCTCATTCGTCATTGAGGCCGAGCAGCTGATAGAACCTTGTTGGCTTGAGGCCCAACTCTCTGCACGCGGCAAATCTCTCCGGGGCGGTCAGTTTTTTAGGATAGCGGTGCGCCGAATGACCGCTTCGCGGGCCACAGCCTTTTGCCAAGTCGTATCGCTGATGAGCGTGCCGTCAGGTGTCTGCGCCATTCTGACCTCACAGCCGACGTTTCGACTTGGATACAATCAATCGCTACAGATTGCAGAATGCTCCCCAAGAATGACAGTTGGAAGACGCTCTGATTTGAAGATCTGGCTTGGTAGGAAATCGAAGCACTCGCTATGGTAAGCAAAATGGTTGGTATTTGATCCGCCGGTTTCAGAGATTTGAAAATCATATTTGATATGTGCGAACGTCACCTCGGCATGGAGACAGCGTTGCAAGATCTACGATTTCAATTGAGGCCAGCGGTACGCGCTGTCATCAGCACTCTTGCCGCCGGGCTTGCACTGAGCAGGCTCATCAAATCAGCTTATGGGCTGGCAGAAGGAAAGCCTGACGATTTTCTCGCTTTCCCCATGACGGTCGTTCTGCCTGGCGCTGCCCTCGCGTACCTGATCCGCATGCCGGCGACCCGGACATCGGAAGGCCTCATGATGCGGTTCGCGGCGATGGTTCTAATCCTGATGATCATTGCCTTGCCTGCCGCCGGCCTTCATCTCGCACTCGGCTTCCCGGTTGCCTTTCTCATTGTCGAGATGTTCGAGACACGCGTTCCCGCGCCCATGCGTTCCACGGTAAAGCGCTGGATCGCCGTCAGATGAACCTGCTTTTGCCTGAACCGCTGATGTGGCTGCTGCGATGGGCTCTCCTGCTGGAGCCGCTCGCCCTGCTGGCACTCCTTGTGTACTGGCGCCGTCCCTCGCACCGCCAACAGGTGGCGGCATTCTTCGCCTTTCTCTACGGACTGTCCGCCGTCTTCGCGACACACACATTGGCTATCGCGGCCGGCTGGTGGAGCTATGGGTGGAATGCCCTGATGCTGAACGGCATTCCTGCAGACATTCTGTTCGGGGGAGCAATCCTTTTCGGCCCGGTGCTTTACCTTGCGTTTCCTCGCTCGAACCCGGTTCTAATGTGCACATTAATCGCAGTCGTGATGCACGGACTTCTGTTTACCTCCCTGACGCCTCTGGTATCGGCCGGCCCGAATTGGATGTTCGGTATCGGCTTCGTGTTTGCCACCGCACATGTCCCTTCGCTCTATCTGGCCCGCTGGACGGAGCGCAATATTCTACTGCCTTTCCGCGCTGCCCTGCTGGCCATCATGTATGCCTGCCTTTCGCTTGGAATTCTGCCATCGCTGATCATGGCCGCGATGGGAGGAGAATGGGCAATCACGACACATCCGGCCTGGCGCTGGGCGGGTTTGCTCGGCGGTCTTTTGATTAGCTTCGTGATCGGGCTGTCTGCAGTACAGATGCTTGCGGTTCAGGGCTTGGGCACGGCGATACCACTGGACCCGACCCGAAGGCTCGTGACGACCGGGATATACAGCTATATCCGCAACCCGATGCAGCTGTCGGCGGCGCTTTCCTGGACCGTGCTTGGGGTATTCCTCGGCAACATATGGATCGCCGCTGCGGCCGTCATGGCCTGGATATTCGTGGAGGGGATCGTTCGCTGGCACCACCGGCATGACCTGCAACAGCGGTTTCCCCACGGATGGGTGGAGTATCGAAATGCCGTTCCGGAGTGGTTGCCACTCTGGCGCCCGCACTGCACCGCAACTGCCAGGGTCCACCTGAACACGGACAGACTGGCCGACAGATTGACGGGAATGGTCATCGAGCGGATCGGGCCAACGGCATTGGAGATCAACCAAGGCTCCGCCTGTGCGTCCTACATGCATCCCGACGATTACACGCCCTATTCGGGCGTGGCCGCGTTATGCATGGCGCTGACCCACGGCAATTTCGTCACGGCCTTGATCGGCCACCTGTTTCTTCTGCCGACGCTCTGTCTCCGGGCATTTTCGTCCAAGGCGGCAGCGGCATGAGCACTTCAACACGCAAGCAGAGGCCGCGGCAAGGTTCGCTCCTGCTCGGGATCGATCATCTCATTCGCATTCGATCCGATCAGCTTTCATTCTACGCGCATCTGAAAAAATCACGTGGGGACGTCGTCAGGCTACGACTTGGCCCCTACTGGATCTGGTATCTTTTCCACCCCGATGCCATCGAGCCAGTGCTGACCAAGCAGGCCGGCGAGTTCATCCGTTTCCGGCGCATGATGGATGTCCTGCGTCAATGGAATGGCGACAGCCTTCTTCTTGCGGAAGGGCATCATTGGCGCGATCGCCGACGCAAGGTCTTGCCAGCCTTCCAGTCGCGACGCCTGCCCGCATACGGCAAGCTGGTGGTGGCCGAGACGGAACGGCTTTGCGAGATGGTTGCGAGCAAGGCCAGTCGAGGTGGCGAAGTCGTGTTTGATGTCGACCAGACGATGGCGAGGTTGTCTCTCGACATCGCCATCCGCACGATGTTTGGCGCGGATCACCCGACGCTCGGACACCAGATCGAGATGGCCGTTCAGGATCTCTCCGATGTTGCCTTTGCCGAAACGACGTCGCTGATCAATATCCCCCGTTGGCTGCCTCTGCCGATCGCGCGCCGCAAGGATCGCGCCATGAAGATCATGGAGGAATTCGTTACCGGACTGGTTTCCACCGCCCTGCAGCAGCCCGCGGGCGAGGGAGCCCATCTCATTTCCAGCCTGATCGAACATCACGAAGGTCGCGTGCAAGCGATCCGCGACGACGCCATGAGCCTGCTGATTGCCGGTCACGAAACTTCGGGCGCGCTGCTGACTTGGGCATTTGCGATGCTTACCGCCTTCCCGGTCTGGCTGGAGCGCGCGATCGAGGAGGTGGACACGGTGGTTGGCTCCGAACGGCCCCGGGCATCCGATCTCGTGCGGCTGCCGACGATCATGGCCATACTCCAGGAAACCTTGCGGCTTTATCCGCCCGCTTATACGCTTTTTCTTCGCGAGGCCTTGCGGGACGTAGATATAGAGGGGCATCGGGTTCGGCGCGGAGACCTCGTGCAGGTCATTCCCTACATCACGCAACGCGATGACCGCTTCTTCGAAAACGCTGAGCGGTTCGATCCCGCCCGCTTCATGGGCGAAGCGGATTGGCCGCCTTACGCCTATCTGCCCTTCGGCGCCGGACCGCGTGTCTGCATCGGGCAGAATTTTGGCCTGATGGAAACCGGCCTGGTGCTGGCGACTGTACTGCAGCGCATGGTGCCGGCCCCATGCGACCGGCTACCGAAACCTATGGCGCGCTTCTCACTCCGGCCGGCCGGAGGACTTGTCTTGAAATGGAGAACGCGGCGCTGACCGCGCGCCGTTGACGAACCTGTGGCTCTGCCCTTGAGGCGGCACGAAACAGTTTTCGCTATGACCGAACCAGCGATAGCGATTGCGAGCGATGAATGCGTAAACGATGTCGCGAAACGATCGCGGAAAGATGGACAGAATACGAAGAGTACGCCAGGGCATGGAAAGGTGCCCGAGCAGTGCCAGCCCAGCATCGGAGCGAACAAGGCCACGCCCGTCTTCTACCACCAGATAGGTTTCATCGAGATCATCCACCGTCAAATTGTGCCGGGCCGCCAAACTCATCCCCTCGTTTGACCAAGCCGAGACAAACTTTATCTTCTGATCCCGCTCGTGCCTGAGGATGAAGTGAACCCATGCTGAGCAGAGCACACAGTCCGTATCAAACACGATGATTGTTGATGACCTATCATCGGTCCGATTCATGTCTTTTTCGCTCCGGTCGGATGAATATCTCGCCATGGTCGCCCTGTCTGACCGTTGAGTACCGGGATACTACAATCTCAAGCGCACTCGGGTATTCCGGATTGCCTCTGTTCACATTCGATTCAAATTGCGAGGTATCTGATTCTGGCGAATTAGGAAGATTCCGCCGATCTGAGATGACGATAAATACTATGAAATTGATTCCGCCGGAATAAGTCGATCAACAACACATCGGAAGCACCTATTGTTCAAGGGAAAGCTCGGCCACAAGCGCGTTACCCGCTGTTCGAGGAGTCTAGTATGACCGTCACCGTCAAGGTTGCCGAGGCAAAAACCCATCTGTCCGAACTGCTCGCGCGTGCCGAAGCCGGCGAGGACATCGTCATTGCCCGAGGCAACGATCCGGTTGCCCGCCTGGTCGCCATCAACGAGCACCGCCAGCGCTTGGCCGCCATCGAAGCGGTTCGGGCGTTGCGCGCCCAGGCCAAGCCCGTCACCCATGAGGAAATCCAGGAATGGAAGCAGGAAGGCCGTCGCTGATGGCCTTCGTCGTCGATGCCTCCATTGCCGGCGCCTGCACGCGGCACTTTCCAGGTTCCGTAGTCTTCCGCTTAGGCTCGCAGGGTCCGGCAACGACATCGAGGTCGTGCGGCTGTCACGCAAGTATCGCCTGAGTGCGTATGACACCGCCTACTTGGCCCTGGCGCTTCTGGAACGTCTTCCATTGGTGACGCTGGACCGGCGGCTGGCCGATGCTGCGCGCGCTGAACAGGTTGCCGTTCACAGGCCAATCGCGAATGAGCATTGATCGGATGACGACGGCGATGAGGTCAGCCTCTCTTGGAGACTGACCGCGGACGCCAAGTTTCCAGACGAGTCGAAGCACTCGACACGATCGCCGCCATGCTGCCGATGGACCGGCGCGACAAACTCGCCGAACTGCTCACCGACCATGATATCGAGACGTTGCGCCACCTTGTCAACCAAGGCATGGGCGCCAACGGGAGCGGGAAAAACGTGGGGGTAAGGATCTTCAGGTAATGGGGTGCTTTTTATGAAAGGTCGTTCATGACTGCACAATTGCAGATGATCGTCTCGGTAGAGTTTGTTGGTAATGATAGCGTGCCGCAGCATTGCGGAATAGCCAAGGCGACCGGTCTCTCGATGGAGCCTGTCTCAACGATCTTGGCCTCTCTATCGAAGATAGCCAAGGAGATTCAGTGGCGCCTACAACAGGAATTGACGCAGTCTCAGAACGATCAAGCCGGCCAGCGAGGTCGGTAATGCCGCTGGCGTTCCGAAGCTGCCGACCTCCGAGTCGAGGATCTCATCGAGGACGAGCCGGTGCATGCTTATCCACGAAACCCTGCCTCACCATCCATCTTGGCCGCACCAAGGCGACGACGGCCGAGGACCGGGCGGAGGCCAAGATCGACATCGGACCGGTGCTCCGGAGCACCGACCAATAGGGCAACATCGACCGGCGGGCACTGACGCGGCAATCGGTCAACCTGATCCTGAAAAGCCGGTGCAAGCAGGCGGGGCTCGATCCCGAGGCATTCTCAGCGCATGGGCTTCGATCCAGCTATCTGACTGAGGCGGCCAACCGCGGTATCCCCTTGCAGGAGGCCATGCAGCAATCCCCGCATAAATCGGTCACGCAGGCCGACAGCTACCGCAACAATGTCGAACGCAAGCAGGGCCGAGCAGCTCGATTGATCGTGTGAGCCACGGCCCAGGATCGCCCGTAGTTCTACGCGACGTTATAGGTGCTGCTTCGCCTTGCGAACCAAGGCAGAATATGCCGTTCTATGCCTGCTTATTCGGAAGGACAAGAGGATGTTTGCGGTGAAGGAGCGGATCGACGCGGTTATCGAAAAGGCGATCGTGGCCGGCAAGATCGTCGGCACTGTCGTGATCGTCGTCCAGAATGGAGAAACCATCTACAGCCGCGCTGCCGGTTATGCCGATCGCGAATTGGGAAAGCCTACTGGAACGGGAACCATATTCCGTCTCGCTTCCGTGACGAAACCGCTCGTGGCGGCGACCGCTCTGGCTCTTATCGACAAGGGCAGGCTGGCGCTTGGCGATCTCGCGCGGGATTATCTTCCCTATTTCCGGCCCAGGCAGCCAGATGGAAAGATAGCCGATATCACTATCCAGCACCTCCTGACGCATACGGCAGGCCTTAGTTATGGTGCAGATCCCAAATCCACCCCAACGGAGCGGATGTTCAACTCGGGCCTCGCCGACACGGATCTCGACTTCGAGGAGAACTTCAGCCGACTGTCGACCTTTCCGCTTCTAGCCGCGCCAGGCACACTTTGGTCTTACTCGATCGCCATCGATGTTCTTGGAGCTGTTGTCGCCCAGATCGAAGCTTGCAGCCTGGATGAAGCGGTGCGTCGTCATGTGACCGAGCCGCTGGGGCTGAGCGACACCGGTTTCTCGGTCAGCGATCCAGAGCGGCTTGCCACGCCCTATGCCGACGCCAGTCCAGCGGCCATCAGAATGGGTGACCGCCATCTGGTTCCGGATAATGACGGCAATCTGCTGACCTTTGCACCGTCACGGCTGTTTAACCCCAAGGCTTTTCAGTCCGGCGGTGCTGGCATGGTGGGCACAGCGCCGGATTTCATTGCCTTTCTCGAAACCGTTCGTCTCGGTGGCGCTCCCATTCTGAAGGCCGCGACTGCAAGGGCCGCGCTTCTCAACCAGATTGGCGACATCCTGCGCCCAAGCGAACCAGGACAAGGATTTTCCTTCTTGGGCGCAGTGATTCAAGACCCAGTTTTGGCCGACGTTCCGATGTCGAAGGGATCAATCACGTGGGGCGGAGTTTATGGACACAATTGGTTCGTCGATCCAATGGAAGGCATTTCCGCCGCGATCATGTCCAACACGGCGGTCGAAGGCTGCTTAGGAACTTATCCGCGAGATATCGCTCGGGCGATCTACAACGCCTAACGCCTATTGCGCGCGCGAAACGGTGCAGCAGCTTTTGCGAGAACGAAGCGGCCCCATGGCTGCTTTGAAGCAATACGATTCTCACCCAATTTGTCGCGCTATAAGTTAGCTTCCTGCGATCATGGACACTTTTCTCAACCGCTGGCATTGGCCTTGTCTTGGATTTTTGCGCATCGAGAGAGGCGTTCGTCGAAGGTCTCGGCCTCATCGAGAAGGAGGCCGTCTTCCAGCATCTGGGCGTAGTCCTGTTCGAGAGCCGCCCTCCCTTCGCCGGAGGGCGTCAGCTGCAGCCTTTCTGGTTGCGCAGCCTCTTTGACCGTACCCAAATTGTCGGCCGAAACCATGCAAGGCACAAAACGGCGCAAAATCCGCCAACAGGATTTACGGGGCCGCCACCCCGTCGGAGCCTCGGCATTGGCCATGCATTTCAAGAAACACATCCGGGCTGCTGTCGACGCTTCGATTTTTTGAATTGTCGATCACGTTCACTTGCTGTAATCCTCATTTCAATGATTCAATGATGATTGAAATATGGACCAGCATCAAGCCCTGACCGCCTTCGCCGCCCTTTCTCAGGAAACCCGCCTGCAGATCGTGCGTCTTCTTGTCGTCGCCGCCCCTGGTGGCTTGGCGGCGGGAGCCCTGGCGGAGAAGGTCGAGGTCTCGCCGTCGAACATTTCCTTCCACCTGAAGGAACTCGAGCATTCCGGACTGATCGATGCGCAACGTCAGTCCCGATCGATCATCTACACCGCCAGACTCGAAGCCCTGGGCGGTCTTGTCCGCTTCCTGATGGAGGATTGCTGTTCCGGACACCCGGAAATCTGCGCCCATGCCACGGAGATTGCCGCATGCTGCGCACCCAAAATGGAGGAGAAACTGCAATGAGCGCCGATCCTATCTACAACGTGCTGTTTCTGTGCACCGGCAATTCCGCTCGGTCGATTTTGGCTGAGTCCATTCTTGAGACAGAGGGACAGGGACGGTTCCGCACCTTCTCTGCCGGAAGCCAGCCCAAGGGCACTGTTCACCCGTGGGCGTTGAAGACCTTGGAAGCCCTCGGCTACCGCGCGACAGGTTTCTCGTCCAAGAGCTGGGACGTGTTTGCCAAACCGGACGCACCCCACATGGACTTCATTTTCACCGTCTGCGACAACGCGGCCGGCGAAGCGTGTCCGGTTTGGCTTGGACATCCGGCAACCGCCCATTGGGGGATCGAAGACCCCGCGGCTGTCGAGGGTTCCGAGCTCGACAAGGGGCGCGCCTTTGCCCAGGCCGCCCGGTATCTCAAGAACCGCATATCACTGTTCATCAATCTGCCGCTGACCACCATCGATAAACTCGCGCTGGAAACCAAGCTGCGCGAAATCGGTCGCATCGAGGGCAACACCGACCCCAAGGGCGGAGTTGCCTGATCATGTCGACATTCGAACGCTATCTCACTGTCTGGGTGTTTCTCTGTATCGTCGTCGGCGTCGTGCTCGGTCATCTGATGCCTGGTGTCTTTCATGCGATCGGCGCGGCCGAAATCGCCAAGGTCAATATTCCGGTGGCAGTGCTGATCTGGCTGATGATCATCCCGATGCTGGTGAAGATCGATTTTGCCGCTCTCGGCCAGGTCAGCCGACACTGGCGCGGCATTGGCGTGACCCTTTTCATCAATTGGGCCATCAAGCCGTTCTCGATGGCACTGCTTGGCTGGCTGTTCATCGGATGGCTGTTCCGACCGCTGCTGCCGGCGGGCCAGATCGACAGCTATATCGCCGGTCTCATCATTCTGGCCGCTGCACCATGCACCGCCATGGTCTTTGTCTGGTCGAACCTCACCAAGGGCGAACCGCACTTCACGCTGAGCCAGGTCGCCTTGAACGACGCGATCATGGTCGTCGCCTTCGCGCCGATCGTCGGCCTGCTCCTTGGACTGTCGGCGATCACTGTGCCCTGGGGCACGCTGGTCATCTCGGTCGTGCTTTATATCGTTCTACCGGTCATCGCTGCTCAGCTTCTGCGGAGCAGCCTTCTGGCCGCCGGATCGACCGCGCCGCTCGATCGGCTCCTGAACACCCTGCAGCCGCTGTCGCTTCTGGCTCTGCTCGCGACCCTGATCCTGCTGTTCGGCTTCCAAGGGGAGCAGATCATCGCGCAGCCTGCAGTAATCGGTCTTTTGGCCGTGCCGATCCTGATCCAGGTCTATTTCAACTCCGGGCTTGCCTATCTGCTGAACCGGGCAAGCGGCGAGGAACATTGCGTTGCCGGGCCATCGGCCCTCATCGGCGCGTCGAACTTCTTCGAACTTGCCGTCGCCGCCGCCATCAGCCTGTTCGGCTTCAACTCGGGAGCGGCACTCGCCACCGTCGTCGGCGTACTCATCGAGGTGCCGGTGATGCTGTCGGTCGTGTGGATCGTGAACCGCAGCAAGGGCTGGTACGAGAGCGGATCTGCTGTGCGTTCCGTATCCGCCTCCAAACTCACCAAGCCAAAGGAAGTCTGATCATGGATGTCACCATCTATCACAATCCCGACTGCGGGACCTCGCGCAACACGCTGGAGATGATCCGCAACGCCGGTATCGAGCCGACCGTCATCGAATACCTTAAGACGCCGCCATCCCGCGGCGAACTGGTGAAGATGATTGCCGACGCCGGCCTGACGGTGCGGCAGGCCATCCGCGAGAAGGGAACCCCTTACGCAGAACTTGGTCTGGACAACCCCGCCCTGACCGACGACCAGTTGCTCGACGCGATGCTCAAGGATCCGATCCTGATCAATCGTCCCTTCGTCATCACACCGCTCGGCACACGCCTGTCGCGGCCTTCGGAGGTCGTGCTCGACATCCTACCCGACACCCACAAGGGCGCGTTCACCAAGGAGGACGGAGAGAAGGTTCTCGACGCGGAGGGCAAGCGCATTGTCTGATTTGCCTGCCGCATCGCTGGAGCATCTGCGTCAGCCGGATCTGGACGCGCTGCGTCCAGCCTTCTCGTCCCGCAAGCCACGCATCCTGATCCTCTATGGTTCGCTGCGGACCATCTCCTACAGCCGGTTCCTGGCGCACGAGGTCGCACGATTGCTCGAACACTTCGGCTGCGAGGTGCGGATCTTCAATCCGGAAGGCCTGCCGCTGCCCGACAGCGCACCCGTCAGTCATCCCAAGGTGCAGGAACTGCGGGAATTATCAGAATGGTCGGAAGGCCAGGTCTGGGTCAGTCCGGAGCGCCACGGCGCTATGACTGGCATCATGAAGGCACAGATCGATTGGATACCGCTTTCTGTCGGCTCAGTCCGGCCGACGCAAGGCAAGACGCTAGCGGTCATGCAGGTGTCGGGCGGATCGCAGTCGTTCAACGCCATCAACCAACTCCGGGTTCTCGGCCGCTGGATGCGGATGATCACCATTCCCAACCAGTCTTCGGTCGCCAAGGCCTTTCAGGAATTCGACGCCGACGGGCGCATGAAGCCATCCTCCTATTACGATCGTGTCGTCGACGTTTGCGAAGAACTTGTGAAGTTCACGATCCTGACGCGCGACGCGTCCGACTACCTCACCGATCGCTACAGCGAGCGGAAGGAAGAAGCGGAAAAACTCGAGCACCGGGTTTCACTGAAGTCGATCTGACCGGGTCAAGGCTATTTCCATATTTGTCGAAATAGCCTTGACTTCGTAATGGACACGGGCCATGCTATTTCCATGAAAATCGAAATAGCCGCCGCCCAGCTTGAAGCTCTCGGGAATACCACCCGCCTCCAACTCTACCGGACGCTTGTTCGCGCCGGAGAGGATGGATTGCCCGTGGGTCGCATTCAGGAAAAGCTGGATATCGCGGCGTCGACGCTCTCCCATCATCTGAAGCGCCTGGTCGATACCGGCCTCGTGACCCAGGAACGGCAGGTGACGACACTGATCTGCCGCGCCAACTATCCGGAGATGCAGGCACTGGTCGGCTATCTCGTGGACGAATGCTGTGCCGATGCCAAATGCGGATCGACGACCGTGGAGGCGGCGGAGTGATCCCTTTTTTTGCCTAGATAATTCCAAATTACTAGAAATACCGAAGGAGCTGTCATGTTGAATGCTAGTGAACTTCCCGTGGCCGTCATTGGTGCAGGCCCGGTCGGTCTCGCCGCCGCGGCGCATCTCGTCACCCGTGGCACCCCCCTCGTTGTTCTTGAGCGCGGCGACACGGTTGGCGCTTCGCTGATCGAATGGGGACATGTCCGCGTGTTCTCTCCATGGAGATACAATATTGACGCAGCCGCCCGCTCCCTTCTCGAGAACGCTGGATGGCAAGGCCCTGATGGCGATGCTCTGCCAACCGCGTCCGACATTGTTGGTACCTATCTGCAGCCGCTCGCCGCACTCCCGCAGATCGCGCAGAACCTCAAGCTGGGCGTCACCGTCACCGCGATCACCCGCGAAGGGCTGGACAAGGTCTCGTCCGCCGGCCGCGACGCATCGGCCTTCGTCGTCCGATATAGGGACCAGGATGGAGAGGAAGTTTGGGTTCGGGCCCGAGCTGTGATCGACGCCTCCGGCACATGGACGCAGCCGAACCCGATCGGCATAGACGGCCTGCCCGTCCTCGGCGAGGCGGCGGCTTCCGATTACATCTCGTATGGCATTCCCAATGTCGCTGGCGTCGACAGGGGCAAGTTTGCGGGCAAGTGCGTCCTCGTGATTGGCGGCGGCCATTCCGCGATCAACGCGGCGCTGGCGCTAATGGAGGTTCAGGAGACAGAACCGGGCACGGAGATATTCTGGGCGCTTCGCCGCGGCGGCCTCGACCGCCTGCTAGGCGGCGGACTGAACGACCAGTTGCCGGAGCGCGGCGCGCTTGGCCTTGCCGCCAAGAGCGCCATGGAGGACGGTCGCCTGAACATGCTGGCGCCGTTTGCCGTAAGCAGAATTCAGAAGGAAGGCGACAGTCTGCGCGTCGACGCGAAACTCGCTGGTGCGCCGTACTCGATCAGCGTCGATCGGATCATCGTGACCACGGGGTTCCGGCCGGATCTCTCCTTCTTGCGCGAACTACGCATCGCCCTCGATCCCACCGTTGAAGCGCCGCCGGCACTTGCACCACTGATCGATCCCAATCTCCACTCCTGTGGCGACGTGCCCCCGCACGGCGTCGCCGAACTCGCGCATCCGGAGCCGGGCTTCACGATCGTCGGCTCAAAGTCCTATGGACGGGCGCCTACCTTCCTAATGGCGACCGGATATGAGCAGGTGCGCTCCGTGGTGGCGGAGATCGCCGGCGACCACAAGGCGGCGCGCGAGGTTCATCTGGTGCTGCCGAAGACGGGCGTCTGCAGCGTCGATCTTGGCGTGAGCCTGACCGAAGACGGCAAGTCCGGGTCATGCTGCGGCGATCCCGCACCAGCCAACGTCGATGCCTGCTGTGCTGCCGACGCGGCGGCACAGGCGGCCGAGCAAACAGGATGCGGATGCAATGGCGCGGCCCGTGCCGGCAACACGTTGGAACAGGTTCGATGAGCGATCACAAGGTTCCCGTCTCCGCGATCCTTGCTCTCGGTCTGACCCAGATCATTGGCTATGGAAGCCTCTATTACAGCTTCAGCATTCTCGCGCCCGCCATGGCGCGAGATCTGAATTGGTCGTCGGAATGGATTTTTGGCGCACTATCCGCCGCTCTCCTGATCGGCGGCCTCGCGGCGCCGACGATGGGGAAATGGATCGATCGGTTCGGGGCTGGCCGTGTCATGACGGGCGGCTCGGCGATCGCTGCTCTTGCGCTGGTGGCTTGTGCCTTGTCTTCCGGGAAGGTGGCCTTCGTTGTCTCGCTGATCGCGATCGAAACGGCATCCAACCTGGTGCAATACGGAGCGGCCTTCGCATTGCTCGTCCAGATCACGCCGCAGGTCGCCCAGCGCAGCATCACGTATCTGACGCTGATCGCAGGTTTTGCCTCGACGATCTTCTGGCCGATTACGACGGCGCTGCATGCGCATATGTCATGGCAGCAGGTCTATCTGGTCTTCGCCGCACTCAATCTCCTGATCGGCCTGCCGATCCATGCGTGGCTGTCGTTCAAAGCTACCAGGAGCGGCAAGGAAGCGTCGACGAGAAAGCACGTCAAACCCAGTATTCCACCATCGATCCGGACGCCGGCCTTCGTGCTGATGGCGACAGGTTTTGCGCTTGAAAGCTTCGTCAACGCGGCCCTACTCGTCCACATGGTTCCCGTTCTGTCTGCACTCGGGCTCGGAGCCATGGCGGTGATGGTCGGCACGTTGTTTGGTCCCGCGCAGGTCTTGAGTCGATTCACTAACATGATGCTCGGGGGTGGTCTGTCGCAAACGACGTTGGCGCTCATCTCTGCTGTCTTGCTACCAGCGGCGTTGGTGATCTTGATCGCCACGGCGCCATCCTTGCCAGGGGCTCTGGTGTTCGCGGTCGTCTTCGGACTTGGCTCGGGCCTTAGCAGCATCGTGCAGGGAACCTTGCCACTTGAACTGTTCGGAAGCGAAGGCTATGGGCAACGGCAGGGGCAAGTGCTGTCCATCCGCTTGGTGATCTCGTCAGCCGCACCGTTTGTCCTGGCCTTCATTATGCAGAATATCGGCGTGGGATGGGCTCTCTCGAGTGCAGCACTGCTTGGCACCGCTGCTGTGGCGGCCTTTCTCACCATCATCCGCCTGATGTCACGACATCAAGCGGCCGAGTTTGAACAACCTGCGTGAAGCACACAGCACGCTTTCTTTGGGCTCAAGCAAGAACGAAGAGCATCGGAGATCCCATGAAAGAGGTCACGCCCACCGAGAGTACGGATATCTGAGATGGATACGCTCTTTGGACAGTCACGCCTTGCAACGTTTGGCTACCTTGCCGCGTCTCGATCCATCTCATAAGGCGCGTAAATCAGTTCCGGCGGCTCATCTGGGCACGGCTTGGAGAATGCTGCGCATCGTCGCGATTTCCGGGAGATCGAGTTCTTGGGCGATCGATAAGGTGGCAGTCGGTGGGGCTGCGGGAGGATTTGGTGCGGGCCCTCGGTCGTCGATCGGTTACCTGTGACGCTCAAAGCTTCTTTCGCAACTTTTCGAGATGATCTTCGCAGATTGTTGTCACCAACTGCTGTAGTGCGTCCGTGCGCTCGCCAAGCCAGGCGAGCGCTTCCTCGGTAATCTGGAAATGCTTGGAATAGCGCGCTTTTACATAGGCTTGATTGATAGTGTTGAACCAGGCGGTATAGCGTTGCCGGTCCTGCGGCCAGATCCCTGCGAGCCGTCGGTCGCGACCCTCCGCAAGCGTCCTCAGATGGTTGAGGTTGTGCGAGGCAGGGCTGTAGTTCGTCAATGTCAGCAGAAGCGTCGAATAGGCGTGCTCGATAGCTTGATGCAGTAGGAATGCAGCCTCGGCTGTATCGCCTTCACTTGCATAAAATCGCACACCTTTAAGAAATTTCGTTGCCCTTTCAAATCGTTCAAAATGCCCTTGCGCGGCGCGATATTCCTGGGCTGGCGTCAGCGGCTTCGGCTCGGCAAGCTCCTCACCGTTCAGTTCGTAAAGAACGATGCCGTCTTGACGAATCTCGCAGAAGAAATAGTTGCCGAGCTTCAGTGCCGTGTTGACCTCGCGCAGAGAATGCACGGCCAGGCTGACGGGTGGTTTGATGATACGAGGAAAGCGGTCGGCGGCCTTGTACCAGTATAGGCCGAAGTCGGTGAGCTTGCGGTTGTTGACGATCACCAGCAGATCGTAGTCGGATTTATAGCCCTTGCTGGTATGTTCTTCATCTACCCAGTCCCCACGACTATAGGAGCCGAACAGAATGATCTTGAGGATGCGGCCTTTCTTCTTGAAGTCAGATGTGCCTTCCTTCAGGGCATCCTCGAACTCTTCATGTATGATCTCGACAATTTGCGCCAGGTCACGCCGCTTGCGTTCCGGTAGATGATCGAGACTAAACTTCATGGCGAGCGGAATCCTTTCTGATAATTCCAGATCTATGCATGAACCGGCAGCAATACCAGACGAATGTTGGAGCTAGCTTCGATTTCGCTCTCTACACGATCGCGTTCTTCTAGGCTCACGCCGCCGAACGAGGATATCAGGATAAGGCGCGAAAGAAATGAGGGCCCCACTGAATAGAGGCATCCTCTTATGGAGCAGCACGACGCCAAGCGATGCCGGCCGTCTAGCATCGATCGTGTAGGGGCCTGAACTACCGGGCCGAGAATTCGCATTTGCCTTTACTAAAACGAGAGCGGGTCACGTAAGGATTTCGGTCGCCGGGCGGATTGCAATGGTCCGATCCAATCTTTTCGGCGATCCGAAACCTCTTCGCGCCGCCTCCGTCGAAACACTGTATCATAACTACCCGTCTGCATCGCCGTGAGGGTGGTGGCACAATGAAGCGCCGTCGATGTCCTCGCCATCTCACTCCGGCAAATCCATCTAAAATCGGCTTGGCAAATTTAGCATGACATCCCGCTGATGAGTACGCAGGATACCGCTCCTGCTGCAAATGACCTCGGTGCACTGACCCTCCGACAAGGTGCGACCCAGAGCGAAATGCGGTTTCGCGAAAATCGCAGAGCGCTCTGGGTATTGGGTGCCTGACAAGGCGGTATTCTGCCGCAACACTGCAGACCGCATCACAAACATTCTTGCACCGATGCGATCTGCCTATGTATTCGCGCTGTTTCTTTAGGAGTTTCCTGAGCACCGACACCACGAAATCATGATCGGTCGAATCACGGCCGCCTGACGCGATGATGGCACCGACATAACCCACACCTTTAACGCTGATGGGAAACCCACCGCCGACCAGGCCCGCCGCCTCTTCCGGCGTGAGGTTCCAGAATCTAACGGCATATCCACTGCCATTCGGATAGGATTTCAGCCATTCCGCGCCGATGAAGACCTGATATTCCAGTTTCTTGCGCTCAGTGCTAACCTAGAAGCGCGTCATATTGGCGAGCTTGGCCGTGACCCAATACTCATTGTCCATTGATGAGCCCGCGATAGAAGGTTGTGGAGCTAAGGGCTCGAGCACGTGAGGTTTTGTAGATGAGCGATAGATGAGCTTGCCATAGCTCATCTATATGGATAATCATGAGCTATAGAGAGGTGGGCTATAACTCATGCAATGGAACTGGCAGTACGCCGATTGGCCGAGTTTCAAGTATGATGTTGCAAGCTTGATCCCGTTGGAGCAGAAATTTCTGCAGTCCGCCGGCGAGGTCATCGGTGCTGTGCGGCATTTTAATCAGGACGACAATAGTCAGCTTCGGATTGAACTGCTGAGTGACGAGGCGATCAAGACCTCAGAGATCGAGGGAGAGTTTCTCGACCGCACAAGCGTTCAATCATCACTGCGCCGACAGTTCGGCCTCACCACGGATGACCGACAGGTTCGCCCCCAGGAGCGGGGCATCGCCGAGATGATGGCGAATGTCTATCGAAACTGGCACCAGCCGCTGCATCACGAGGAGCTATTCCGTTGGCACTCTATGCTGATGGCAGGAAATCGATACATTGAAACGGTGGGCGCTTACCGCGAGCATGCCGACGCCATGCAGATCGTCTCAGGCCGACTGGACAAACCGACAATACATTTTGAGGCTCCCCCGTCTCGCCAAGTCGCCGGCGAGATGGAGAGCTTCGCCGCATGGTTCAATCAATCCGGCCCAAGCGGTCAAGCACGACTTCAGGCTTTGACGCGCGCAGCGGTTGGCCATCTCTATTTTGAGAGCATACATCCATTTGAAGATGGCAATGGCCGCATTGGGCGCGCGCTTGCTGAGAAGTCCCTGGCTCAAAACATAGGGCAACCTAGCCTGATCTCACTTGCCTTCATGATCGAGAAAAACCGCAAGGCCTATTATTCCGAGCTTGAGCGCTACCAGCGTACACTCGATATCACCGGCTGGGTCCTTTTTTTCTCAGAAACGATCCTGGCTGCCCAACGGGCGACGCTTGAACGCATAGATTTTTTCGTTCAGAAAACAAGGTTTTACGATCGGTTCAGAGGCCGCCTGAACAGTCGGCAAGAAAAGGTAGTCGCGCGCATTTTCAAAGAGGGCATAGCGGGGTTTAAGGGAGGCCTAAGCGCGGAGAACTACATTTCGATCACAGCCACATCACGTGCCACAGCCACGCGCGACCTTCAGCAACTCGTAGAGATCGGTGCACTTACGCGCACGGGCGAACGTCGGCATACACGTTACGCGCTGCTGCTGCAGAACTAAATTCAAGCGTGATCTTCATCGAGGTCGATATGCGGCTGAACGACGGTTCGATCCCACTCAAGAGCAAGTAGGTGAAAAGCTGCGGCCTGTTTCGAGCCTAAGCCTGGCGAGCGCACACACGGTAGTTATTGCTCAGTTTCGTGACCTCGCAGTCGAATCTAATACATTGTCCTGCGATAATCTTCCTCGAGCCCTTCGTCCATCGTTCGCATTTCATCGCGGTCCGTCGGGGCTCCTGTTGTCTCGTCCAGGATCATGTTTATGAGCGAGGGCATCTCGCTGCGATCCTGGAAATGTTCTGCGCTCCACAATCTAGAACGCCGGAAAGCCTTGGCGCAGTGCAAGAAGACTTCGCTGATGGTTACGATGATCGCAAGTTTCGGTGCGCGGCCGGCGACCGCCATATCTTTCAGAAGTTGCAGGTCACGGGTTAGAGCAGCCCACCCGTTTATGCGCAACGTTTCGTCAAAGCCAGGAATTAGAAAGAGCAGTCCGACGTTCGGGTTGGCAACGATATTAGCAAGAGTATCGAGACGGTTGTTGCCCGGGCGATCGGGGATCGCAATGGTACGCTCATCAAGGACCTTCACGAATCCTGGCGGGTCGCCGCGCGGACTGACGTCAGCCTTTCCGTCCAGATGCTGCGAACCGATGCACAGAAACGGCGAGCGCCTGATGAATTCTCGCGCATGCGCTCCCAGAATATTCTGACACTTCAGTGTAGCCAGAGAGTGGGTTGGCTCGAAAAGCGCCCGAAGTGATTGTTCATCTTCAATTGCGAAATTGGGATTGAGTTCTAACGCCGCCATGATTTATCTCCCCGATTGCTCCCGTTTGTCTCCTTGCCGGTACGCAACATCTCAGATCTCCATTGATCTCCATGCCATAAAACTGAGGTACGTACATCAGAAGCAATACAAGATATTGACCGAGGGATCAATGTGATTTGTCGGCATTGCCGGAGGTCTTGGGTGACAGCAATAGCCCTATCTGAGCAAATGATGGGTCCGCTCCTGGCCGATAGGGATGAAAAAGTCCCATTGCGCCCGTGGGGCAGCATTTGCCTGGCGGGCGCGCGCCGAGGTGTCGTTCCCTTCACGCCGGCATCGCCGCCGGTGCTGGAATGAGCTTTGCGAGATTCCGGAGGTCTCGGCCTGCGGGTGCGATGCGGAACGCATCGCGGGCTCCGTTCGGTCCTTGCAATCGCAAGCGACCCAATTTGTGGATGCGTTTGAGATGGGCAGACAGCATCTCGACCTTCTTCTTCTGCGGCCTCGATGTGACATAGGCTTCCGTTTTCGCGCTATAGCGAGCCATGTCGCGAGCCCCCTCTCGGGTGGAGCGTGCTATCTTGCGCGCCAGGGCGTTCGGACAGCGTCAAGGTTTCAGGGCCAGGCATCGCAGTCGTGCTTTCCGGCGCGAGAGCGTACCCAGCCATCCCAATCGATGACCGGATGCTCGTATCTGCAGGTTATCTGCCGTGAGCGCAACTCCTTGTCACCAGGGCAGCTATAGAGATCGCGCTTGTGATCGCAGGCAAAGTCAGCGCGCTCGAAGGCATCGCGCCGCTGGCCGTCATGAACGAAGTTGCCCATTCGGACGCTAAGCTGGCCGAAGCTGTGGCATGTTTTGGGGAATTTCGCGACGAACGGTATGGCCAAAACTGGCATGGGCTCGTCTTAGTTTCAGATTGGACGATCGCAAATGACTGTGCAATCTGGCATTCTTCAGGCCCCAATCATGGTTTTGACCGGAGGAACAATGAGCGATCATCAAGAACACAACCCATTTGATGGCCCTCAGATGCAGGGAAGCATTACAAACGAGCCGATAGTCGGGCGCTAATCTCGATGGTGTAAACCTTGCAGACGCACGATCTTACGCTGTTTTGACAAAGGCAAGATTCACCCGCAGCAATTTAAGCGAAGCGCGTTTTGACGATATCTGCCTTGCCGATACGCGCTTTAACAACGTCAATCTGTCCGGAGCCACCATCACGAACGCCAATCTATCGCGATTGACCATACGCGATGTCACACTGGCAGGGTCAGACATCAGAGACGTCGATTTGACTGGGATGCGGATCAACGGCGTTCTCGTAACCGATCTGTTCATCGCCTATGAAAAGACGACGGCCTGAAGAAAGCCAACTTATGTCTGGGCAACTACTGAAGTCATCCCACAAAGACTAAGGAACTGGATGAGCACGCGGTCTCCGTCACCCGCTCCGGTCAGGGAGAACGCCGCTGTCTGTTCATGTGTCTTCCATCACGCCCGTGCCCACCGGCAATTGACGGCCAGATAGCGAGGCGAACGGGTTGCAGGTACGGGCCGGCGTCCTGCGGGACAAACAGTACCGCAACAGTCGGCTTCGTCATCGCAGGTAGTGGATATGGGGTCGTCCATGATGAGGCGAGATTTCCACTCGTGCCTCGATGGTAAAGACATCCCTCAGCAAATCTTCCGTTAGCACGTCTTCAGGTGGCCCTGAAATGACAACCGCGCCGCGCTGCATGACAATCAGCTGGTCGCAGAACATGGCGGCATGGTTGAGATCGTGGAGGGCGATGATGCTGGTGACGGGCAATCCGGCAATCAAACGCATAAGACCAATCTGATGCTGGATATCGAGGTGATTGGTCGGCTCATCGAGAATGAGCTCTCTTGGCGCCTGCGCCAAGGCCCGCGCGATATGTGTGCGCTGCTTTTCCCCACCCGACAGGCTTTGCCAACGGTCGGTGCGCTTTCCCGTCATGCCGGTACGATTAAGTGCGTCTTCTACCGCTTCATCATCTGAAGGCGTCCAGCCTGAAAACATCGACCGATGCGGAAAGCGGCCGAGTTTTACGACATCGATAACCTTGAGATTGGCGTTGGTGGTGGCGTGCTGTTCGACGAAGGCAACGCGCCTCGCAATCGAGCGGCGCGACATCCGCTGTAGATCCTGCTGTTCAAGCGTGATGCGGCCAGAGTTCGGTCGCTTTAATCCGGCAAGAAGGCGCAGGAGCGATGTTTTGCCGGAGCCGTTCGGGCCAAGCAGGCCCAGCAACTTGCCGGCGGGTGCTTCAAACGAAACGCCGTCAAGCACGATATTCTCGCCGATCTTCCAGGTGATGTTGTCGGCCTTGATGCTCATGATGCGCGCTGAAACCGGTAGAGAATGACCGAGAAGAATGGAACGCCCACCAGGGCTGTGACCACCCCGATTGGCAGAACCTGTTGGGGAATGAGAATGCGCGAGGCGATGTCAGCCAACACCATAAACATCGCTCCGATGATGGCACAGACCGGGAGCAAGCGGACATGGAGTGGCCCGACAATGAAACGTGCTACATGCGGCACGACCAGTCCGACAAATCCGATCGAACCGACCATGCTTACGATCGTTGCCGTCATCATCGCAGTCAGCGCGAAGAACCCCAATCGTGCGCGTCCGACATTGACGCCAAGGGATGAGGCCGCCTCGTCGCCAAAGGCGAACGTATCGAGGATCCGCGCACAAAGCAGACAGGCAGTAAGCCCGAAAGCGACGACGATCGATACTAGTACGAACTCCGGCCAGCGGACACCGCCGAAACTGCCAAGCAGCCAGAACATCACATCGCGTGCCTGCTGCGCATTTCCGGATGTCGTCACGATATAGGATGTTGCTGCATTGAACAGCTGAGAGGCGGCAACGCCGGCAAGGATCGTGCGATCAGCACCGCCTCGCGTGCCGTTCGACAAGAGAGCGACGAAAAGAAAGGCCGAAAATGCGCCGGCAAAGGCTCCCGCCGAGAGCGATACCGTACCTGCACCGACACCCAAGATGACAATTGACACGGCGCCGGTCGAGGCGCCTGCCGAAATGCCGAGGACATAGGGCTCGGCAAGCGGATTTCGAAGAAGCGACTGCATGATGGCGCCCGAAAGGGCAAGGCCCGCTCCACAGAAGGCGGCCACTAATGCCCGGCTCAGGCGATAGTCAAATATCACCGTTTCGTGGATGCGGTTAAGTTCGATCTCCGTCCAACCGAGCTTGTTGGTGACGGCATAGAAAGTCGTCGATAGCGGTATCGGCAGATCGCCGATCCCGACGCTTGTAGCAATGATCAGGCCGATGGCCGCAAGAGAGGCAAAAAGCAGCAGGCACATGACGGCCAACTGCGGGAGAGTTCGATATGTTCCGGTCACTTCAGCAAGCCAAGCGCCTTGAGTTGCCCGGCAACCTGCTCGGCACCATAAATCGTCCGGATGGTGGGGTTCATGGCCTGGCCGTCCATGACGACGATGGCCTTGTTCTTGACCGCCGGCAGTTGGCTGACGGCGGGATCGGTGGTCAGAAACCTGATCTTTGCTTCAGGCTTGTCGAGTTCCCAGCGATTGCGGTCGAGGTTGGCGACGACGATGACGTCGGGATTGGCGGCGATGATGCTCTCCCAGCCGAGCGTCGGCCATTCCGCCTCTGCCGTAATGGCGTTGCGGCCGCCAAGCAGATCGGCGATAAAGCCTGAGGCGCTGTTCTTGCCTCCCAGATAGGCGTCGGAGGACGGCGACTGGCTGGAAAACCAGAAAACATAGGAGAGCGGCTTGCCGTCTCTCGACACGGAGGAACGAAGGGCCGCCTCGCGGGCCTTGAAATCGGCAATCAGAGCTTGGCCGCGATCGGGGATATTGAAGATCTGCGAGAGTTCATCGATCTCCCTGTAGAGCAGATCCATGTTCCAAAGCTCTCCGCGGCTGCCATATTGGTCCTTGACGGCGGCGGTGCTGAGGCACGTGCTTGGCGATAGATAGGTCGAGACGCCGACTTTTTCGAAATCCTCGCGCTTTGCGACCTTGCTGCTCGGCCCCATTAGGCTCGGCAAAGCCGCGGCGACGAAATCGGGGCTCTGCGAGAGGAGCGATTCAAAGGTCGGGAATTCAACAGTCAGGAGCTTGACCTTGGCATTGGCCTCGGCGAGCTCGGGGAGCACCTTGCTCGGCCAGAATGCGGTACCGACCATCTTGTCCTTGAGGCCAAGCAGAAGAAGGACTTCGGCGCTATTTTGCCCAAGCCCGATCACGCGTTCGGGAGCTTTTTGGAATGTGACCTTGGCGCCGCAATTATCGATTGTCAGAGGATAGGTGGTGGAGGCGGCGGACGCCGCCATCGTTGCCAAGCCCAAGCCGGCCCAGAAACCGGAGATGGTCAAAAGTGATTTCAATATAGTCACGGAATTATCCCGGTGATTGCGATGAGCATGCCCGTGCGAAAGCGCCCGCGGTCGTATAGCTCGGTCAGGCGCACAAAAACAAGAGAATATAACTCATATTTATGCAAAACAGATCGAGATAGCGGAATTCATCGTTTGGCAAGTCGATCGTCCCTCGGGCTGGACTGCGGTGGCAGATCACCCATCGACGCCGCGCAGGAGCGTCCGTTTCAGCCGATGAATATGACTGGCGCCAATCCCGCAGCAGCCGCCGACGATTGTTGCACCGGCATCCACCCAGGAGCAGGCAAAGCGTGAATAGGCGTCATCGTTCAGATCGTCACGGGTCGCATGAAGGCCCTCATTGGCCGCGGACTCGCCTTGTTCACCTTCGAAAGCATTGGCATAGACGCCGATCTGAAGGTCGGAGCAGGCGTGCTCGATGATCGCGGCAGTCGCTTCGACGGCGGCACCCATGACTTCCGGCTTGCTGCAGTTGAACAACAACGCCTTGGCGCCGGAGGTTGCCGCCCATTGTGCCGCATCCTGGACCGTCTCGCCCGAGCGCAATCTCGGAGCAGCGCCGTTCCCTTGCGTGGCGTCATCGGCTAGCGTGAACGAGATCCAGAATGGCTTGCCCGTTTCCGCGACTGCCGTGCGCACGGCTTGCCCTTCAGCGAGCAAGCTCAGCGTCTCTCCCAGCCACACGTCGACATAAGGATTGAGGTTTTCAACCAGAACCTTGAGATAATCCTGCACCCGAGACGGGTCGAAATTCTGTGGCTCGTACGAGCCAAAGATGGGTGGCAGAGAACCTGCAACCAGAATTTTGCGATCCTGGCAGGCATCTGCGGCATCGCGAGCCAGTTGCCCAGATCGTGCGATCAGGGCAGGGCCTTGCTGCCAGAACCGCTCCTCGCCGATATGGAACGGGACGAGCGCATAGCTGTTCGTGGTAATGACATCCGAACCGGCGCCAATGAACTCGTCATGGACCTGCCTGACGATGCTGGGCGAATTGATCAGCGCCAGCGCCGACCATTCCGGCTGCTTCAATTCCGCCCCGAGGCGCAGGAGTTCGCGGCTCATGCCGCCGTCGAGAATGTAGGTTCTGTTCATGAATGAAATCTCCAAAATGCTCGGATCTGCGGAGAGTGTCGGTCTCTCCCTCGTGTGTTGGCTAGCGCCGCACTGGCACCTGCGCCTCCAGAAAGCGGAAGCTTCGAGCGACGATGGCGGTTAGAACGAGATAGAAGACAGTAACGACGATCAGCGGCTCGTAGACGAGTAGCGTGTCCTGGCGCACCTTGCTTGCAACGGCATAGAGATCCATCACCGTGACGGTGAAGGCGAGTGGTGTCGCCTTCAGCTGCATGACGACTTCGCCTGCGATCGTCGGCAACGCGATTCGAATGGCCCGCGGCAGCCAAATGCGTCGCGTCAGCGTGATGGGACCCATGCCGAATGCACGCCCTGCTTCCAACTCCCCCTTGGGCACCGCAAGCAATGCGCCGCGCAGGACTTCTGCCTCGTAGGCCGCATAGTTCAACGTGAAGCTGACTGCCGCGAAGAAGAAGCCTTCACGCAGGATCGGCCAGAACATGCTCTGCCTAATGCCGGGGATCATCGGGAGAAGGGAACCGACGCCGTAATAGAGCAGCCAGAGCTGTATCAGCAATGGTGTGCCTCGAAAGAAGGTGCAATAGCCACGGGCAAGCGTTCGAAGGAGCGGACCGCCGCTGACCTGTGAGAAGGCAAGGCCGATGGCTATCACGAAGCCGAAGGTAACGGAAATCACAAGCAGCGTCAGCGTTTGCACGGCGCCCGTCAACAGGAGCTGCCAGTATGATGCTATCCATGAGAAGGTCAAATCATCGCTCCTCACGTGGGCTTTGGCTGGCCACGCCGCACGCGTCGCTCGAGGAGATCGAACATCGCATTCGAGACGAGAGTGAGTGCCAGGTAGATGAAGGCGGATGCAAGGAAGAATATGAAGTAGTGCTTGGTGCTCGCACCGGCGAGGCGAGTGGCAAGGGCGAGCTCCTGATATCCGACGACCGCGACGAGCGCGCTGTCCTTGGTGATCGACATCCATAGATTAGCAAGGCCGGGCAGCGCGTTTGGCAGGAGGGCGGGCAGGATGATGCGACGGAAGCGCAGCCATGGCCCCATGCCGAACGCCTTCGCCGCTTCGATCTGGCCGGATGGGATTGCAAGGATCGCGCCGCGCAGCACCTCCGTCATATAGGCGCCCTGCACGAAGCCGAGCACGGCAACGGCCACCGCGAAGCCGTTCAGTTCGAAGGCCGGCAGATTGAACATGGCGAGAAGACGGTTGAGACCATCGATCCCGGCATAATAGAGCCCGACGATCAGGATCAGTTCGGGGACCGCGCGGATCGCGGTGGTGTAGAATTCAAGCGCCAGGCGTAGCAGCCTGATGCCGGAAAGTTTTCCGAGCGCACCGCCGGTACCAAGCAGGAGGCCAATCAGAAACGCGCCGGCAGAGATGGCGACCGTCGAGGCGGCTCCAGTCAGCAGCACGCCGCCCCATCCAGGTGGATAGGGGGAGAGCAGCTCCAGGATGCTTTGTTGGGAGGTCGCCATCGTCGCTGTGTTTTACTTGGCGCCGTAGATGTCGAAGTTGAAATACCGCTTGGTGATCTCGTCGTACTTGCCGCTGGCACGGACTGCGGCGATGGCTTTATTGAGCTTTGCCTTCAGCGCGATGTCTTCCTTGCGCAGGCCGCCCGAAACGCCGGCCCCAAGGATTTCCTTGTCGTCGACCACATCACCCATCTTGGCGCAGCAATCCTTGCCGCTATCGCTTGCCAGGAAGGCATCAAGGGCAAGCGAATCGCCAAAGACATAGTCGATGCGACCGGCAGACAGATCCTGGAACGCTTCGTCGAGGGTCTGATAGGTCTTTTCGTCTGAAGCCGCGGCAAAATACTTCTTGTAGTAATCGGACTGGATGGTCGAGACCTGGATGCCGATGGTCTTGCCTTTGACATCTTCTGCGGTCGCTCCAGTCTTCTGGTCCTTCGGTCCGATCAGCGTACTGGGCGTATTGTAGTATTTGTCGGTGAAATCGATGACCTTCGAGCGCTCCGTGGTATTTGCCATTGAAGACCAAATGACGTCGAACTTTTTGCTCTGAAGGGCTGGAATGAGGCCATCCCAGGAGAGCTCAACGATCGAGCACTTTTCCTTCATCTCATCGCAAACCGCATTCATCATATCGATTTCCCAGCCCTGCCATTTGCCTGCGGCATCCTTGGCAAAGAAGGGTGGATAGGATTCGTTCATGATGCCGAAGCGAACATCCGCCTGCGCCGTCATCGCCGAAAGGGTAAATGCAAGCCCGGCAAGCAAAGTGGAAGCCAGTCTCATCTTAGGGGTTCTCCTAGGTTTTGTTCTGTGAAAGGGAAAGATCAGGAGGCCAGCATGCCGGTGAACTCCCGGCAACGGAGGCTGAGCGGTGCGTCGAAGACCTGCGCGGGCGGACCCTCCTCCTCGATACGTCCATGATGCAGGAAGAGAACATGGTTCGAGACGTCGCGGGCAAAGCGCATTTCATGCGTGACCAGCAGCATGGTTCGGCCCTCCTCAGCGAGGTCACGGATAACCTTGAGCACTTCGCCAACCAGTTCGGGATCAAGTGCAGAGGTCGGCTCGTCGAAGAGCATCACGGCCGGATCGATGCACAGCGCGCGCGCGATCGCGGCGCGTTGCTGCTGGCCGCCGGAGAGAAAGGCGGGATATTGGTCGCGCTTGTCGAAGAGGCCGACCTTGGCAAGAAGTGCCTCTGCCCTCTCCACGGCCTCATGACGCGAAATGCCGAGGACATGCACCGGCGCCTCGATGATGTTTTCGAGCACGGTCATGTGTGCCCAGAGATTGAAGCTCTGGAACACCATTCCGAGCCCGCTGCGCATCCGCTCGACCTGGCGCCAGCTTTTCGGTTGCATCTGTCCGTGACGCCCCTGCCGGAGGACGACTTCCTCACCGTTGAGGACGATGCGCCCGCGATCGGGCATCTCAAGCAGATTGATGCAACGCAGAAACGTACTCTTTCCGGATCCGGACGAGCCGATAATGGAAATCACGTCCCCCTGATTGGCCGAGGTTGAAACGCCCTTGAGGACCTGATGTGACCCAAAACTCTTGTGAAGATCCTCCACACAAAGCGCCTGGGAGGACAGCTCTGTCATACCCTATTCCAATAGAAAACAATTCGCGGAGAATATCGCGAAGAAGTGCATATTTTGCGCGCAATTTCAGATCAAATTGCATAAAAAATGCAAAAATATATTCCTTGCGCATCTTTTATGACAGAATAGAGATATCGCTACCCTGCGTCGGTGGCCGCTCAGAGGAATGGGAATGGAAAATCTGGATCGTTTTGATCGCGATATCCTCGATATCGTCCAGCGCAATTGCCAGCTCACGGCCGAGGCGATTGCCGAGGAGGTTGGCCTTTCGACATCCGCTGTGCAGCGGCGCCTGAAGCGGCTGCGCGAGGATGGCATCATCAGGGCGGAAATTGCGGTGGTGGACCGCAAGGCAACCGGAACACCGATGGTGTTCATCGTCGGCATGGAGATCGAACGGGACAACTATGATGCTCTTGCCAAATTTCGCCTTTGGGCGGAAAAGCAGGATCACATCCAACAGGTCTATTACGTGACGGGCGCCGTCGACCTGATTGCGATCATCACTGCTCGTGATGTCGAACACTATGACGACATCGCTGCTGTGATCATGGCGGAAAATCCGCAAATCCGCCGCATGCATACGAATGTGGTCTTGCGTGATGTCAAGCTCGGTCTGTTCGTTCCGCTCGCAAATGGCGGTGACCCAAGCTGATCGAAGGCCACGCAATCATTCACCGACTGTTGATTTCCGCCTTAACTTGATCCGCTTTCTTATTTCGGACGGTTCCACCCACACAGCAAGAAAATGTTTTCGATCAACACCATAAATGCAATCATTTGGTACAACGCGAAATGAAAAAGTGGCGCGAATCTAGCTGAAACTCAACAGTCGGGTATCTCGCGCCTTGCAGCAAGAGCTTTAGTGAAGTCCACAGCGATGCGACCCAGGTATGCGTACGACTTGGATTCCGGGTTCGGTTCTTTCGACCAAGCCCAGTAGTAAATATTGCCACTATTTTCCCCACTCAGCGAGACGACCACGGGGTCGTAGTTGGCGAAGTTGCGCGTGAGGTTTGCCATAGTTAACGCTTGTGAGGGGCTTGCGTGTCGAGCGGGATTGACGAATGATCGATTTTTGACCGAAGATTGGCGCGCTGCGCCACCGGGCGGAGGGGGCGCATGGTTCGATTTGTGTTCGCGGGACTTGCCATGCTTACGCTGGTGAGTCCGGTTGCCGCGGAAGAGGACTATGGTCCTGTGCTGGTCGCCCTCTTCGCGAAGACCTGCGCGATACGGCCGGCATTGCCCAGCGAATTGGCAAGGATCGTCACAGGCCTGGGCTTCGTCAGCGAAGACAAGATCTCGGCTGACATGGAGGCTGGTCCCCAAATTGACATCGTCTATCGGGCAAGGTTTGCGGGATCGGGTCGGAACGTAAGTCTGAGCGCCTATTTCGGCAACTCCGTGACGGAGCCCGACGTATCGTGCTCGCTGAATACCATCGGCGTTTCGGCCGACGCTCTGCCGGGCCTCATCGAGAAATCACTCGATGCCCACGACCGAACCGAGCAGTTGGCCAATGATGGCAATCGGTTTGTGGCGAGTTGGCGCACGGGCGCGGCGCAGGGCAGCGACACGATCGGAATATCGGCTTGGCGAACGTCACCACAACGCACCTCGATCAGCATCACCTATCACAGCCGCAAGCAGTGAAAGAATTTAACTCCGGCGAAAAAGAGATGGGTCTCGCATCGATCGCTGCCCCAGTGCCGTGCAGCCAAAGTCGCGCTTCCGCCTGACCCTAGTGCGCCAAACTGGTCTAAATTATTGTGTCAGCCGGATTGCCCTTGAATCCGGCCAAGCTTGGATGCGGAACAGAGCAAATAGCGCATAGGAGCAATTGATAAGGCGCATGGTCACAGGTGTGCAGCAATTCGGGCTCTCGTATTTTTCGACCGACCAATTTCCTGAGCGCGACCGCGTGGACGCTTGGCGAGCGACCTATGGGCGCGGAATGGGCGTGTGGCCCCTGACGGATGCTCCGTTCGCAAGCTCGCTTAGGCAGCAGTCTCTCCCCGGCCTTGGAATCGTCTTCGGAACGAGTTCATCTGCGCGCTACGAACGAACGCGAGCTCAGTCAATCGCCGAGAATCTGACCTTGATGGTGCACCTGGAAGGAAAGGCGACGATCAGTCAGCACGGTCACAACTTGACCTTCGGTGATGGCGAGGCCGCTCTGCTTTCGGGTGAGGAGGTCGGAGGCGCCATGGTGCCGGGTAAACTGAGCTATCTTGCTCTGCATTTGCCGGCGTCGGTGCTGCGGCCAATGATTGCCAATCCCAGTAGTGAGTTCTTACGGCAAATCCGCCGTGAGAATGCGTTCTTACGTTTGCTCGTCCGCTACGTTGTCGCTCTACTGGAACCGGGTGTCCTGGAAGCGCCGAATTTGCGCCGCCTCGCCGTTACCCATGTGCATGATCTCGTGGCGATGATGGTTGGTGCGGATCGAGAGGCCTGCGAGATTGCCAAGGGGCGCGGCGTTCGGGCTGGACGACTGCGTCTCCTCGTTGACGATATTGTTGATCGACTGGGCGAAGCGAACCTTACCGTCGATACCTTGGCGGGGCGCCACCAGATTTCACCGCGCTATATTCGAAAGCTCTTCGAGGCGGAAGGCACAACCTTTTCCGATTTCGTCCGCGGGCAACGTCTTGCGCTCGCACATCGTCTCTTGTGCGACCCACGCCGCAATCGCCAGCAGATCAGCGCGATTGCATTTGAATGCGGCTTCGGCGATCTCTCCCATTTCAACCAGGCATTTCGCCGGCGGTATGGAGCAACCCCGTCCGAGATACGCGCTGCGGCAAGGGCTGATACGCCTCTCGGCTGATCCGTCGCCCTGGCACGTCGCGGCGCTACCCCCCTTGTACTAAAAACGCGGTGAGTACCGCTCGACCTCAGTGCAGTGCAGCCTGGCCCAAGCACGCCCCTGACGAACACAGTAAGTGTCAGAACGGCTGGAGCCGAAGGCGGAATGACGGCATTAATACCTGAACGACCTCCGGAATTCACAAGCGCCTGTTTGATGTTGCGAGGTCGTATGTCTTTGATTTTCCGTTTTCCGGCTCAGGCCGCATATTTCGCCCCCGCACGGTCGAAGTTAATTTCGTCATGTAAGATGCGCCAGATTGTTCTTCTCGCCTCCGCGACAATTGTTGTCTTCATCGGAACAAGACAGGCCGACGCAGGCGACTGGCCCGCCACGATGACCGACCTGGGGGCGCTAGGGGGCACTTTCAGCGATGCCTATGCCGTCAGCGCTGACGGCACCGTCATCGTCGGCGATGCCAGCCTCCTCGGCTACAAACATGCTGCATCGTGGATTAATGGGGCGGTTGCGCCTACCGATCTCGGCACGCTACCAGGGAGCAATATTAGTCAGGCCAATGCAGTGAGTGGCGACGGCTCAGTCATCGTGGGCTATGCCAACAACGCAGTCGGCAACCAGCATGCTGTGTCGTGGCTCAATGGAGCGACCATACCTATAGACCTCGGAACGCTCGGCGGCATATCCAGTCAGGCTACCGCAGTCAGCGCCAACGGCTCCGTCATCGTAGGCATTGCCGACAACCTGACCGGTCACGGCCATGCGGTCTCATGGCAAGCCGGAGGCCCAACCATCCCCACCGACCTGGGCACGCTAGGAGGCAATTCTAGCCAAGCGTATGCCGTCAGCGCTAACGGTTCAGTCATCGTCGGTGCTGCCATCACCACGGCCGGTTATACTCACGCAGCCTCATGGAGTAATGGTACCACCACACCAACCGATCTCGGCTCGCTGGGCGGTCCCAACAGCTATGCCTATGCCGTTAGCGCCAACGGCAATGTCATCGTCGGTTCCGCGAGCCATCTCGGCTACCAACATGCCGCCATCTGGACCAACGGTGCGACCACACCCACTGATCTCGGGACACTCGGTGGCAACCTCAGCCAAGCGGTCGCCGCCAGTGCTGATGGATCTGTCATCGTAGGAAACGCCAATACTGCGACGGGCTATACGCATGCAGCCTCATGGACCAATGGCGCCACCGCGCCGACGGACCTCGGCTCGCTGGGCGGCCCCAACAGCTATGCCTATGCTGTCAGCGCTAACGGCAATGTTATTGTCGGTTCTGCCAGTCTTCTTGGATACCAACATGCCGCCGTCTGGGCCAACGGCGCGACGACGCCTACCGATCTCGGCACTTTGGGCGGCAATTTCAGTCAAGCCAATTCCGTCAGTGCCGACGGTTCGGTCGTTGTGGGAGTATCCAAAACCGCAGTAGGCTATACCCGAGCCTTTGTCGTGCGGCTGCCCGGTGTTGGCAACGGTGGTGGGAGCGGCGGCAACGGCGGAGGCAATGGTAGCGGAAATGCCGGCGGCGTCGGAACCCAGCCTTCCGTCATGCAGGATCTGGGCAATCTCTATCTTTCCGTGCCGAACATCGCCGACGCCAGTGCGATCGCCTTCGACCGGCAGGTCAGCGAGATGGGAAGCGTGCTCGGAGCACAGTGCCGTGCTGCCGCCGGCTCACATTGGTGCCTGAGCACGTCACTGTCGGGTTTCACGGTTTCGGACCAGCAGAACGCCTTGACCGGTACGATGGCACTTGGCTACGGCATCACCGATCAGATCGCCGTCGGCGGCACGATCGCGATGACGGCAAAAGGCAGGATCAGCGGAAAGGCTTTCAATATCGACGCCGCGCCGAGCTTCGGTCTATGGTCGCATTACAGCGCGGGCGGGGCGGTCAACTCGGGCTTCCAGGCCGATCTCGCGATCGGCTACGATAAGACCCATGCCTTCATCACACGCGGTCTTAGCCTCGACAATGTCGTACCGGTTGCAGGGAGCGCCGGCCTTTCCACCTTCGGGGCACGGGCGGGTATCGGCTACGGTTTCGTGGCCGGAGACTGGCTCCTCACGCCATCGGCCTCGATCGACACCTATCGCATGGATCGATCCGCGTACAACGAAGACACGGATGCCGATTTCCCGATCGGGTATGGCAAGCTTTCGGGCCGCCTGACCACTGCTACATTCTCGCTTGGTGGCTCCCGTCCGATCAGCGAGCATCAGAGTATCAGTCTCCAGGCTGGTGTCGTCACCGATCTCGATCATAGCGTGACCGGGCTGACCGGCACATCTTCCATTCCCGGCCGTACCAGCTTCACGCAGCCCGAGACGCTCGATCGCAACAATGTGCGGCCCTTCCTGGCCGGCTCCTATTCGTTCGCGATCGGCACCCGCTCGACCGTGAGTGTCGCCGCCGGAGTTTCTCGCGCATCTTACGGCAATGCGCCTGCCGTAGGGCTCAACGTTGGTTTCAACGCCGTGTTCTGAACGGCGGTCTGCGTGTACGTTCAATACAGAAGCTGCCTTGTGGCACAGGATCGCATTCAGTGTTTTCGCATCGCCAGCCGTAAACAGCTCGGAATACATATCGCTCTGAAGGATGACAGATGAAACACTCGATGACCATCGGCATCATATTGTTGGCAATCACTCAACCGAACGCGGCTTCCGCGAAGTCGGTGACTTGCTTGTATCCAAAAGATCAAAAGTTGGTCTTCGAGGTGCCAAAAAAACTTACCGATCTTCCTTCGATCGATTTTGATTACCCCACGAGAGTCACGGAATTCAGCTTCCGCGACGGAAACTTGCTCTTGATCGCTATGGATGACGCTGAGAGGAGCCGGATAAGGATGGTGATCTCGGCGCAGCGGGACAGGGCAACCGGCGCCTATGTCGGCCAGATCGTGACCGATACTGGAGGAAACCAACTCATGTTTGACAACAACCAGGTCGAATGCAAGGTGCGGGACTGATGTGCCTGGTGCTGCGTAATTGGCAACCAAGGTGACAGGAACCAAAGGAGACAAGAAGATCCCGCACTTGGTGGAAAGATGTCCTTCGCAGGACGACGTATGGGGGGTGCTCGCGTGGTTGTCTCGGTACGGTCGTTTTTTGCGATCAGGTCGCCGATTAGATTGTTCTGCGTCATTCTTCTGGTCGGACAATGGGAGGGCCACGCAGGCCGATCCAGGAGAGAAGCGCGATACTGCGAAGCCATCAATCACCAAAGCTACGGACAGTCAGAAGGTGCTTGATCTCACCACTTCGAATAGAGCAACAACCTCATCAGAGCCATTTCTGGCGGGGCGGCTCCCCGGTCGTCAAATTGCGGTTGCACCCTTCAACGAGCGTTAGCACACGACTAAAATCCAGTATCACATTTGGTGCCTTTGCGGGGATGAACCCAATGTTAGGAAAGTTGTGCTATGGCATGTACTCCACCATCGGTAGGGTAACAGGCGCATGCACTCCTCATCTCCCGCCCCATCCGTCGTCATTTTCGGCTCCGCGCGGCCCGTCACCTGCGCGGTGATGGACTATGCCCATCGCCTCGCCGACGCCATCAATGCACTGCGCCCGGGTTTTGTCGCGGTCCGAACAATCGAACCGGAACAGCCGATTGCCTTCATTGGCGCCATTGCCGAGGAGTTGCGTCGGGACCGAATTGTGCATCTGCAGCTGCCGATCGAGGGCTGGGGCAACAAAGTCGTGCCGGGCTCGGCCCTGATGGCGGCGCGGTTGATGACACGCAAGGGACGGATTGCCATCACCTTGCACGAATGGACCTCGCTCAACTGCCTGCGCCATCTCTCGATGGTGCCTGACATCTTGGCCTGCGACGGCTTCATCTTCGTCTCGCCGCAGCAGCGCGAGAGCTTCCGGACGACCCTATTGGTCGGCAAAGCGAAGAAGCAGGCAGCCCCGGTCATCCCGATCGGTCCCAACATCATGCCGGCGCGGATCGATCCTCGGAGAGTCGCCGCGGAGCGGGCTAAGCTCCGTGGCTCCGGCGCTGGCAAAGCCGACATCGTCATCGGCTTTTTCGGCGTGCTCTATGCAAGCAAGCGACCCGGCGTCCTGCTGCGCACCACGCAAGCGCTGCACAAACGTGGCGTTAAGGCGCGCCTGCTGATTTGCGGCGATTTCCTCTGGGATAAGCCCAAGGATCGTGAGGCCTTCCTGGCACTGGCACACGACCTCGGCGTCGCCGACTGGCTCGATTTCCGTGGCCGGATCGACGACGAGGGCGCGCTAATGGCGACGCTTTCCGCCGCCGACGTCTTCCTGCTGCCGTTCACCGACGGGATCAGTACGCGGCGTGGCAGCTTTCTGGCGGTCAGCCAACTCGCGATCCCGCTGGTTTCGACTGAAGCCGAGAGGCCGGACGAATTCGCACTCGCCCCGGCGCTGAAGGCGAAGATTGACAACCCTTCGACGGTCCTGTGTCCAGTCGACGCCACCCCCGACCGCTTCGCAGAGGCCGTTCTCGTCGCCCAGGCCGGCAAAGCAGAGGCGATCGGCGTCGACCTCGCCAGGCTCTGGGACAAGGCTGCCCTCGCTCACCTCGATTTCTACGCGCGCCTTCAAAAGTCCGATCCGACGACGACGACCGTCGCGCTGGACGCGCGATCGGAGGAAACCCAGGCCGAGGTCTTAGTCAAGCGACAGGATGCGTCGCGGGTCGAGGCGACCTAGCAATAGATCCCGCAGTGCCAGCAAATTTCCCCTAAGGCGGCCGCGTCGATCGATCCGGCCCTGGGGCAGCAGGCTACCAACGATGTTGGCTATCAGGGGCGCGGAAGACAGGCGCAAGGCACGAACGCGGCGCATCGTACCCTTGCGCGCCAGATACACTGTATTCGCGATTTGTGAGTAGCCGAATCGCAATCCCGAGGTGCGGCCAAGCTTGACGGCCCGATGGACGCCACGCAACGTCGTAGCGTGCACGATCCGCCCCTCGTCTGCGAGCTGGCTGCAGAAGTCAACGTCCTCTTGCCAGCCGTAGAGTGGCAAATTCTCGTCGAAGCGCGCGCCTGCGCGCCGGATCGCTGTCATACGAAATACCATGTTGCAGCCATAGGTGTTCTCCACCGGACGGATATCGCCATTTTCCGGCGGCTGGTCGTCGGCCAAAATCGCGAGCGCCTCTTGCAATCCGATTCCAGGCCCATGGACGCTGTCGGCAAGGACATGACCGGTCGCCGCGACAACATCCGGATTTTGCCGGAATATCAGCTCGACCTCGGCAAGAAAGCGATCCGTCGGCAGGTAATCGTCATCGAGGAACACGATCAGATCCACATCGCCGGCCGCATCAAGGATGGCATTGCGCTGAGCGGTTAGCCCCCGAGAGCCATCGATGCGCTCTGCGGGGATTGTCAGGCTTGCCGCATGATCCCAATCGACGTCATCGCTGGAGGACGGGCAGATCAAGATGCGTTGCGGGCGCAGTTCCTGCCGATCGAGCTGGATGAGTGTGTCTCGTAAAACCTCGCGGCGGCCGGAGGTGGCGAAGCCAACAATGATAACAGTCGGTTGGGTTGGTGTCGTGTCAGTCATGATGCCTCAACGTGCGATCCAGCGGAGGAAGATGAAAGAGGGTGCCGCGCCGAAGACGAGCGCGACGGCAAGGGCGACGCCAGTTGCTAGCAGGAGGTTGCCTGCAAACAAACCTGCGCTCAGCCAGGCAAGGATCAAGGCCGCGGCAGATGCAAGCACTGGCCACCAGGGCAGAACGAAAGGTTGTCGGCCCAGCATGAACACGCCGAAGACCGCTGCCGCTGCCGCTCCGCCGGCGGTTCCGGCGGCGATGGCCGCACCGGCGCCGGGATAGAGCGCCACGGCCACCAAGGCTCCGGCGCAGGTCAAGATGCAGTCGAGGCCCGCCAATCCGACGATGGCGGGCAAGCGGCGTTGCAGGTGCGCGGGCGTCGACAGTAAAGTTTGAGTGAGGGCTCGAAGCAACGCCACCAGCATGATGAACGGCGCCGTTTGCGCGAAGGAAGCCTGCAGAGCAGGCGGAATAACGGTCGCTGTCGCGGCCCCAAGTAGAGCGATTAGACCAGCGGCGCCGAGCAGGGCGGAGCCTGTCAGCAGAGCATAGTAGCGGCCGAGCTCGACCTGGACGTCTTCAGAGCTGCCCTCGCTGTCGAAGCGTGCCACCAGCTCAGGGTAACGCACGGCCTGAAGCGAGGCGATGATCATGCCGAATGGCCGCTGCAGCAGATCGAGCGCCAGCAACGGGCCGGCCGCTCCCGCCGGTCCTAGCCCGCTCAAAAAGATTGTCTTGAGCCCGAGCGGTGCCAGCACCCCGACGACTGAGGCGCCGGCCGACACACCACCATAGACCAGATGACGCTTGACGAGCTTACCGCCGCGGGCGCGCGACCAGGGCAGGATGTGACGCGACAGGACGCAGGCTAAGGTACAGTAGACTAAGTTTCCCACCAGGACACCAGCCACCACATGCTTGAGATCGCCACCTAGCGCGGCACCGGCTAACGTCGTCGCCGCTTGGATCGTCGCACGTGCACCTTGGAGGCAAGAGAACAGCCTGAACTCCTGCCGAAAGCGCAGCATGGTCAGATGCAATTCACCGCCGCCTTGCAGGATCGCTGCGGTGGCGCCGGTCAGCCCGAGCCAGAGTGGAACGTCTAACAGCTGTGCGACCAGCGCTCCGAGAAGGCACAAGGCGGCGCTGGCAATGAACTCGGCGATGATGACGCCACGCTGAGCCAATTCACTTTCTTCGTCAGGGCCGGGATAGAAACGGCTGCAGGCGGAGCGGAGCCACTGAAAGCAGGCGATGTCGGCGAACTGGACGATCGAGATGAACAGTGAATAGGCGACGTAGCTCGGCGCCGCGAGCAGGTGGGAGACTGCGATGAGGAGACAGAAGGCGAGAGCTGATTGATAAAAGTACGACCCTAGCGCGGCGATCTTGAGCATCGGTGCCTCAGGTAATCCGTCTCAGCGCGGCCATGGCCAAGCACATTTCAATCCTCCAAAAGGACTTTCCTAGCATGCTAGAGTTGAGGAAACGTTGCCGACAGACAGCAGCTCAACGCAATGCGCCGAGCAATTCGAACTTATTGCTGCTTGAGCCCCAGTGCATGCTCCACATCCGTGACCTCGATACCGTTTTGCGACAGAACCTTTTGGAGAAGTTGAAAGCTGATAGTCGCCCCAAGTGATTTCCGCCCTTGCCTCTCTCCGTCCGATGACACCACTTCGAATATCCTGGCAGAGCTGCAGCTTGAACGGTGTCGAATGCCGCCGATATGGACCTCGTGACTTCATGAGCCTTCTCCGATTGAGGCCCACCGAGCGTATCAGTTTTTCCGTCTCCCGTGGTCTAGCCCGAGGGGTTCGCTCCAATCCCGGGTCAGTGCTACCGCAATGCGGCCATGAGAGCCTTGCACGTTGCAAATGCGGTCGCCTGTGACCTCTCCAAGATGCGGGGAGAGGCGGCGGAGAACGCGTTCAGGTTCGGCCACGATTCTCGCCGCTTCAGCCTCCGGACTGCCAAAGGCCGACAGTCATGCATTGAATCGTTCAGCGTTCTAGGCGCGTTGGTTCGCTTCGGTCACGTTGTTCGCTGCGTCAGTTGCCATCTGCGCATGCTATCGCCAACTTGGGTAAACGCACGATGCTCGTTGTCCGTTCGACCTTAGCGTGTCTGGGAGAACAGATCTTGTTCCGCCACCAGCAAGTGAGCATCCATGTAGCGAATGCCCATGCTGAGTATGCCATGTCGGATGAGCATGTCGCAGAAGATCTGTTTGGAGACTAATTTCGGCTCCTGAAACGATCGAAAGCCGTCAGTCGCTGGACCGGCGGATCAGCCTCGTCCCAGTGATAGATATCGCTTCGCAGGAACCGTAGCTCATCCTCCATCGCTTCTTCGGCGACTTCGATCCACCATGATTTCAGGCGGCCGTCGCTGCCGTCGGACCAGCGATAACCTCTTGCCTTCAGGCGGTCCTTTTGATCAAAGGGCGAATTTTCCGCAAAGATGCGTACCCGCGACTGCTTGCTTGCCTCATATAGCTCGGCAAAGGGCGCTCGATCGCCATCTCCCCTAGAATGAGCCAGAACCTCCAGCAATGCGAAACAATCGTCGACCGCTCGGTGGCCAACGTGGAAATAGCCGCTCTGATTGATGAGATAGCCAAGCTTGGTACCCTCGTAGCCCCTCATCCCCCATTCGATCTCCGAGTTTGAGCATGCCCAAGCCTTCCGGGTGAAGATCGGAGAAAGGGCTTCACAGAAGGGGCGATCGAAGCCGGCATTATGGGCGATGATCAAATCGGCCGGCTCGACCAGCGCCCGCACCACCGCCATGTCGATCATCTGGTCGCGGACCATTGCATCGGTAATGCCGGTAAGCCTCGTGATATCTTCCGAAATCGGCGTGCTCGGTTGCTGCAGGCCACCATAGACGGCGGTGACGTCACCGACCTCGCCTCCCTCGTTAAATGTGAAGGCGATCAAGCCAATTTCGATGATTTCTTCCTTCCGTGCGTCGAGCCCGGTCGTTTCCGTGTCAAGGATAATGCCCTTGAGCGGATAACCCGGCCTTGCTGCCGCGACGATCTCACGGGGCGCAAGCTTTCGCAGGATCTGGTAGCGGCCGGTTGCCTCCAGCATGCGAACCATATCCTCTTCGCCCGGAGTGGCTCCGGCTTTTTGCCGATGCGCGCTCGCTGCCCCCGATAGGCGTGGCGGTGGGTTTCCGGAGAACATGTCGAGTTGTGACGTCATTGCGCTTCCGACCAAAAACTATGCGTAAACTTTAGCGGGCAGGCCGCAGCGTGAAAACCCCATCACCGGATGGGTCGGATTGATACCCACCGATATCGGCTGATCGATGTCGTAAGCCACCACACCTCATCGTGCACATATTTGCGATAGCTCACATTGTTGCCATCCTACGTCTATTCTGTAGAACGCTCAGGCAGGCAGGTGCGGTAGGCCTGATTGGCATGTCGCACTGCAAAATGGTTTGATGACGAAAACGAGCAAAAGAGACGAGCACAATGACGAGTTTTTTGGAAAAATGGTCCGCCAAGAAGTCCGACAAGCCGAAGGCTGGTACACGCAGTGCCGTCGACGCCTTCCGCGCGAGAGTGGCCGAGCAGAAGGCCTATCTGGCCGAGTTTGAGAGCGACGGCGCCGGCTTCAACAAATGGCGGTCGACCTGGTTTCAGCGCGCCCCCGGCGGCTTTGGCGTGACCATCGGCCGGGATTCGATCGATGCCGGGCAGGGACTAAGCTATGTCGTCGTCGAAACCACGGCACAAGTTGCAGAGTTCCTCGACGACCTTGCACAGCATGCCGACAACGACGTTTCGTTTCAGAAGGCGCTGGAGCAAAACCGTTTGCGCCGTGCCGCGCTTCTGAATAGCGCCAAGGCAAAGGTGAAGGCGCCTGCGGCGAAGGCTGCAACGCGGAAACCGGCGACCGTGAAGGCGACGGAAACAAGCCAAGTGTCGGGCGAAGCGAGCGCCGAAAAGCCGAAGCGTGGGCGCAAGCCAAAGGCATAAAGCATCAGGCGCTGAGAGGCCTGCGGGTGCAGGCCTCTCTCCGAACGGTCTCTAAACTCCCCCGCCCGTCAAGGGATAGGCTGCGGCTATACTAGAATCGCAATTTTAGTACAGCCGATTGGAGACATATGCGTTGCGTCTCGCTCGGGTGAACAAGTGATCTCGGTGCCCCAAAGAGCTTCCTCCTTGCGCCGATAAAACCGGTGCCGATGACATCGGGTGAGGATCGAAGACGCTCCATCAAGCGCCACGACTGCGACCGCAACAAATTTCGTCATTGTAGAGCTGCCCCCAGGCGGTCGGATCTGCATGTTCGCTTGACTTTGCGCCGTCCTCTGACACCCTGAAGCATCTTCAGGAATTGGATGATCATGACCCCAGAGCGCTTTTCCGAATGCCTTCTGCATATCCGCTGGACGCCGATCAATCTGGCAAGCGCCCTGCAATGCGACCTGTCATGGGTGGAGGCGCTGGAGGCAGGCAATGTCGAAGTGCCGGCCGGATTGGCGACGTGGCTGGAGACCCTCGCGCAATGCCACGAGGCAGCCGGCGTGCCGACCACCTATCGCGGCCGCGGGCACGAGTGATCCTTGTAAAGTCGAATCCGGAAGGCGAACGTAAATTCGGGAGCTTCGGATAGCTGACCCGAAGCGGAGAGATTTGAGATGAATGATGATTTTCGCCTAAAGCTCATCAAAATCAGGGACGAAAAGATCGCGCATCGCGACGAACTGCTTGAGATGAAGATGCGAGCCGCGATTGCGAAACAGGTCAACAGTGACATCGATATTGACGGTATGATCGCCCATGAACAGCTCGCGATCGACAATCTCGACGACGCTATTGCGCGCCTGAACTGACGGCGGTCGCTCGCTACCATTTAGCGAAATCTGGCCATCGACTTTCTCGCCCTCCGCTAATGATGACGAAGAGCTGGAGATGTGATGATGAGATTCGCTTTGGCGGTCGGCGCGGTGGTTGCTGTCGTTTCTCCAACGGTGAGCCACGCGACAGAGAGGCCGAAACATCCTTCGTCGCACCGATTTTGTTACGTCAGGCTCGGCGACGAGCTTGATCATCCATGTGAACGGTTGCTCTACATGCAGAACTTCCCGGTCGGCGAGGAATCGGTCATTGCGAAAACGGACCGGGGCGACGTCAGCTTTAGTGGGAGGAAGACGGATTCAAGCACGATCTCGGTCAGGGGCGTCTATATGAGGCGCTCGCTAAAGGGCCAGGAAAAATGCAAACTGGTGATGAGTACTGTCGGCCGCCTTTCCAAGGTTGATTGTAAAGTCCGAACGGAAGAGGGAATCGCAGTTCTGAAATCGACTGGCGACGATCCAAATGATGTTGATCTCGAACTTGGTGGCCCCATTCGTCACTGAGGCGCCCCAGGGTATGTGATGTCCTGATCACAAATGGAGAATTTGACGTGAGGAGGCCGCAGCGGTCGGTGGTGAGGACACAGAAGGCATCCAAGAAGGCTCGCAAGAAGAACGCCTCACACCAGGCTGAGCTGACCTGGATACATTTCGCCGTCATAATCGCCGCCCCTTGGATCATACTGTTCCTCTTCCCCAGACATTGGCCGCCATTTCCCTGGGTAGTCGGCCCATTTGCTTGGCTGGCGACCATAGCGGCAGTGATCTCTTTCCTGCACGCGCTGATTACGCGCAAAGGTCTGACCGTGGGCTCGTTGGGCAGTTGCATAGCTCTTGCGGCTTTTATCGTTGCCGGGACGGTGTATCTTCTGGCCCCACCGATAGGGCCGCTCGTGTCCGTATTGCTGACGCAAGTCTCGGCAGCCGCTCTCGTCGTCATATTGGCTGTCTTTTTGCGAACGATCCAGGTCGGCATGGATCCGCAAAGGCACGTGGAATTTCGTCCTCTGATCCCCAACCCGGAGATGTTCCGCCAGTGGCTGGTGCGCGTTGTGCCGTTGCTAGTTTTGTGGGATGGTCTGACGGTGATATTTTACAACACGCCTTGCAGGGGCGGCCGGTGCGGGGGTGGCGAAGCTCTATTTGGTGTTCATGGGCCTTTCTCAAATATCTACTACGCGGCATACTTTGGGATTATGGCTTTCGCTCCGCCGATTACCGCCGGCCTTCAAGCCCTGCAGCGTCTTGTGAAACGTCCTGACGATAAGAATGAGATGTCGCAATGAGCGAAGAGCCGCATGGAGATGGCGAACAACCCGAAACGACGCGGGCACATCATCCAGAATCTCGGTCTCAGACGTCACCGCCTTCAGGAAGTTGGTGCTCGCAGCCGCGGCAAACACAAGGGTCGAGGTCGTGAATGTCCTCATGGCGGCGCGGATGATCCGGTAACGGCTGGCGAGAAGGCTTGGCCTCGGCCCCGGTCTGTGTTGACTGTGGGCCGAGGCCCGACCATGTCCGCGTCCGCCGCCACCCTATCCTCCAGCGCCAGTTCCCACTGCTCAATGGCACGTTCAATCTCCTGCGAAGATTGACCGAGCCGACCGCGCCGCTGAACGGCAAGTCGCGCCTTGAGCTTCCCGATCATCTGATCGGGCGCGTCACCGCTGCACGTAGCGCCGCCAGTTGTGCTCTTCCTTGAAACCGAGAACCTCGCGAATCTTTCGGTTGGATAACAAACCCTCGAACTCACCGATCTCGCGCGTGAACGGAACATTCGGAAAGTGCTCTGCGGCCAGCTCGCGCGAAGGCGTGTTGGCGGATACAGTATCATTTGCAGCATTGAACACCTGAAAACCGAGCCCGTTCTTTTCGATGCAAAGATGGACGATCTGACCGAGGTCGCGAGCATCGATGTAACTCCATGCAATCCGCTTGCGGATGCTGCTATCGGCAAAAAAGTCGGGGAACCGCTCATATTCGTGCGGCTCTATGACGTTCCCGATGCGCAGCGCATAGATATCTATGCCGAAACGCTCAGCAAAAGCCCGAGCCGTCTTCTCGTTTACGACCTTGGAGAGACCGTAGGAATCCATCGGATTGACGTCATAATCTTCTTCGAGCGGGAACCGATGAAAATCGCGATGCCCCTCGGCAAAACAGACCCCATAGGTCGTCTCGCTTGAGGCAATAATGATCTTCTTTATGCCGAGTTTTGCGGCCGCCTCAATGACATTGTAGGTGCTCATCGTATTGATGCGAAACGTCTCGTTGTCAGGTTTGATCAGGATTCGAGGAATGGCCGCGAAATGCACGACGGCATCGAAAGGCTGGGCGCCTTTGCCGCGATCAAGATCGGGAAAATCACGATGCATGGTCAAGGCGTTGTAGACTTGGCCTGCGTCCGTCACATCTGCCTGAAGATTGGTGACGCCTGGGCTGTCGAGCGGCACGAGATCGACATTGTGGACCTCATAGCCCGCGTCGACCAACCACGGAACCGTGTGGCGCCCCGCCTTGCCGCTTCCCCCGGTAAACAAAATGCGCTTCGTCATGAAATTCCTCCCTGTGATATCGACCGATAGATAGGTCCACACGCCCGATTCGCAAGATAATCCTGGCCAAATCCTGTCACCTGCGAGCCAAGATCAAGGCAAGCAAGTGAGAAGGCGACATGAGCCAATTTTGTCGATCGCGCCTTCGCTACTCGTCAGTACTTGGACGAAACCTGCCAGATTTTTCATCAATTTTCTCTCAATCCGAGAAAGATCGATCCGCATCCCGGAAGCACCGAGTTCGTCCACCTTCCCGAATCGCCTGGAGCCGACTGCGTCGGGAGGCCATCGCCTGGATATTGCCTTGCGATCGCAATGGCCGCTTCCGGTGTTGCCGCCTTCTGAACAAGGAGCAGGCGGCCACCCTGCCTGACGGTAACGGCGGAGCCGGCGGCATCGACAAAGTGTTGGACGATTGCCGGGTTCAGCGAGGGATCGGCGCATTCCTTGATCGGTGCTGCATCGAGCATGGCGGCTCCAATGATGCTTAGGTGTTGCAGGAAAAGACGAGCGGCTTTGAGAACAACCTCGCCCACGCGATCGCATTTACCCTCTGGATGGCGACGATCGAAGCGCCATCTGTCCACCAGCCATTTCCAACCGCAACGATAGGATCCGGGCTATGGAGCATGGACTGCAAGATCGGCCAGACGATCAGTTGCTCGTAGCAAATCAGCGGATCGACCCGATGGGAGCCGATGGTGACGACCGGGTTTGCAAAGAAATGTACGTGCTCTCGCACGCTCCCGACCACGAGCACCACGGCTGCCACATCGATTCCGGGACCGGCATGCGCTCGCGATAGATGACCGCGCCGCGAGCAGCCGAGATCGCAATCAGCACGTTGTCATACCCGCCCAGGTCGGCAACCATGGAACCAGCTACGACGATCAGTTCGGTGCCCTGAAGTACTGCGATCCAGGCGCGCTCGGTGGTCGGCGTCCAGAACCCCAACGCAGCTTCCGGCAGCATGACGGTAAGCGGAAATATCCACGCTTCTTCGCTTGCTGGACTTCGGCCGATGGCGGCGGACAAATGAACACCAGGTCTCCGCCAGAGACCCATCGACTCGCTCGGCGTCAGGTTGATCCGGTAGCCGTGCCAATAGGCTGAAGCGGCAGAGAGACAGGCTGCGGCAACCGTAATCCATAGAGCCCAGGGGAATGCTGACCGAGCAGACGTGCTTGGCGAAACGTCCGGTTTCATTTCAGCGATAGACCCCCGCGTCTTGGCTTGGCGCGCACTCTCCGCTTCGCGCGGTGTCATCGCGCCGTTTAGGTGTCGATCAAGCTGCTGCGCCGTGCGCATCGCGTCCCATGCGGTTCGGGAACGTAAGCTTCGACGCACAAATCGTGAATTCGCGAGCAATATCATTAGCATCAACAGATGAAGGTGAAATGCCTCAGCACTGTTGCAACAGGGCCGATTGCAGGATAGGCTCATTTGCAACAGTTTCGGTAAAAAATGGGCACCTATGTTGATATGTCTGATTTTATTGAACTAAATAACGACCAACGCCGGGAAAAGGTCAATTCCGACCAGCGCTACGAAGCGCTCAGACAGGCCTCCGCTAAAGCCAAGAGCTTCCGAGGTTCCCTCGTCTGGCACAAGGTCGGCGACGTCGAGCATCTCATGCGCAGCTACTACACGTCGACCGGAACCCGGCGCCAAAAGGTCGAAGGGCGCCGTTCTCCCGAAGCCGAAGTGATAAAAGTCGAATGGGAAACCGCCCGGCAAGCCGCCCAAGACGTGCTCGCTGCGCGAAAGGTTCAGATGGATCGGCAAGCTGCGGTCAATCGAGCACTGCGTCTTGGCCGTGTACCGCTTCTTACGGCTCGAATTATCCGCGCACTCGACAATGCTGGCTTGCTTGGCACGGGCATTCGTGTCGCCGGCACTAACGCCATCTACGCTTATGAGGCCGCCGCCGGCGTTTTCGTGGATCCCGGCATTACGACCACCGGCGATATTGACTTGCTAATGGATGCCCGACGCTCATTGAAAATCCTGGCAGATGGCGAGTTGAAGGAGGGCGCCCTTATCGACCTCCTGAGGAAGGTTGATAGGTCGTTTGAGCGAACACGCTCCACCTTCCGAGCGATCAACCGTGATGGCTATCTGGTCGATCTCATCAAGCCGCTCCCCAAACCCGTTTGGAAGGAGAGCCGTGAACGCATCGGAGACAATGAGGACGAGCTCGTCGCTGCCGCGATCGTTGGTCTTGAATGGCTCGAAAACGCGCGTCAGTTCGAGGCTATCGCGATAGATGAAAAAGGCGAGCCTTTGCGTATCGTCTCTCCTGATCCACGCGTTTTTGCCGCGCATAAACTTTGGGTGTCTCAACGTGAAGATCGCGAGCCACTCAAACGTCAGCGCGACAGGGCACAGGCTGAAGCCGTCGCTGAACTCACGATCATGCATTTCCCACATCTGCCATATGCGGCGACCGAGCTTAGCATTTTACCAAAAGCAGTGTTCGACGCCGCAATACCGCTCTTCAAGCCGGACTGACGTGATCACTGTATTTTAAGGGATAGGTGCGAACCCAGCCACGCGAATGAGACGTAAAACCTACGATAGCATGGGTCAGACAATCTGTTCTGGTTACAGACAAGTAACGTCTCTGGGGTTACGCGGCGTGCAGGAGCGGCGGCACGGGCTTGAACAGAGAAGGCATGTTGGGTCCTGGCTGTCGAGAGGGTGCCCGCAGTCGATCGCGAACCACTCCATTGATCTCGGCCGTCCGAACGTGCATGAGCATGTGAGCGCCGTGGACAGTCCAGCACATTTGCTGTTTCGTGACCATCCGCTTGCAGACCAACGAGTTTACCGCTGGCGCGGCGAGGGTGGTGGCGACACGAAGCGCGGCTCGATGGCGCTGTCCATAGTTGACGATCGCACTGCGGTTCGAACGAATATAGGCCAAGAGTTGCGAACCGAGACTGTGAAGCCTTACGAGCGAGAAGGCGCCTTTTTGCAGTGAGGGTTTCAGCCGTTCCAACAACCCCTCGATATCACTGACGGCGCGATCAACACGTCCGTGCCACGAGAGCCACTTCACCACTGAGATCTTCCTGTCGATGGAAGAACTAGGTTCGAAGAGATCCAATTGGGATCGCACCATGAAGTCCGCGATTTGCTGCATGGGCTGGATCCGCGTGGCAATGTGGAACCAGTCGATAATATGGGCTGCCGGTTTCGGCATGGCGCGTGGCAGGCGCTTGAGGATTTCAGCGCCATCGGGAGCACGGTAACGTCGCCATGACCGCGATATCCCTCTCGTCGAAGCGCATGCAGAGCTCGATCGCGGATCGTCGTCTGCTCTGTACTGGCGGTAGCGAAATAGCGGCCACCGGCATCAGCCCTATCACCACGACCGCATCGGGCCACAACAAGCTCGAAGTTGCGCGCTGAACCGGGCTCGGCGCTACGGACATGAGCGGTATCGATGCTGATGGCGAACTCTCTGCGCCGATCACCGGGAAGCGGCATTTCAAGTTGATGTCGCTCCTCCATCTCCCTTTTTGCTTGCCATTCTTCCTCTGCAATCTGACTGTCGATCCGCTCGCCGACCCTGATTGTACGTTTGCGCACGGTCGCGTGCGTCTCGCTTGGCTCAATAGGCAGAAATCTGGTGAGCAAATTTGCTGCTTGCCGATAGGGCAGAGTGCTTCCTAGTCGCGCAGTCAACTCCATCAGCTAGTTGTCGCCCGATCGGGGCAGATTTCCTTCAGCCGCGCGAAGGCACTTACCATGCCTGGATAGCAATCGCTGCAGAGCATCCAACGGGGTTGCGAACCCTCACCGTGGCAAACACGGTTCTGATGCGCTGCGTCGTGTAATTTTTTACCGCCCGGAACGTATGGCAGTCCGGGCAGACCCGGCGAAAAAGGGAATAGATCTCGGCCTCGTGGTTCACGACCACGTTCTGCAGCGCTTCCATGATTTTCTTGCCGTCCTCGATCGACAGGCCGAGGTCACCATCAAACAAACGCTCCCAGCTCTTGTCGATGCGAACCTCCTTTCGGCAAATATCACCGAAATCACTCTTTCCCTCGATCATGATCGTCCATTTAACTGCCATCGTTGCCTCCTTCTTCGAGGCAACCAAGCTGAACCAGCCGAAACTACCAGTTCGTGCACACCCCGGAAAAGTTACCGGTCTCCCTAAGACCGGCTGCTCCACACTCTGTCGTATACAATCATGCCGACCAACATGGCGATGACGAACAGCGCTGTCTGTGGCAAGCCAACGGCGAGGGACGCAATCGCGGGTCCCGGGCAGAAGCCTCCGATTCCCCAGCCCAGGCCGAACAACGCCGAACCAATTACAAGCGACGCGTCGATCCGCCGGTTCGTCGGGACATGAAAGCTCTCGTCGAATGCCGGATGCCGCATCCGCTTCATCACCTGCACGCCGATGAAGGCAATGACCACGGCGCCGCCAAGAACGAAGGCAAGACTCGGATCCCAGGCACCAAAAATGTCAAGAAAGCCTTGAACGCGACGGGGATTTAACATGCCGGACAGGGACAGGCCGAAACCGAATACGATGCCCGAAGCGAGGGCGGCCCCGAATTGGAATAGGCTACGGTTCACAATCCGACACCTCGTAAGACTATGACCGCAACCACCCCGGCCGTCAGAAAGGTGGCAACGGCCACCATGGAACGAGGCGACATGCGCGCAAGCCCGAGCACACCGTGGCCGCTGGTGCAGCCCGAACCCATGCGCGACCCGAAGCCGACGAGCAGCCCGGCGACAATGATTAGCGGCCACTCTACGGTAACCTGTACAACAGGCCACGTGCCTAAAGAAAGCAGGTAGACGACCGGTCCGAGCAGCAGGCCGAGGACAAATGCGAGGTTGGTGGTCATACCGACACCTTGGACAAGACGCCCGACGATGCCGCTGATGCCGGCGATACGGCCATTAAGGAGCAGCAGCATTACGGCCGATGCGCCGATCAGCAAACCGCCCAATAAAGATAGAAGATAGGTATTCATTTTTCTTCCTTAACGCAGAAGATGTCGTAGAGAGCGCTAACCAGTCGGGCGGCGTTTTTCTCCGCCAGGCGGTAAAAAATCTGCTTCCCCTCCCGCCGCGTCTCGACGATTCCTGAGTGCCGTAGCACCGTCAAATGCTGCGACAGGTGCGGTTGGTGCACGTCGACCTTTTCTTCCAGGTCGCTGACGGCGTACTCCGCCTCCACGAGGGTGCAGACAATCATCAGGCGCGCTGGATGCGAAAGCGTCTTCAGGAGATCTGCCACGTCTCCGGCCTTCTCGGCCATTTCGACTGAAGAGAGCTTTGCCTTTCTCGTTTCTTTCAGGTTGATACTCATTCCCATGCCGCCCCCTGCAAGGCATCGAGCGGAAGCTTGAGATAGCGCTTACCGTTAGCCTCCGGCTCTGGCAGACGGCCGCCGCGAACATTGACCTGCAGGGCATGCAGGATGAGTTTCGGCATGGGTAGCGTCTTGTCTCGCGCCGTTCTAAGCGCCACGAATTCTGCTTCCGTGACGCCAGCAATATGCGGATTAGACTTCTTCTGTTCGGCCACGGTGCTTTCCCATCGCGGCATGCGCCCCTGCGGCTGGTAGTCATGTCCCGTAAACACCCGCGCCTCATCTGGTAGTGCCAGGATCTCCTGGATCGACCTCCACAGGGCGTGTGCATCACCACCGGGGAAATCGGCTCGTGCCGTACCGCTGTCGGGCATGAAGAGCGTATCATGCACGAAGGCAGCGTCACCGATCACGTAGCTAATGGAAGCGAGTGTGTGTCCGGGCGAGAACAGCACTTTTGCGTCGATCGAGCCGACCTTGAAGGTGTCGCCATGGGCAAATAATCGGTCCCACTGGGAGCCATCGGGTCTCAGCTCGGGCCAGTTGTAAATGTCCTTCCAGAGGCGCTGAACATGAACGACGTGCTCGCCAATTGCGGTGCGAGCACCGGTCTTCTCTTTTAGGTAATGGGCGGCGGAGAAGTGGTCGGCATGTGGATGAGTATCGAGGACCCACTCGACCGTCAGTCCGTTATCGCTAATGTAGCCGAGGATTGCATCCGCATTGATCGTCGCGGTCGCACCGGCCTTCTCGTCAAAGTCGAGGACAGGATCGATAATGGCGCACTTTTGGCTCGTTGGATCGGACACCACGTACTGAACACTCGAGGTGCGCTTGTCGAAGAAGCCTTTCACCTGCGGCCGGCGGCTGGTGTGTTTTTCAAGCCAGCGTTTAGCGCCGCAGGTGTCGGCTCCGCGGCTGCGCCCGAATTCAACAGCCTCGTCGGCAGACATGCGACCGTCAAGCACCTCGCCGATCAGGTAGAGGCTCAACGAACGTGTGCCGGTTTTGCAATGGGCAAAAACAGGACCTTTCGAGTCCAATACTGTCTTCTGGAAGGCCCTTACGTCGGCTTCGGTGATCGTATCAGGGGTTACAGGAATGAAAGCATAGGACAGGCCGAGGCGGTTTGCTTCCTTGCTTTCGACTTGGGTCCCGGATTGGGTGTTTTCTTCCCTATCTGGTCTATTATTGATCAGCGTCGTGAACCCTTCCCCGGCTAACGCCTGGATGTCTTCGACACTTGGCTGATGCGAAACAGACAGTTTCTCCGAGATTTTGATTGCAGACATAGCGAGCTCCATTGCGCCGATCAATATACATTATAACATATTATATATTGATAAATTTTCAAGATGAAAATCACATTCTCGTTGTTCGGAGAGCTCGGCCTCTGTGCCAGCGAAGATATGAATGGATGCCAACCCGATGCGGAAAGGGCTCGGAGTAACTGACAGGAGGTCAAATTCCCGTCGCCCGGCGTAGGAAATGGCGTATGCGCGTGGCAATTGCGGCCTGCGATCTTCAGCAACTGGTTCAGGAAATGCGCGCGCTAGGAAACGTCTCGTTCCGCGGAATTAGGGAGACGGAACGCGCCCGAACGGGACAATTCGATGGCCATGCTTACGCTTCTTGCCCTACTTCCCGCAGCGTGCGCCGCATCCATTGATGGCCTTCATCGGCCTCGTGCCGTGCATGCCAGGTTTGAACCACCTTAAACGGAGGAATGTCGAAAGGCGGCGGAAAGAGTCTGATCGAGAGACGCCCGGCAAGCGGCACGAACAGACGACGGGGTTCGGTCGCCACCAGATCAGACGCATCGGCCAGCATGGGCGCCATAAGAAAGTGGCCAACCGTCGCCGTGACGTTGCGTTTGAACTCTTTATCCGCAAGCGCCTTATCGACATGGCCTCTCGGATTGCCTCTCGTCGATACTTGAAGATGTCTCAGCGAGAGATAGCGGTCGAGGTCGATCGCTCCGTCGAAGCCGGGATGATCGCTACGGCACGCACAAACGAAGTCTTCTTCGTAAAGCAGCTCTTCCCGCATATGAGTTGGCGGCTCAGGAAAGTTGCCTGCGATCAGCTCGACCGAGCCGTCCTCCAACATCGCCAGGCCATGACTGTGGCTGGTGTTCCTGACAATCAGAGAGACGCCTGGCGCTTCACGGTCAAGCCGTGCGGTGAGGCGCGGAAGCAGTACGAAGGCAGCATAGTCGGACAGGCCGAGCGTAAACTGACGCCTGCTCAAAGCGGGATCGAACCCGCGACCGCCGAGCAGAAGACCCTCCACCTGCTCGAGGATTGATCTTATGCCTGGAGCAATCTCCTGGGCCAGCGGCGTCGGCATCATGCCACGTGGCGAACGGACAAAGAGCGGATCGCCAAACAGAGCCCTCAGACGGTTGAGCGCATGACTGACCGCCGGCTGGGTCAACCCAATTCGCTCGGAAGCGCGTGTGGCATGGCCTTCCGAGACAAGCGCATCGAAGACGACGAGGAGGTTCAGATCAACGCCAGAGAGATGCACCTTGTTCATGGCAACTATATTAATAATGAATTAGATTGATGACAAGCACTGTGGGAGATGCAGTCAAGGAACTCCGGAAAGCGGCCATGCCACAGGAACGCGATCCGCACACTTGGAGAGCAACAATCGATGGTGGATCGGCAGCGCCCCGGCGATGACTTCCTGTCATGGCCGCATTACTCGCCATCGGCAATCGTGAGGTCCATGCCCAAATGCAAACATCCAGCACGGAACGGTTCGAACGCGGTCTCGCCATTCTTCAGAGAATCGGTGGAGAGAATTTCGACGCCCCAATCAACAGCCTTGCCGAAACATCGCCCGATCTTTCGCGCTTCACTGTCGAATATCCCTATGGGGATGTACTTTCGCGTCCCGGCCTCGATCTGACCTTACGACAGCTCTGCACGGTCTCCATGCTGCTGGCTGACGGCAATGCGCAGCCGCAGTTGAAATTTCACATGGCGGGTTATCTCAATGCCGGCGGCAGGCCCGAGACGCTATTGGAACTCCTCTTCATTTCGGTCGCAATCCTCGGATTCCCGTCAACGGTCAACGCAGTCGGATTGGTTCGGGCCGTATTTTCCGAGCGTGGCATGGAACTAGAGCCGTTCGCGCCTGTAACCGACGACGGCACCATGCGCAGCCAGACCGGGTCAGCAACCCTTCGTGCACTCACGGCCGGCGATGTCACCGCCTATTTTAATGCCTTCGAAACAGCCTCCCCCGATCTCGCCCGACTTTCGGTCGAGTTTGCTTTCGGTGAGGCGCTGGCGCGCGACGGGCTCGATCCGAGAGCCAAACTACTCGCGATCATTTCAATGCTGGCTGCAAACGGCAATCGCGCCGCTGCGCTTCGCCTTCATCTTGGCGGCGCGCTTGCGGCCGGCGTCACGCGTGAAGAGATCATCGAAGTGCTGATACAGCTCAGCGTCTGTTGCGGCTTTCCCGCAGCGCTGAACGCCTTTTCCGTCGCGAAGGAAGTCTTTTCCGGGCAAACGAACTTGCCCCGCACCGAGACCCTACCGTTTACCAGATCTGAAGGTCGCATCGAGCGCCGCGAGCGTGGCCGTGCCACACTCGTGCAAACATCGGGGGCACCGGGGAATGCGGTGATCAACAGCTTCAACGACGTTGCGCCGGACCTTGGACGAATGATCGTCGAACACTCGTATGGCGAGATCTTTTGCCGTGATGGCATCGATCTGAAGACGAGGGAGCTGACGACCTGCGCCGCCCTGGCAGCGCTCGGCACGATTACCGCCGAGACGCCGCTTCGCGTGCATATCACCGCTGCCCTCAATGTCGGTGCAACCCGTGGTGAGATAATCGAAACCTTCGTAAACTTGGCTCCTTATTGTGGTTATCCCGCCGTTCAGCATGCTACTAGCATCGCCGCGGAGGAATTCGCCAAGCATGGTTGAGCTTGGTCTTCGGCAATCAATAGGGCGATCTCGTTCGGCCTCATTCGCAGACACAGCAGCTAACCAACTCCGCATAAGCGAGAATGCTAGTTGCGCCAGGAACACTAAAATCGCTGATGAGCTCGCGGCGAGTCGCTCACGGTGACCGATTCGACACGATGAGCGCTTTTCCGCGACCAGCAGTAGTGGCTCCGAATCCCAGCGCAATAGCCACGATAAACACAAGCTTTGCGCAGTCTCACTCCGGTGCGGTCGCGCTGCCGCGCGCGCTCGTCCCGAAAGCGATTAGGCTCAGGAAAGCGAGGCCCCAAACGCTCAGTGCGCCGTAGAGCATCACCCAATCAAAGCCCGCGGTAAGCGCTTTGCGTGCGATGTCGCCGGATAGCTTTGCCATGGATTCGTTCACAGCGCTGACATTGCCGGAGGCGATCCGCTCCGCCAGCCTGGGCAACGCGGTAGGATCCGCCGATATTGGGAGTATGGCCTGCAGATTTGCAAGAATGCCGCTCATCAGAATGAATCCCATCACCGCTATGTTGACGGCAAGCGAGATCATTCGCGCGCTCATGTCGATGCCTGAGGCCATGCCGGCGCGATCACTCGAAACGGAACCCGTCGTCGTGTTCGTGACCGGTGTGTTTGTCACTCCGAGGCCGACACCTGCGATGAGGGCGCCAAGCAATGTGACCGGCAGGATCGCTTCACCTGCAGCCGGACCGAATTTCATAAGCAAGAAGCCAAGCCCGATCGTGAACAGACCGGCCGGGATCACGATGCCGGGGCCGCGGCGAAGCAAAAGTCGTTCGGCAAACGGCGGCACAATCAACGTCGGCAGCGTATAGGCCAACAACGCGATGCCCGTTGCAACCCCGTCTAGGCCAAGGCCCGCTTCAAACCAGATAGGAATGTAGATCATGAAGGGCCAGAAGCTGAAATTCATTCCCATCGACCCGAAGATTGCGCCTGAGAAGCGCCTGATCCTGAAGACCGTAAAATCGAACATGGGATGACCCTTGGACAGCTCGGTGGCCATGAAGACGATGAAGCTAACAACCGCAATGGCTGCGGCGCCGAGCGAAACAGGATTGATAAATCCGAGCTGCGAACCCTGTGTGATGTAAAAGACCAGGCAGAAGACCGCGGCGGATAGCGAAACGATACCGGCAATATCGAGATGTTGGGCATTGGGATCCCGCGTCTCCCGCACACTGACGACGGCCAGAAAAACCGTCAGGATCGAAATCAGAACATGCACGAGAAATACCCATTCCCAGCCCATAAGCGCGGTGATGCCACTTCCGATCGCCGGTCCGAAGCCGAGGCCAAAGCCGAAGACAATCCCCCACCAGCCAAAAGCCTTCGCGCGCTCGCGCGCATCGCCATACTGCTGCGACAATACCGCGATCTGGGAGATCAGCATCGCGCCCCCGGTCGCCCCCTGTAGTGCGCGGCCGGTGATGAGGATTGCAATGTTGGGCGCGATACCACAGACGAGCGAGCTGAGGCCGAAGGCAATCATGCTGCCGACGAAAAGCCGTTTGCGGCCATAACGGTCGGCGAGCGTACCGGCCGCCATCAGCACGGTCGCGACTGCCAGCGTATAGGCATTCATCGTCCATTGAAGCTGCTGGAAGTCGGCATGCAAGGTCCGCTCCAACGTCGGCAATATTGCCGGGACGCTCGAAATTTCAAGACCGAACATCATTGCTGATAGACAGATGGCAGCCAAGGCAAACCTTGGGTTGCCGTGCCGGATATTGCTCATAATTTCGCCTCTCGACATAAAATCCTTGTCGATTGGCGCCGGAACGCTCTCGGGCGTCTGTGCCAATGTTCGTGCATTCTGCAAGACGAAGCGCCATCGACTTTCAAATCTGTACCCGGTGCTTGATCATGTTAAAATGCTATGACTATCTATATCAGTGATAACAAATTTGGATTTACGTGATGTCGCTCGATGTCGATGCCGTGCAGGTCTTTGTCGCCATTGCCGATTTCCAAAGCTTCACACGTGCCGCAGAAGCGCTTGGCACCACGCAGGCGACAGTTAGCGTGAAGCTGAAGCGCCTCGAGAAGCGCGTCGGCAGGAAGCTGATCGAACGAACCCCGCGTCATGTCCGTCTGTCAGCCCATGGCGAAACATTCCTTCCTTCTGCTCGGGAGTTTCTAGCCGCGCATGAACGTGCCGTCGCCGGGCTTTCCGTAACGCGCAGACGCTTTAGGTTGGGAATTGCTAATCATGTCATGGGACCCGAAGTACCGAGCTTGCTGGCACGCCTTAAAGCGGTTGATCCGGCACTGACCATAGAAGTTCGGCTGGACATCTCAAGACCACTGCTGGAGGCTTTCGAAGAAGGTACGCTCGATGCCGTTATCGTTCGCAGCGACGACGACAGGCGCGATGGCGAAATCCTAGGGCCAGAGCATTTTGGCTGGTATGCTTCACGGGATTTCGAGCATCGAGCGGGCGAGCCCCTGCCCCTGGCGGCCCTATCTCCGACCTGCGCCGTGCGCGACATGGCAATCCGGCTGCTTGATCGATCTTCGATCCCATGGACGGAAGTCTTCGTCGGCGGGACAACTGCGATTGCCGCTGCCCTATCGGCCGGGCTTGCGGTTTCGCCGTTTCCACGCCGCCTTGCCCCAAGCGATGTCGTAGATGTCGGCGACGCGCTCGGCCTGCCACCGCTACCTTCTCTATCCGTCGTACTGCACTCTTCCCTGTCTGACCCAAAATCCAAGGACAGCCTTCGTGCCATCACTGCTGCCTTCCGCGAACATCGAAAGCCGAGCAAGTATCGATAGAGCTAGATTTCCGGCGGCGGAAGCGAATAAAGTCGGAGCAATTCATAGTGCCGGAGCCGTCCATGCCAAAGCACGATCTCACCCACTTTGATCAAAATGCCACATGAAATCACTCACCGAAAATCCCGCTCAAAATCTTCCGCGCGTGTTCCGGCAGCAATAGAATTCTCACCATTACTCCGCGTCGATCAACACCAGGCACGGCGACGCGATCTTATGAATCGGTATATTCGCATGAGTGGGGTCTCGCGCGACTTTCTCTATGCAAGCCATCAGATCCGCTGTTTTGCGGAGGTCTCGTCTGGCAGTCCTGACAAGGATATCCTTTGCCAAAGCCATCTGGTCATCTCGTCGGCTGCTCTCCCATTGAGAAAGAGTCGATTGGCCAGTTAATCGACCGGCTGAAACCGAAGTTGAGATGAGCGCAACAAGCCCTGCGATAAGCAACATGCGTCTTTTCACGCGATCTCCCCTGCATACTCAATCTGCGCGCATCATGCGGTATGGCCATGACAATGGCACCTGCGTTGGTCAATTTAAAGAAGGTTGCGGAAGCATCGCGGGTCGATTGCATGCGCAATTGCGAGCATTGCTCTCTAAAACAGGAAAAAGCCGGCGATCCGCACGCATAGCTCTCGCAACGGCGTCAAGGGAAAAGAGTGCGCCTTTAAAAACAGCTTCGCCCGAGCCTGGAGATCTCGTGGCTTTCGTTCGCTCCTGCGAGCTTGAGCCACTTGGCGATCCCAAAAGCTCGTAGTTGTCATCGCCGATCGATTGATGTTTCACCCGCAACCCGCGACAATGATGTCGGGAGAATGCCTCTGGAGGACGGAAAAATGGCAAGCCATGAGCAGCAGAGTCACTGGCAAGGCGTCTATACCAGCAAGGCCGACACCGATGTCAGTTGGTACGAGGAAAAGCCCGACCTGTCGCTGGCGCTGCTGCGAGAAGCTGGATTATCTCCGAACATGTCGGTCATTGATATCGGAGGCGGAGCCTCGCGGCTGGTCGATGCTCTGCTCTTACTCGATCAAGCTCACGTCACAGTCCTCGATCTGTCTGCCGCCGCGCTTGAAACGGCAAGGAAGCGACTTGAAGATGACGCTCCTGTAAACTGGGTCGTAGCCGACGTCACAAATTGGAAGCCTGATCGACAATACGACTTCTGGCACGATCGTGCGGCTTTCCATTTTCTGACTTCCGAGACAGACCAGCAAGCATATGTTCACGCACTGGAGGACGGCCTCAAGTCTGGAGGCAAGGCCGTAATCGGTACGTTTGCTCTCGATGGACCGGAAAAATGCAGCGGCCTGCCGGTCGCCCGTTACGATGCCGAACGCTTGCTGGCTACCCTTGGCAGCCACTTCAGGTTCGTTCAATCCCTCCGTCATGAGCACGTGACGCCATGGGGAGCGGTTCAGAACTTTCAATTCACCACTGTCGTGAAGGTTTGAGAACCGAGCATCTCTGAATAGCTATGCGTCAGGAGTGCATCATCATCGCCTTCAAACCGGGCTCACTCCGGCATTGCTCAGGAACACGGCGATGAGAAGCAACAGACCGCCTACGACGCTGATGTGTTCCAGGACGAAATGAAGCTCCTGTGCCCGCCGTGGCTGTGGAAAGGTCCAAAAGGCGTGACCATATGGAATCGTCAACAGCGTGAAGACAACGAGCGCGCTTGCTGCGATCCATCCCCACTGATTGAAATTGGTGATGACCAGCAATGAGGTGACACTCAGGAAGACAATCGCCGCCGCTGCAACGAAGCGCGGATATGGTAAGCCAGCCCTTTGCACCGCGCCCGCGAAGTCATTGAACTTGGCGATGCCGAGAAAGACGTCGGACCAGAACAGGGTTGTCAGCACAATCCGCAGAGTAAGGAAGATCAAGGGCCAGTCTGCCAGCGAATGAATAACGGCGGTGTTCATGCTTCGGTTCCCTTTGGTGTGAACGGCCCGGCTGGCGATCGCGCCATGAACACGATGGTGGCAAGTCCCAGGATCCCGACCCAGAACGTCAACCAGAACCCATCGATATAGGCGAGGACGTAGGCTTGCTTCTGTACCGCCGAGCTCAATGCGCTCATGGCCTTTGCATTCCCAAGGCTCATTTCATCCGCCGAGAACAGCGATGTCCATGCGTTCAGAGACTGCGTGACGCTCTCGTCGCCATTGCCCAGGTGCTGACCGAGCAAATTGGAATGGACCTGCTCACGAACGCGTATGTAGGTTCCCATGAGTGCGACACCGATCTGCGTGCCGCCAAGGCGCAGCACCTGGATGTAGGCGGAAAAGGCGGTCGCCCTTGCGGGATTGAGATTGGCCACCGCGAACACGATGACAGTCAGAAATGTGAAGCTGTAGCCGATGGACTGCAGCACGACGACGGGGATGAAGTTGTCGAGCCGCCAGTCGGGAGACAAGGTCGCCCCCAGAAGGCTCGCGGCTGCGAAAGCAGAGAAGCCCAGCATCATCACGAACCGCTTGTCGATCCGCCTCAGGAGGAAAACGCATGCGGGCACCAAGATGAACAAGGGCAAGGTGCCGTAGAGAAGCAGCAAGCTGCCGGTTTGCTCTGGCCGGAGTTGCCCGACCGTGGCCAGGAAGTTGGGAACAAGGGTCGTGTTGGAAATGCAGGTCAGCGTGAAAAATATAGTGGCGACCAGCATCAGGCTGATGTTGCGCGACATCAGCACAGTGGCGCTCGCCCAAGGTTCGTGTACGAGCGACTCGTTCATGAAGAAGGCCAGGATCAGCGCCACGCCGCCTGCGAGCGTGGCAACCACAACACCCGACTCAAGCCAGTTCAGCCGGTTGCCCTGGTCGAGGCCGACATAGAGCAAGGTGAGACCGACACCGAAGAGCAGCATGCCGCCCCAATCCGCTTTGAAAAGAAGCTCGCGGTTCACGCGCTCATGCGGCGCCCCGAGATACATGAAGATGCCCATCAGCGGTGCGACCAACGCGTCCTGCCAGTACATCCATTGCCAGCCAATCGTCTGGGCGTAAAAGCCGCCAAACGAAACGCCGGCATTGAGCGTGAAGGGCGTCCGAAAGGCATATAGAGCAATGGCCGGAAGCCACCACGACATCGACAGGTTCCGAAAGATAATCATCACCGTCGCAGGAACGAACAGGCCGAGCAACAGGCCACGTATCACATGAAGCACCAACAAGGCTTCGTAATCGCCGACAAAGGGAATGATCAGCGATATGGCGGCGTAGAGAAGGCTTGGCACGACGAAAATCCGCCGCACGCCGAAAACTGTCGCAAGCCAGGAGACGGCAGGCGCAATCAGGATCTGCGACCCGAACGCCGCGGTGCCGAGCCAGGCGCCCTCATCGAAGCTCAGGGAGAAGGCGCCTTTCAAATCGGCGAGCCCGATCGAGAACAGCCTGCTGTCGAACGAGGCGATGTATGAGCCGATCATTACTGCTCCGATCGCGAAGAGCGGGTGATGCGAGCGCGCGCCCTTCGAAATAGGGCCTATGTCGAGCGCCGGGATCGGGCTCGTCATTGCAGCGCCCCGGAGCCGCGATCTCCGTCCGCACGAATGCGGGTGACGACCGACATTCCAGCCCGCAACCGGTCAAGCGATGGCTGGTTTTCATCGAGCGATATGCGCACAGGAATGCGCTGCACGACCTTGGTGAAATTACCACTGGCATTATCTGGAGGCAGAAGCGCGAATTGCGAGCCGCTAGCCGGCGACACCCGCTCGACGTGGCCCTTGAAGGCAACACCCGGCAGGGCGTCAACCGCAATCTCGACGGGTTGGCCCGGAACAACCCGCGGAAGCTGCGTTTCCTTGTAGTTGGCAATGACATGGACCGTCGACTGGGGTACCAGCGAGATGAGGCTGGTGCCGATGCCGACGTAGTTGCCGACCTGGATCTGCCTTTCGCCGACGGTGCCGTCGAATGGCGCGACAACCCGTGTGTAGCCGAGGCGCACTTGAGCGGCTTCGAGGGCGGAACGCGCTGCCGCCAGATCGGCCCTGCGCTGCTGCTGCATCACGCCGAGAATGGTCAACTGCAGTTGCTGTGCCTCAATGGCTGTTTCGGCGGCCCGCAGGTTGCTCTCGGCCGTAACATGCGCCGAGATTGCCTGCTCGACTATTTGCCGGGACGTGCTTCCCGTTTGCACCAGGCTTTGCTGCCGATCGTTTTCCTGCCGGGTCTGGAGCTCTTTGCCCGCCGCGGCGTCGCGCTGGGCCTCGGCTTGCTTGATCGTGATCCGTTGCAGCGCAAGCTGATTGCCAAGATTGGCAAGGGCCGCCTCAGCTGCAGCGACGCCGGCTTGTGCCTGGTCTGCGGCAATTTTGTAGTCCGTCGGATCGATCTCGATCAGCAGGTCGCCCGTTTGAACACGCTGGAAATCCTGAACCGCAACGGTTCGCACGGTTCCGGTAATGCGGCTCGCCAGGCGGCTCGTTTGTGCACGGATCTGGGCATCATCCGTTGTTTGCGTTGCCGCAAGACTCGTCCACTTCCCCCAGTTCACCGTGACAAATCCGACAAAACCCAGAACCAGGAGCAAGGCGGTCAACGGGGCGATCAGCCCTCGCAGGATTTTTCGGGCTGGTGAATGTGGATATTCTGTCAAAGAGGGAGATGTCTTTGGGTCGAGTGTGGGGGCGGGAGAGGATGTCATCGTAAAGCCATGAGAAGAGGACCGGCCGCAGAGGGCTCCGACCGAGGACTATTCGGTCCATATATTCTCCATACTGAACTTCAGTAAGTCAACTAATTTTGGATAAATGCTCGTTTCCGTGGGAGTGCCCCTCACATTCCAAGCCATTCGCCTTCTTTGTCGAGCGTGATGCCGACCCCGTCTGGACGCGGCGAGCGGCTTGATACAGATATTCTTTGACCTGAATTTCAGCAGCCCAATGACTTGCTTACGATCAGGCCGTGGGAACGGAAGTCACCGGGAAAAGAGGACCTGCATTTTTATGTTGCCGCTCGAAGAAATACTGAATCTCCCCGCATTCCTCATCCGTCGATGCAATCAGATCGCGATCGGCGTCTTTCTGGAGGAAACCCAGGGCTTCGACCTCACGACGGCGCAGTGGGGTGCCCTGTCCCTGATTGCGCATGAGCCAGGCATGGATCAGACGCGGCTGATGGAGCGTTCCGCCCTGGACAGATCCTCCATCACCAAATGTGTCGAGAGACTTGAAGCGCAGGGGTTGATCTTGCGAGAAGTCGATCCCGCCGACAAAAGAGCCAGACGTCTCTCCGTGACGAAAGATGGACTTGCTCTTCTCGATGCGATGTCCGACAAGGTCAGGGACAGCCAACGCCGCCTTTTGGCCCCCCTTGGCGATGAGGGGGCCGATAGCTTCGTGAAAATGCTGCAAATACTGACAGCTGCACATAATGAATCGAGCAGGGTTCCCGTACGCGCACCAACAGCTTCTGTTTGAGGCATGCAATGATCTCTCGCAGCGGAGCGATAAATTGCGGATGTCCTATGCATCTCGCATCTGTGCATCCGTATCACGCCACTAAAATACATGTAGGAAAATGTCGGCTTTCGGTCGCCGCTGCCACAATTACGCCTGCGGTTTCCGGAATTGTCGCTTGCTCGCATACCCCGCCCGCGCGGGGCGCAGTCCCGTGCGTTCTCCGGGAAACATGGTTTATGAGATGAAGACTATAAGATCGGTTCTTTTGCCTGCTCTGGCTGTGCTTGCGACGAGCGTCTCGGTACATGCCCAGGAATGGAGATATTTACCTGATTATGGCGACGATGCGGATGGCGGCTATGTCATTCAACGCGATTGGCGGGAACCGCCGCCGCGCTATCGCGACGATCGGCGCTACAATGACAACTACTCCTATCGCGGCCGCGGCGATGAATATTATGACGATGAAGACGAGGATTTCCCGTTGGATCGCCGTCCGCAACGACAGGCTTCGATCGATCCGCGCGCCGTCTCCCCGCAGTTCAGTCCTGGGATCAAGGATGACAGTCAGGCAAGTCTGGCACGATCGCCAATCCCGCGCAGCGTTGTTGCCTTCTCCGGCTACGACCCCGGCACGATCGTAATCTCCACCAAGGAAAGACGCCTCTATCTCGTACTCAACGATGGAACCGCTCTCAAATACGGCATCGGCGTTGGCAAGCAGGGCTTCTCATGGAAGGGGACGCAAACGATCAGCCGCAAGGCGGAGTGGCCGAGTTGGACGCCGCCCAAGGAGATGATCGCTCGTCGCCCGGAGTTGCCTGACCGCATGGAAGGTGGCCTCAACAATCCGTTGGGCGCACGCGCGCTCTATCTCGGCTCGACTCTCTATCGCATCCACGGCACCAACGAGCCGAACTCGATCGGTAAGGCGGTATCTTCCGGCTGCATCCGCATGGCCAATCCGGATGTGATGGATCTCTACGGCCGCGTCGGCGTGGGGACAAAGGTCGTCGTGCTCTGATCGCAACTCCCCGTTGCCGGAGGCTGCAAAGCTTCGGCAAGGCGGGAAATGGAAACGACGGCAGACGCTACTGGCCCCTGCCGTTCACTTTCGGCTTGCAGACTTCGCCGCCTTCAGTGCGACCAAACGATCTTTGACGATCATTTGGAGAACCTCACTTGGAGGATGCCGTTTGCTTCGACCAGGTGGGGTCGCCGGAAGGGTCGGCCGACCAGAACTGGATATCTGCAAAATCAATCGACTGCACGACATCGGGTAGAGTGTCTCTGTAGATCCCAAAGCGTGGTTGAGTATCAATGAAGGGGTGGCCATTCTCATCCCGCACGCCGTGATCGAGATAGCCGAGGCGCCCCGTGTAGGCGATATCGCAGGAACGGCCATTGAGATAGACCTGTAAGGCGCTCTCTCCCTCCTGCAAGCTCGGCTTCAGCATCATGTTCACATCGTTCCAGTCACCCACATTCAGGTGCCAGGGACCGCAAATGATCTTGGAGCGTCCGGCGTTGCAGTCGGTCGTTCCCCTCACTTTGGCAACGAAGTCTGCTCCTGTGGCGGACGGTATGGCTTCGATTTTGAAAAGCGGGTTGGCTGACTGACAGATCCCAAGGGGCTTCGTCTCTTCTGTCGGAATATTCTGCTTTACCTGATGGATAACCGTGCGATTGCCGATCCCCTGCCAAGGGGCTTCCAGCCGAAAGGCGAAGTGATACCAGATCGGTCTGTCGAACTTGATGATCTGTTTTCTGATCTGGATTTCCACCCGTTCGGTGGGCGCGTCGCCGACACTCTGGTCAGGAGCATCACCGGGGTGGACCGTGATATGCAGGATTGGGCGGGAAGGAGATGAGAGGTCGCAGACGATACGCGACCTCCATGAGGCTGGGTCCAGCCGGCTGCTGATCTTCCAAAGCTTCGATGGCTGTTCGCTACTGGCGGCGCATAGATCGGCAAAACTGCCGGAGATCACGGGTGCGGTATCCTGCGCCACGGCATATGATCCGCTCAAAGTACCAAGGCATGAAAAAAGGAAGGCAAGCTGTAGAGTTCTCGGGATCATCAACGTCAGCCTTTGCTGGAAAAACGAAGGGTCTGATTAGCAGTGGTCCAGCCAGCTTTCCCGGCCAAATACAATGGTCGTAAAACCTCAAACGCAGCTGTAGCGGTGAAAGAATGCAAGTCAAGGGTGTCTCAATTATCGACGATGGCAAAATCTCGACCAGCCTTGATAGAGCAGCGCCGCGCAAAAGATCGCACATCATTAGCCGGCAAAGTACATTCACTTGCCGCGTCTGATATCAAGGTGACGACGCACCAAGGCTCGAACAATCGCCAGGATCGGAAGATGCCCTCTGGGCATGATCGCGATTGACGGTGAGTTTGTTCTTGCGCTGCCGGTCGGATGGTCGCAAAACATTTTGCAATGTCCGTGGCGTCAGCGCACGAGCGGCATCGAGCTTGGTTGAATTCTAGAAGCGAAAGCAATTCAATGACCCGACAACTTTCCCTTCCGCGCGATCGGATTTCCGTCCTTCTCCTTGAGGGCATCAGCCAGACGGCGGTGGACTATTTTTCATCGTCCGGCTACGCCAATGTCACCCATCTGCCGAAGGCTCTGGACGACAAGGATCTCAAAGGACGCATTGCCGATGCGCACATTATTGGCATTCGCTCGCGCACGGAGCTGACCGAAGAGATTTTCAACTCCGCTCGCAAGCTCATGGCAGTCGGCTGCTTTTCCGTTGGAACCAATCAGGTCGACCTGGATGCGGCGCGGCACCGCGGGATCCCCGTATTCAACGCCCCCTATTCGAACACGCGCTCGGTTGCCGAGCTTGTGATTGGTGAGATCATAATGCTGACTAGGCGGATCTTGCCGCGCTCGGCGTCTGCGCACGAGGGCGGATGGGACAAATCTGCCGCGGGCAGTCGCGAAGTGCGCGGCAAAACGCTTGGTATTGTCGGTTATGGCAATATCGGCTCGCAGCTCAGCGTGCTTGCGGAAAGCATGGGGATGATCGTGCGCTACTTCGATCCCTCGGACAAGCTTCGCCACGGCAATTCGGAATCGATGGCGACGCTCGGAGAGTTGCTGGAGATCTCCGACTTCGTGACCATGCACGTTCCGGAGACCAGCGCGACGCAAAATATGATCACTGAAGCTGAGCTGCGCCGGATGAAGAAGGGTGCCCTCTTCATCAACAATTCCCGCGGAACCGTTGTGGATCTGGAAGCGCTCGCGAAGGTTTTGAAGGATGGGCATCTTGCGGGTGCCGCCGTCGACGTGTTCCCAAAGGAGCCGGCATCGAACAGCGAGCGCTTCAAGACGCCGCTGCAGGGCTTGGACAATGTCATTCTTACGCCGCATATCGGCGGCTCGACCGAGGAAGCGCAGGAGCGCATCGGCAGGGAAGTCGCCAGAAAGCTGGTGGAATATTCCGACGTCGGCTCGACGCTCGGCGCGGTCAACTTTCCCCAGGTTCAGTTGCCGCCGCGGCCGAACGGCACGCGCTTCATCCACGTTCACGAAAATCGCCCCGGCATTCTGAACAATCTCAACGAGGTTTTCTCGTCCCGCGCACTGAATATCGTCGGCGAGTTCCTGCAGACCTATGGCGATACGGGCTATGTGGTCATCGAGGCCGAAGGTGCCGGCCAGATCGCAGATGAGATACTTGATGCGCTTCGTCAGATCCCGGGAACAATACGGGCGCGATTGCTCTACTGACGCGAGTTGGAAGTCGGCTTTCCGACCAAATGGCGCGCGCCGGATAAGCACAGCGCGCGGCCAAGACCATGGTGGCCGGCATCCGGCCATCCGTTCATCGGCCTGCAATTCCCGCCGGATCGCGATGACGCGGCAGAACTCCGGGTGACCGGAGGCGCAAATCAGCGCTTGCGCACAAACTCGGTGCGCAAGACCAGCCCCTTGATGGCATCGTGACGGCAATCGATCTCTTCCGGATTATCGGTCAGCCGTATCGAACGAATGACCGTTCCCTGTTTCAGGGTCTGGCCCGCGCCCTTGACCTTGAGGTCCTTGACCAGCACGACGGAATCGCCGTCGGCGAGAACATTGCCCGAAGCATCCCGGACCTCTGCACCCTTTGCTCGCTCCTGAGCAATCTCCGATGCCGGACGCCATTCGCCAGTTGCTTCGTCATAGATGTAATCGTCGCCGCTCATATCAGTCGTCTTTCGCGTTTTATGGTCTGCGATCCGCGCGGCTGCCAGATGCTGCCGACGCCGGATCATGTCGTCAAACCTCTAGCGCGTGAAAGCGGCTGCGTAAACCTTGGCAGTCGAGATTCGGGATACGCCCCCAGGAGACGACCGATCTTGCCACCCACACCACACCTGACGCTTTGCCAAACCCGACTTCAGCTCTCCGATTGAGGGATGACAGAACCGTGGATGTGAAGAGAACATGGTTAGCGCCTCCCATACGGCTTAGCGCACCGTTAACCCTATTTTCCTTGCGACGAATCTAGAATCATGGCTTAGCTTGAGACGGAAAGAGCGCGTCTGACGCCGATAAACCGTCTGGAAACTGAGGCTACCTTGAACGTGATTGACGCAAACCTCAATCGAGCATCAACGTCCGCACACATTACCCAGCGTGCGGAAGCGCTCTCCGTGCGATTGCGCGCAGTCGGCGAGCGAGCCTTCCCTCCTGTGGCGCAGAAATCGCTTCGGTCATTCACGTCAGGAGAAGTCGCGGATATCGTCGGCGTATCGGACGGATATCTTCGCCAGCTCTCCCTGGACGGACTTGGCCCGTCGCCCGATCTCGGAAACGGTGGCCGGCGATCCTATACGCTCCAGCAGATCAATGAACTGCGCCAATATCTCGCCAGCGCTCGACCAAAAGAAGCGGTCCGATTCTGGCCTCGGCGTCGCGATGGCGAAAAACTGCAGATCATAACGGTCGCTAACTTCAAGGGCGGGTCGGCAAAGACGACGACCTCGGTCTACCTGGCGCAAGGCTTGGCTCTGCAAGGGTATCGGGTTCTGGCAATCGATCTCGATCCTCAGGCTTCACTTTCCGCCATGTTCGGTTACCAGCCCGAATTTGATGTTGCTGAAAACGCGACGCTCTACGGCGCGATCCGCTACGACGATGACCGCGTCGCGATGAAAGATGTCGTGCAGCCGACCTATTTTTCAGGCATCAGCATCGTTCCGGGAAACCTGGAGCTGATGGAGTTCGAACATCAGACACCGCGTTATATGTTGCAAAATAGGGGGCGCCCGGGTGATCTCTTCTTCAGACGCGTCGCCGGTGCCGTCGATCAGGTTGCCGATGATTTTGATGTCGTCGTCGTGGATTGCCCGCCGCAGCTCGGCTTCCTGACGATGGGCGCCCTGAATGCCGCAACGGGCATGATCGTCACCGTCCATCCGCAGATGGTAGATGTCGCCTCCATGAGTCAGTTCCTGTTGATGACATCCGACCTGGTGTCCGTCATTGAAGAGGCAGGTGGTCGGCTCGATTATGACTTTCTGCGGTTTCTCGTGACCCGGCATGATCCCCGCGATGTTCCAGAGCAGGAGATCGTCGCATTGCTGCGTGATGTTTTCTCAACCGATGTCATGGCTGCTGCAGCCTGGAAATCAACCGCGATCGCCAATGCCGGCTTGACCAAGCAGTCGCTCTACGAGCTTTCCCGAGGTGCGGTCGGCCGCTCGACCTATGACCGCGCGATGGAGTCAATCAGTGCCGTCAACCGCGAGGCCATTGGGCTTATCAACGGCGTATGGGGTAGGTAGCGATGATACATATCCAAGAAAATCAACGGCTTAATATGTTGTCTGCAGACAACATGCCCAAAGCAGCCGAGTTTCCCGGCAAGCCGGAGAAGGGATCCGAGCCATGAGCAAGCGCACACAATCGATCCGCTCTCTCTTTGCAGCCGGAGTGGAGGACACCCAGCAGAGCGAGAACCGTGGAGCCGTGCAGCGCGTAACCTCCGGAGCAGTCCGCTCGCTGCAGGACACCTTCTCGGAGGTCGAGCGCGAATACGAGGCTTTGAAGCAGAGCATCGGGGAGGGTGCTCTCCCCGTCGAATTGAATCCGCTCTTGATCGATCCGTCTCCCTTCAGCGATCGTTTTGCGGATCAGGATGCCACAGCGATCGAAGCCCTCAAGGCCTCTATGATTGAACACGGACAGCAAATGCCGATCCTGGTGCGGCCACATTCGACCGAGCCCGGACGATATCAGGTTGCCTATGGTCATCGCCGACTGCGCGCGGCCGCCGAGCTTGGCATAACTGTCAACGCATACATTCGTGAGCTGGATAATGATCGGCTTGCGGTCGCTCAAGGCATAGAGAATTCTGCACGCGAAGATCTAAGCTTCATCGAGCGTGCGGCATTCGCCCATAAGCTCGAGGCAGCCGGCTTCCAGCGTCCTCTGATCCAATCCGCCCTCTCCGTAGACAGGGCGGAAGTGTCAAAGCTAATCGCTGTTGTACAAGCCGTACCCGAATGGATCATCGTGGCAATCGGGCGCGCTCCGAAGGTCGGCCGCGGCCGATGGCTGGAACTGGCCGATTTGCTTAAGGCGGAACAATCCGAAGCAAAGCTTCGCAAGGCAACGACCGACAGGACCTTTGCCCATAAAGGATCCGACGATCGTTTCGCGGCTGTGATCCGTGCGCTGAAGACGTTGGACAAGGGCGCAAAGGCGGCAGCAGTCGCGCCGCTTGTCGCCAGAGCCACAACCGGCTCGCAGATCGCGAAACTGTCCCTATCCGCCAAGCACTGCAACATCCAGATCAGCCGGGAGCGTGATGAAGCGTTCGCGGCTTTTTTGATGAGCCAGCTTCCCGCCCTCTATGAGAGCTTCAGGAAAGATAAGTCGCTGCAGGAAGAATAGAAAAAGGAAAACTGAGCAAAAGAAAAAGGCCCCCTAAACGTCGCCGTCCTGGAAGCCTCTCTCATTGGTCTAAGCAGCCTGAGAATCGCATTTCCATGAATCGCAGTCAAGAGTCTTTGGCGCCGCTTTGGTGAGTGGATTTCTTTTGCCGATCAAAAGGTGAAAGACAATGCAGGATGGAAATGTGACGACGCCGTTCGGGCGGCGGCCGATGACGTTTGCTTCGCTTACACATCAAACAGCTGTAGGACGTGTCAAAACGGGAAGAGCCGTCGACAAATGGAAAGTGTTTCGCGACGCCTCAGAAGCGCGCGAACTCCTCGGCCTGCAAGACCGCACCCTGGCCGTGCTTCATGCCCTATTGAGCTTTCACCCGGAAAGCGAGCTGCGCCAAGGTGGGAAACTCATCGTTTTTCCGTCCAATGCGCTCCTGGTGCAGCGTGCACACGGTATCGCGGGAGCGACCTTGCGCCGCCATCTCGCGCTGCTTGTCGAAACAGGATTGATCATCCGCAAGGACAGCGCAAACGGCAAGCGCTATGCTCGCAGGGATAATGCAGGTGAAATAGGAACTGCGTTCGGCTTTGATCTTTCACCCCTCCTCTCGCGATCAGACGAACTGGCCTTACTGGCACAACAGGTCGCGAGTGATCGCGCAGCGTTTCGCCATGCCAAGGAAGATCTGACCATCTGCAGGCGGAACGTTCGAAAACTGATCTCGGCGGCGATCGGTGAGGGAGCCCCAGGAGAATGGGCTGGCTTTGAGGAGGCCTATGTCACCGTTCTCAGCCACATGACCCGTTCCCCCAGCCTGGACGAAATCCGAAAAATTCTGCGCGAACTGACCCTTCTCCAGGAAGAAATCCTCAAACGCTTGCAACAGTTGGATAATACAGAAAATCTGAGCACCAGTGATGCCCATAATGAGCACCACTTACAGGATTCAAAACCCGAATCTCCAAATGAATCTGAACACGCAGCTCGAAGCGAGATGGTCCGTCGGCCCGATCAGGCATCCTTGAGGCCTACGCTGCCACTCAAGGCATTCCCATTGGAGCTTGTGCTGCGAGCCTGCCCTCAGATCATCAGTTATGCTCCAGGGCAAGAGATCAGGCGCTGGCGCGAACTCGTGGAAGCCGGCATCATAGTGCGATCCATGCTCGGCATCACGACATCGACCTATCAATCTGCATGCGACACGATGGGCACGGAAAATGCGGCCACGATCGTTGCCTGCATTCTGGAACGAAGCGAGCAGATAAGCTCGCCCGGCGCCTATTTGCGCGACCTGACGACACGAACCAGGAGGGGTGAGTTTTCACTGGGACCAATGATCACGGCTTTGTTGCGACAGCGCGGCGGAGGATTGCCTTCTTCACCAGTCGCTCAACCTCGAACCTCGTGACGGTCCGGTGTCATTGAACTCTCGCTCTTTCCCGTCAGGTCGCGAGGCATGGCCAGGTTCCGTGGGGAGGGGAGGCTTAGCATGTTGTCAGCTGACAACATGCTAAGCCATTGGAAATGGTTATATCTGGATGCAGGTTGCGGGTCGGCGCGAGACCAGAGGGCAAGAAAGCCAAGGACTGGCCGCACATCGAAATCGGAAGGTCTTTTCAAGTTCATGGTAAGAAAGAACACCGTCCGTGCCCTCGCATCACCCGCCTGCCGACATCTTTTCGCGTAGAAGCGCAATGACGTCGGCAACGGAAGGACCGACAATTGGCGGTGGATCTGGCCGCTCGCAAAATTCGCGCCACACAAACAAGGTCATCTCCGCCCCGTCGGTTGCCGTCTCTCCCGGCCCGACTGCGAAATTGTCAAGAAGCCGATATCGGGCATCGCTCCAGAACAAATCCTCGACCCAGCCATATATCGGGATGAGGTGAAAATGGATCGGATATCCCGGTGTATGGCCATACCGGCCTATATACACACGCTCGCTGCCAAGGGTGGATTTCAGCAGCCTCTGAAGCTTGGCAAGAAGAGGGCCGAGTTCGCTGAGGGATTGGAGCGAAAGCTCGCTCAGATCGTTGGTGAACGTCGTCGAACTGATCATGAGATAGCCGGGCAGGGCCGAGTTGATGCGGTGGTTCACCGACCACCCGTCAGTCTCGGCGATCTGGAACTGCTCGGGGATGCGATAAACCGTGGCCATGGCCGAAACTATCAGCCCAGGCATCAGAGGCAATGGCCTGCGGATACCGATTTCAAGGATTCGATCATGTCGTTGGACTCGTCGAGGCAATGCCGCCTCCACGCGCTCGATGAGCCGGCAAGCCGGAAGAGATCGGATGCTGCGCGGCGAGATATCGCACACTTGCTACCTTTGGCTGGGGAAGGGTGACCGCCTGGAATTGCTTTTCTTCACCATGATCTGGGGCCAGTGTCGACTTGCCCCTCAATGTTCTTGAGGTTCCTTGGAGATCTTTTGATCTCCATCAGTCTAGGCGAGCAAATATCCTATGTCCGTCCCGAGACAGCATTCCACAAATCGCCCTTCCGGGTGGAGTTCATTGAGTGCCCTCGTAACATTGCGGTAATGTGGCAACCGCAGACTGGCGCCGGCAAAACGATTTGGAGGTCGTCATCAAGAGCGTGCGCGACACCTATGGACAGGCCCTGAAATGACAAATGCACGTCGCTCGATCGCCTTCCCTGTCGCCGCTTTGCTGGTCGTCTGCATGGCGACCGTGATGCTGTTGGGAACGGTGCTCACGCTCATTGTTATTTTGAGCATAGGTGGAGAAGACCGCCTACAGATCAATACGAGCGAACTTGCTCGCACGCTGACTGCCGCCGTCACTTATGATGCGGATGGCCATCTTACGCTCGACCGGCTGCCGCTCACCCGGAACCTCGTCAAGTTGGCTGAGGCCCAACCGGCATATTGGTATGTGATCGAAGACGGTCGACAGGTGCTCACGCGAGGCAGCCAACCCGCGGAAGCCAGGCGTGTGTTCGAGCAGACCCCGCGCGAAGTGCAATATTCGGAGTTTCGCTACCGGCAAGACAATCGCGACATGTTGGGCATCAGGTCGATCAGCAAGGATGGCGGTTTGAAGATCGTTACTGTCGGCGGGATCGTGCTCTCAAATTGGGAAACCGTCCTTGTCGCGCTTGTACCAGGTCCCCCTGCAGGACTGGTCACTCTGCTCAGCCTCATTCTGGTCGCCACCACATCGATCGCGATCGTGATTGTCCGGGGAACGATCGCAAGTCCAGTGCAGCGCGTTGTACGGTCCGCGGCGCAGATCGACGGGCTGCCCAATGGTCGCCGCATATCAGATGCCGATACACCAAGTGAGCTGAAGCCGATGGTGGCAGCCTTCAACACAGCGCTGATGCGTATCGACGCCGCCTTCACGGCGCAACGCAGCTTCCTCGCCAACGCCGCGCATGAATTACGCACCCCACTGACCAAGATGCGCCTGAAGGTGGAACAAGTGCCGCACGGCGAGTTGCGAGACGGGCTGATCCACGACACCACGCGTCTCGGCTCTATCGTCACCACCTTGCTGCAATTGGCGCGCCTTTCCGGTCAGTCACTCACTTTTGCCGAGATTGATCTTGCAGCGCTCGCCAGAATCGTTGCTTCCGATCAGGTGCCGATTGCCCTGAAGCAAGACATCGAGATTGAACTGAGAGCCCCAGTGGGGCCGGTACCGATCTCCGGATCGGAGGCTGCGATCCGGGTTGCGCTCGAAAACCTGATTCTCAATGCCGTGCGGCACGCTAATGGCACGAAACTCATCGTCGTGGAGGTATTGCCGTCAGCCGAAATCCGCGTGATTGACCATGGGGCAGGTATCCCAGCCGACGAGCGCGGGAACGTGTTGCAACCATTTGTCCGCGGCAAGCGCAGCATGGGGGAGGGCACGGGACTAGGGCTTGCCATCGTCGGCCAGATCATGGATGCGCATGGCGGCGCCGTCTCGCTTGCGGAGACGAATGGGGGAGGGCTGACTGTGCGCCTGTTGTTCCCGGCCGCCGCTCCCAACGCTCCAGCCTCCACTGTCTCAAACAACTCGAGGCGTGAAAACCCACGCGGTACCGCAACCTTGGAAAAAACGGGCAGCTCTTAACGTCTTGGGCTCGAAGTGCGAGAAGTGGCAGCACCATCTGACGATGGATCAAAGAAATGGGACACCGGCTGATAGAGCCGGATAAGGTTCATCAAGTCACCAAAGGCCCGATGAGCCGGGGTGGGTGGATCGATCGTGGCATAATGTCCGCGCTGACGGAGACACGTAAGAAAGTTCGGCCTGCCTCCCGCTGACAACGTTGATCCAGGGTAGGTCTCGCATCCTCCTCCCGACTATGATAGAAAATCGAGACGGGTCGAATCGCTGATCCATGTTGCGTCTATACCGGTCCCCTTCCTCTCAATGGGCCCCGACATGGCAATATCAGACCTCTCATAATTCTTTGAAATGACCGAAGAAATATCCCTTACGGAACAAACAAAGCCCTTAGTTTCCGCCATCGGTACGACATTTTTGGCGCCAGAACCAGCGGCAGGCGATCAACAGACCCTATGGTTTCGGAGATGAACATTCCTCCGCCTCTGTCGGCTGTTTCCATGCTCTAAGTCGGTTAAAACCCATCCTCTGACGCGGCCCCCTGGTCGAAGAAGAATGCACCCCCGGATCACCGAGCTCCCAAGATAGTGTCTAAGGCGCAAGGAAAGCTTGATCTCAACAAGCTGATCTCGTCTGCGCAAATCTGGTTTCCAGCCATCCAGCAACCTCGCTCCCGGCGTGGGACAATGTCGTGAAGGTCTTCAATCGCCAAGGCCATGACTAGACGGTGGAAAGGCTGTGTTGAGCAGCGCGTCACATGGTCGGCGAAAGGCTGGACGAAGCTGATTATAGCCCGCCAGGCCACAACAGGTCAGCTGATGCAGCTCGCAGCGGCGATTGCCGTTGCCGATCTTGGCCTGTCGTTGCGCGGCATTGCCACCCAACTGGATCAGACGGGAGAGCGACCCGCGCGCGGTTGGAAACGCGACACTTGGAATGTGTTTTCCGGTGAAAGAGCGCTGTCGGTCCACCGGCCATTCTAGGATTGATCTGAGCATGCCTGAAGTGGGTGGGGCGCTGACGGGCTGCTTCTGTATGGATGGAGATTGTGGCGAACACCACCCATCGTCATATCCCTACCGCCAGCGTCCTGAACGCTGCGCCTCGAGCACTTTGGCGAGGCCAGCCGGCGGCATGCCACCTGTGGCTATCAACTGCTCTGCGATGCTTATATTCCGAACCGACCAGTTTGAGTTGGGACGGCGCGGTGTGATCCGCTGAATGTAGGATTGCTCGTCGAGACCCTTCTTATGCCCATCGATCCAGCCCCAGGTGAGGCACGCAATGACGCAGCCGTTCCAGTCTATTGACGACACTCCGCTTCCCTTTTTGTAGATCCGCACCTGGATTTCGGCAGCTGTGCCGTGATTTGCCTCCAACCATCGGTCGATCTCGAAACGATCTGCAAAAGCCAGATATCCACCCATGGTACCATGCTCCTGATAGGCGTGACCGGAGATATACCCGGCGGGTTTGACAAGTGCTGTGCCGACCGCATGACCATTGCCTCGCAGCATAGCGAAAGCGGAACGCGTCCCGTCGGCCGCAAATTGCCGCTCCATCTTTTTGTCAGCGCATGATTTTTTGCGTAAAAGGCGGCTCGCGCTTTTCTGATTAGTGCTGTTAGGCCAGACGTCTCATGCCGGCCAGGCAGGAACATCGAGCACCCAGGTTACACCGAAGCGGTCTTTGAGCATGCCATAGAGCTTAGCCCAACCCGACGCCCCGAGCGGCTGGATGATCGTCGCCTCTTGGCTTAGCCGCGCCCACTAGGCGGAGATCTCGTCTGTGTCTTGGCTACGTACGGAAACAAAGTAAGGGATCTCCCCGGCGTTCCAAGCCATGCCGGGGGGGACGTCATGAGCCATCACCGCAAAACCGTCTTCTGATACGACCTGACCCCAGCCGACGAGATCCACCTCGTCCGGATTGATCGTGCCGTAGGCCTGAGCGTGGCTGATTATGTCGATCTTGCCTCCGAATACGCCCTGATAGAATGAAAGCGCCTCGCGGGCGTTACCGCGAAAATTGATATGCGTGACTGTGTTGATTGCCATCTGTCCGTCCTTGTGAGAGCCAATGGCAAAGGTATAGTAGATGCCAACTGACACTTTCCGGCAGTTGAAGAGTGGCCCGATCCGATCGCCTGTTCCGCCTTCTCCAGTTGATGCGGCAGATGCCGCCACCCATAACGGCTGCGCGGCTCGCCGAGGAGATGGAGGTGTCACTGCGCTCACTATATCGCGATATCGACAGCCTGCACGCGGCCGGTGCCCGCATCGACGGTGAGCGCGGCTACGGATATCGGCTGATCGAGGACTACGCGCTTCCGCCCCAGACCTTTACGCGCAGCGAGATCGAAGTCATCGCGCTTGGCCTGGGAGAGGTCAGAGCAATGGGCGACCGATCCATGACGGCAACAGCAGAAGCGGTGCAGGCGAAGGTCGCCGCGACGCTACCCGATGGGCGTGAGCAGCAATTGCTTCATGCCGTCTCGCATGTCTTCAAGCCTCATCGACGAATGAACGTGCCAGCGATTGTCGGTGTCGTACGTCGGGCTTGTTGGGATGAATACGCGCTAGACATCGTCTACACGGATCGGAATGCCGAGAACAGTGAACGCACTATTTTACCCCTGGCCGTGGTCTATACAGACTACGCGCTCACCGCGTTGGCATGGTGTCAGGTTCGAGAGGATTTTCGCATGTTCAGGCTCGACAGGATCCAACGAGCCGAAAGGACGGGACACAGCTTTCGGCCCCGAAGAGTGCCATTGCTCAGGACCTATATCAGCCTACTAAGTGCGCAGGCGCGATGACGGAATGTTTCGTGCGGCTGACCGCTCGTTGGCCACTTCAATTTCGGTTTGGCTGTCTGCAATAGGGAAACACGACGTGAACCGACGCGTGGAAGCATGTCTCCTGTTTGCGCTCTCTGGCCAACCAAGGCGATTTCGGTGGACCTGGAAAGCAGGAAGCATCACCATTGCAGTGATGTTGGTTACGCTCGATCAAACAGATCGGGAAGAACGGTGTGCACGGGCAACAAGGGGTCCATAGGCCGCTGTAAGCACCGGCTTTCCGGCTTTCTCACGAGCTTCCTCCCCTTGGCACTCGATGCTTGCTGCAACCTCTCTAGCCCACAATGACGATGGGTCCCGTTCGTCCATTTGATGGAGAAGAGAGATCATCGCGCCAAACAAAGTAACAGTTGTTACTCTTTCTATGCCGATCGAAACTCCGAGCGCCCCACTCCTCTCTGGTCTGCAATACCTAAACAAGCAGCCGAGAGGGGTAACAATTGTTACTATTTCCAGCTCGTGTTGCTGGACATGTCCTGGCCACCCAGCCGAGGCGACCGCCATCACGCCACGTTGGGAACCTCCAGGGACGGCGCTCCGGGTGTGGACAGCCAGAGGCAGATCGTAGCCACGCCGACTATCTTCGCAATGAGATCGTGCGGTGATTTGGCGTGATTGCAATCTCGACCGGTAACCCAACCCCATCATCCAGAGTACGGTTTTCAGCTGCAAGGCCGCCCGACCCTGCACAAGACGGCGACCTGGCTGGCTGCTTTGCGCAGTTGCGGATGAGTGGTGCGCCTGTGCCGCTGTCCTGTAGATACCGCCGAACTGTGTTGCGCGCGCAGCGGCACTCTTTCGACAGGCGTTTGGGGCCCCAGCCAAGATCATGCAGCCGCAACATCGCTACCACCTCATCAGCCTGAAGCATATCCTCGCCCCCGCATCGTTCGCGATAATGCTGGATGCGCCAAAATCACAGTCGCCATCGATCTCTCCTCGTTTGACCGAAGGGGCAGTTCTTCGTTTCGTTAGGGGGTGCGCATTGCCTCATGGGCTGGTGTTACCGACCGCGGCGAACGTATCTGCATCACCTGCCGCCGCGGTGGCAGGTGATGCAGGTACGTTCCTGAACCAGCCACTATCGACGATGAACAAGCCAGCCATTTCCATTCGCCAGGTCTTTACCAGCAGTTGCACCATTCGGAGATTCTTTGCTTCGAAGCGGGTCGGTTCGATATCGATCAAGCGGTGCAGCACATTAGTTGCCGAAAGAGCTGGTTCGTCCTTCAGCCATTCTTTGATCTGCGCTTCGAAAGGCTCGTACATACTAGGTCTTTTGGGCAGGGGTTTGGTCCGTCGATACGGTCGCCGATGCGTTGGTCTTGTCTCGCCATTTTTCCAGGCCACCTTTAGATTTGCGGCAAAGCGCCGGAAATCAACGACAACGGGCTCCTCAAGTGTCTGACTAATGCCACGACGGTCAACTCGTTTTCCAAGCTCTTCTTGTGCAGCGCGCAGGCCTGCAAACAATAGAACGGGGTCAGCCGTCACTAGCAATGCACGCAAACGATCCTTGTCGGCCTCCGTCACAGCAGGATGCGCGAGGACTCGCGCTACGGGCGGAACGGGCGGGTGATAGCGTTTGATCACGCGCGCCCCGATCCGCGTCTTCTCCCGCAGCTTAAATGACGGCTGAAACAGGTTGCCGTGAAGCCGGACTACCGCATAGAGTTGACGAAGGGCGATCGTTGCTTCGGTACCGACAAACCGACCATAGCCCACTAGACGACGCACGATGGCGCCGTTCTTTTGCTCAACATGCGCTTGATCGTTCTTACGATAGGCGCGAGAGCGCGTTACTTCCAAATTCTCGCTACGACACCAGGAGACGACGAATTCGTTCATGAAGGCACTGTCGTTGTCGAAGTCGACGCCCAGTAACGGGAAGGGAAACTGCGAACGGGCCTGCTTGATCGCCACGATCACATTGCCGCTGTCACGTGTGCGGACCGGAACGCATTCGGTCCAGCCCGTAGATATATCGGTCAGCACCATTGTCTGCGCAAAGCTTCCCGACGAAGACGTGCCTGAATGCGCTACAAAGTCGACTTCGACAAAGCCAGGCAGAGGATCGTTCCAATCGCCGAAGGTGCGCACCGGAACCGATCGGCGGACCGCCGAACTCATACCAGCACGACGACGCTGACCACCGCGCGCAACGACACGGACTTCCGCCAAAAGCCGATCCATCGTTGCAGGGCTTACCGTCGTCAGTTTGTCGCGTAGCTCCGCGTCAAGCTCTAGTCGGCCATGGCGTTCAAGCGCAGGCAACAAGACAGGTATCAGCGGCTTCAGCCGCTTAGAACACAGGCGTTCTGATACTTCCCACAATAAAATGAGCGCGTCTCGAACATCGCTGCCATAACGGAGGGTCGTATTCTTGTGCCCGCGTGAAGGCTGCTTGCGCCGAGCTAGCACTCGGATCGCATGCTTGCGATGATGGCCGGTTACCGCAACAAATTCGTCGAGAATCCTCTGCTTATCAGCACGACTGCCCGATCGATATCGTTCGATGATTGCCTCAACAAGTTCCGTCCGTGTCGCCATGCTGATCCGCCGTGCCATCCGCCCCCCGAGCCGGGACAGCAAATCAGCAGCGCCCCGTCGGGAGCATCAACCCTATCGGTAACATTTTGCTTGAGGCAATGCGGGGGTCAAATCATCACTTCGCTTGACAAACCGGCGGAAGTTGAACGTTGTCTCCGGTGATCGGCGTCTCCAACTATATGTACGGTGATGAAAGCTAAGAGTGTCATTCCAACCACAGCTGAAATTGCTGACGCGCCGGGTGCTTCGATCGCACCACAATGACCGTGAAAGGAACGATGAAGCCCATTTTAACCGGCAATCTCCGGGAGCTCCGAAACACGCAGTTACGGCACCCCTTCCCGTCTCCACCCTTCGATGACAGCGCTTGTCCGGCTCAGCTCAAAGCCGAGCCACATGCATCTCGAAATCGCCGTGCGTAACTGCAGCGGCCACCCTTTTCTCATAGATTCCTCCGAACGGCTTAAGCAGATCCGCTGATCCTGCGCCCTTCAAGCTTGAGAGTCATTTGCGATGAAACTCACGGAAATCTACTTAGAATTGCATTCATTCACAACACAATCCGAAAACTTCGTCCACACACAGGCCCGTACAGCGACATCTTGCGACCGGGATAACCAATGGCACCGCAGAGCTATAAAATCGCATCCTTGGGCATCTATGTCGGAAATTACAACCCACCATACACGATACGCATTAACAACCATTATCACGCGTAATCGGGATCTTCCGTTCCACCAACACCAAGCAGGCTCGCGGTTGCGGTCTCATTGCCCAGTAAAGGAGCTACTGCCTGCATTACCCGCCGTCATCGTCGATGCTGCTAGGAGGGCGCCCCCTTCGAGGTCAGCGAACCCGTGAATACAGGAAAGCATCTCTCGGTTCGCTCGAGACATTTGGATGTTGAAGATATCGCCGAAGCAGAGCATCCAGCGTCATGCCCGCATTCCGCATGACCCTTGCCGAGGCGACATTGTCGATATCGCATGCTGCCTCGGTCCGATATATCTGCCGATGGGAAAACGCGTGCCTGATAGCCCAGCGCGCTACTTCGCTCGCAACGCCCCGTCCCCAATGATCCTTGCGAACCAGCCAGCCATAAGAGACTTTCGATCCGGAGACCCGCGCGTGTATGCTCCCTATCAGCTCACTGCGCGCATCCCGAGGACAGATCACCGCCGGAAAACTAGAGGTGCCATCCCAATCGCTATGGAACCGTGTTGTGACCTCCTTTGTTTCCGCCACGTTTACATGTGGACGCCAGGTGAGATATTTCGTCACGTCAGGATCCGTCGCCCACCCGGCAAAAATGGCTGCAGCGTCGTAAGGCCGAATTCGCCTTACGACAAAGCGCTCCGTGGTGAATTCCTCCGGAGGTCGATATGTTGCGTTCATTCCTCACCTCTTCACCACAGAGTAGCGTCTTCGCTGCCATCAGCAATGTCTCGCTTTGCAACTCCGCCTGCCTCGCGTCGCAAGTCGCTTGGCAAAGGGACATGTCATCCGCGCATTTCAGGACCGCCTTTCAATAGTTAGCCAGCAAAGTTGTCCACCAATGGCCCAAGGCCAAGACCTTTGGCCTGATATGCGTTCACCTGTCAATCAATCGGACGGTCGGGTCCTCTCGTCTCTTTCCTAACTAGATTGTCCGGCGCTATTCGAGGACGAGACCCGGCTGATGACGCATGACCAGATCTGCCCGACCAATCATACTCGAGCCTGATCGAAAATCCGGCGCTGCGTGAGCAGCCATGGAATGAAAGCGCTTACTTAGCCAAGCGCTTCGCGAGGTTGCATTCCGCTGACCAATTCGCAACAAGCATCTGTCAAATCCCCAAACTGATCAAGCAGGACATCGGGAGCGAGCACCGATACCGGGGTTTCGCTGTAACCGAAGCTGACCAGAATTAGTGGTACGTCAGCCGAACGCGCGCTCCGGGCATCAGGTTCGGCATCCCCGATCATGATGCTACGCTTGATATCGCCACTCACAGCCGCAACCGCTTCAACCAGATGAGCCGCATCGGGCTTGCTCGCTGAAACGGCATCGACACCCACGACGCCATCGAACAAAGCGACCATCTCTAGTTCGGACAACAGGCGGCGCGCAAGATGAGTTGGCTTATTTGTGCACACCACTAACTTGGTGCCGGCGGCTCTCAGCTCCTTCAAGGCTGCGACTGCGCCCGGAAAAGGCAGGCTCTCGTCAGCGATATGGGTTTCATAGTAACGGGTGAAGCGCTCAAACAAGGTCGCTGTCCGAGCAACGGGATCCTCTACGCCCGAAGCGACAAGGCCCGATTGAAGCAACCAGCGGGCGCCGCGACTAACGAAAGCCCGGTTTTTGGCGTAGTCCAACGGCGCAAGGTTTTCACCGATCAAAACGGCATTGACCGCCCCAATGATATCTAGCGCGGTGTCTACCAGTGTTCCGTCGAGGTCAAACGCTATGGTCGTTCCGTCAAGGACAGTGAGGTCGGCCACAATCAGGTTCTCCTTTCGAGGCGCCGCTCCATTCAGTTGATGCCTGAGAGGTCTGCAGAGCTGGTCTATTGCTATCGTAACAACTGTTACTTCCTGCTTTCCTTATTTTCCTTTGCCCCCGTCAGCTAGTCCGAAGAGAGTACGCTCGAGATTGAGCCTCCGGTCCGTGGCCCGATCGACCATCGCCCGGAAGTATCCACCAGGCTTCGAGATCAGCTCGGGATCACGGATGTATTTCTCCAGCACGGTCGCCAGAATTGCGCTTGCCGTATAAATGCCAACCCTGGCGCGGCCGTCAGCCCAGCTAGCTTCCGAAAGTCCAACGACCCGCCTCAGAGCCTCACCAGATCTTGCCAGAGACGACCAAGAAGTGAACTCCATCCCAAGCAGGGCCTGCGCTTCGCGGCAAGCTGCCTGAATGAGGCCGATTGAGACGGAACCGAGGACTTCTACTTGCACGGAATTACCAACATCTACTCGAACCGATGAAGCGGGTGTTTGCTCTTGGGCGTCGATTTCCCCGACATCATTTTCGAAAGCCATCTCGGCAGCTTTGCTGCCTTCATAATCCATGTCTCGTTCCTCAGAGCGAGTTCCCGATGGTCTACTATCAGATAAAGATTCTTGGGTTCTATTTATATAAGGCCTGTCATCAGTGTCACCCTCGCCTGACATATTAAGCTCTTCAGCTGATGAGCTGATCTCGTCGAGGACGCAACGATGTAGCGTTCTGAACATCTCTGCTCGCTCTTCAATCGTGACATCCGCGCAGTTGATCGAGCTCACGCATAGACGTAGATCTGCCTGCTTTTCCGGGAAGGCTCGGGCGATGTCTTCGAGCGCTCGTGCCAGTCTCTTTATGTCCCTCTTGGCGGCAAGCTCTCGATTCAACTTGGCGTGATACTGTTCAACGACAAGCCTGAGCTCTGAAGCCCTTACGCGCGCCGGGGTAAAATCTATTCCATAGCCGGCGTTGATTTCGCCATTGTCGCCACGGTAGATGAAGCGACGCCCGGTCGAGCTGTCTCGATAGGCTGCTATTCCGGCCTCGACCAATCTGCGTATGCAGCGGATGACTGTCCGCTCGGAGCGCATTGTAAACTCGGCAAGCTTCGCATTGGATATGGCGACGATCGGGCGGCCTGTGCCTTTCCAATCATCGGCTCGTGAGAGGCCTAGCAGAATATCCAGGACATGATAGGTCGTTCCGTCGATACCGAGGACGGGAGCCGCCTTCTTCAAGAGAAGCGCAATTTCAGCTTTTGCTATATCAGGGACATCATTGGCCATCGCGAGGCGCGCGCTGGCGACGATCCCTGGTGTCACGCGTCTGAAAGACGCGACAGGTGCCGTTTCGGTCATAGCTTTCCTGCTGCAGCCGAAAATGACCGCAGTCCCACATATCGTTTGTGAGGAAGCCAGCAGAGAACTGGGCACAAAAAAGCATCCCTGCGCTGACAGAGGCTTGATTATGTGCCGTGACCGTCCTAGAATCAGATTGCTAAACGCTGATGCTTACGGTTCGTCTTCGTTCCGTTGGCTAATGGACCAAGGGTCTGCCGATTGCCGTCGGCGGGCCCTTCTTCATTTCTCCGGCTATTCCATCTTGGAATCCTCTCCCCGCTCAGCCTGAAATTCTTCCAACAAATCCGGCAATCGCTTCAGCAGCCATGTCGAGAGGCCGGGAATGCGGTTGTTCGGGATCGATATGTTCGTCTTCGTGTCCGTTTGGGTCGCGGTAATCACCATGCCGGCGATACGCAGCTCGGTGATTACGGCTGTCTGCTTTTCGCGCTCACCCAATGCCCCGAAGATAAGGGCGAACCGCTGGTCGCTATCACTCTGCGCCCAGTCCGGAGCCTGAACGACGCGCTCAATCGCTTTCGCCTGAGCGCCGGACAGCACCCTATTCTCGATCAGCGAACCCAGCTTTTCCCATTTCGGCCGTCCCGTCGAAGGGGCAGCACCGATAAGACGAACCAGATCCTCCGGTAGCAGGGAAGCGATGTTGGTGAGGATCGAGATATAGGCGAGCCTCTTGCCCTCGTTACGACCAAGGGCCTCTGAAATCGTCTCTCTGGAGAAGCCCTTCTCCTTCAATGCGAGCGCAAAGATCGCCTGCTCGATGAATGAGAGGTTGAGGCGCTCCGAGTTTTCAATGCCTTGGGAGACGACCAGTTCCTCGTCCGAAAGCTCGCGGACGATGGCTTTTACCGGACGTTTGAGTATCTGGCAGGCTCGCAGTCTTCTATGGCCATAGGCAGCCTGATAGTGACCAGGTTTGCTCGGCAGCGGCCTTACGAGAATGGGAAGTTTCTGGCCTGCCTCGCGAATTCCTTCGACAAAGGCCTGGAAATTGCGATCGCCTTCGATATCGAGCCGATCGTTGACAAAAGACGGGACCACACGGCTCGGATCGAGCTCAATAATGGTTTCAGACGAGAGGAGTTGATCGTGAAGCCGCTTATTCTCTTCTTCGATCGAGACGAATGCGCGGTCCATTGACTTGACGGCCCCTGCACCCACCCGCCGCTTGTCGGCGTCAGGCTGCGGAGGAGGGGACTGCCTACCAAGAGCTTCCGGATCCACGTTCCCGAAGAGGCTCTTGATACGCTGGTTTCGTTCGCGCGGATTCGCCATTATCTCCCCCACACCTGCTTGATGTGATTTAAGATCTCGTGATTGACCGCATCAACGGAATCAAGGGCGCGATTGAGTGTGTCACGCCCGACGCTGCCGCGTGACATCTCATAGAGACTTTTCTTTTCGAGACCGGCGCTTGCGATAGCGGTGGTTTCAACGACGGCGGGTGCGAGGACATCATCCTTAAACAGCGATCGCAGCAGCGTGACGATGTTGACCTGGGGGCCGTCATTGGGATTATGACGCGTAATCACGTAGCGAATGAAATCATGGCTGAGAACCCCGCCGCGCTCCTCGATGACCCGCATCAAGTCGCTCATCATGGCCAGAAACTGGTTCATGCTTGCGACGTCAATCATCGCCGGATGGATCGTAATCATCAGTGCAGTGGCGGCGCAAAGCGCGCCGAGCGTCAGATAGCCAAGCTGCGGCGGCGCGTCGATCAAGACGACATCATAATCTGCCTCGACCTCGCCGATCACAGTCGCAAGCCGTCTGAAGAAAATCTCGTTGCCGCGGCCATATCCCTCGGCAATCGCCTGCGGCGTCTCGTGCTCATATTCCATGAGTTCGAGATTCGCTGGGACGAGATCTATTCCATCGAAATAGGTCTGGCGAATGACCTCGCGAATGGGGCGGCGCGCCTCATCATAACGAATGGCGGCGTAGATTGTCTCGTTCTCGTCGACGTCGAATTCTGGCTGATAACCGAACATGGCCGAGAGCGAGGCTTGCGGATCGAGATCGATGGCAAGAACCCGCAATCCGTGGATCGCGAGATAGTGCGCCAGATGCACCGTCGTGGTCGTCTTGGCCGAGCCACCTTTGAAATTGGCAACGGCAATAACCTGCAGCTTGTCGCCAGGGCGTCGGCGAGGCAGGAACTCCAAAGCCTCTGCCGGTCGCTTGTGCGCGAGATGCTCCCGCAACTGATTGATCTGCGAAAGTGTATAGATGCGCCGGCCATTATCCTGCCGATCAGGAATGGCACTTTCGCCATCGAGCGACATCTGCCTCAAAGTGGACTCGGCGATGCCGAGCAGCGTCGCGACTTCGCGAGAGGTGTAGGTTTTCAACGTTTTGGCGGATTCGGGCTCGTAAAGACGCTCGCGAATCGACTGCAGCTGCGCAGACAGCAATTGCGACTGCCTGCTGATCTTGTCGGCGGAGGATTCCACCATGTCGGTCGATTGTAGCTTCGCGTTCATTTTTCCTCACGACGGTTTTTTTTCGATCGTCGCCAAATTTCCGTCGCCTCACAGTTAACTGATTCCGGGCTTGGGTCAAATCATAGGTGATAAACAAAGGCTTAAGGGGAGGCGATTGCGCGACGCAAGAGCACGTTTCAAGACATATACCCATTATATTTCAATGTGTTACAGAAATCATTAGCCGGAATCTACTATTGGGCCGTCTCCTGTGAATCAAACGGCTATTGGCTGCGACCTGAGGCTGTTGGAGGGGCTTTGAGTTGCGACTCACTCATGAAAGCCCGACTCACACGTAGCAGCCCGCCTCGATTTCGCAGCCCGGATTGCTGTTGAAACGTCCCTGGCATTGCCACGTCAACTCCTGGCCGTCGCCCGGCGTTGAGGGCCATCTTCCGTCCTATTGCCCATCATTAACGCCGCAATAATGCATTGGCATGTCACGACACCGACCTTGATCGGCGTGACCAGGGACTGGAACTGGGCAGTGCGCCTTGCGCCTTGGGCTGTGGGCAAGCCATGAGGGTGCGGCGAAATGCTTATGAAAAATTATTCGAATGAAACGCAAAAATCAGGATTCGTTTAGCCTGCGTCCTCGCGAAGAGATTGCTACATGCTTCAACTATAGCCGAGCCGTATCGGGCAAGATCAAACCTGTTGCGGCTGCCGCGCAAAATGACATTTCAGGAGTTCATCTATGTCGATCACTGCAGTCCGTTCGCGCCTTTTGGGAACGGCATTCACTCTGGCGCTTATGCTCGGTGCGCCCGTCGCCCATGCCGAAACGCCGCCGAATGTCCTCGTCGTTGCTCAGTCGATCGATGACGCCGTGAGCTTCGATCCTGCCGAAGGTTTTGAGCTGACGACGGTTCAGTCCTTCAACAATGTATACCAGCGGCTGGTCCAGTCCAACCGCCAGGACGGCACCAAGATCGAGCCGGCGCTTGCCGCATCGTGGGTCGCCGGCAATGATGGCCGCAGCCTGACCTTCGAACTTGCTGACTCCAAATTCTCCTCGGGCAATCCGGTCCGTCCGGAAGATGTGATCTTTTCGCTGACGCGTGCCGTCAAGCTTAACAAGTCGCCTGCCTTCATTCTCAACGAATTGGGCTGGAAGGCCGACAATGTTGATGGCGCCATCACCAAGGTGGACGAGAAGCATGTGAAGCTGACCTGGTCCGCTGAGGTCGGTTCCGGGTTTGCATTGTCGCTTCTGACCGCGCCGATTGCCTCGATCGTCGACGAGAAGAGTGCCGCGCCGCAAGCGAAGGACGGTGATTTCGGTAATGCATGGTTGAAGACCAATTCGGCCGGCAGCGGCGCTTACACTATTGCCACTTACACGCCGCACGAGGCACTGGTGTTGCAGGCGAACGCCAATTCCAGTGACAAGCCGAAGCTCGACAGCGTCATCATCCGCAATGTTCCCGATGTCGGTGCGCGCCGTCTTCTCGTCGAGCAGGGCGATGCTGATATCGCCCGCGGTCTTTCGGCCGACCAGATTGAAGCCCTGAAGACGAAGGCTGGCGTCAAGGTCCTGTCGGTGCCGTCGGCTCGCACCGATTATATCCTCCTCAACACCAAGGCCAATCCGACGCTCGGCAATCCCGCCTTCTGGGAGGCTGCCCGCTACCTCGTCGATTATGATGGCATCGCCAAGAATCTGCTTCGCGGCCAGAGCTCGGTCCATCAGGCTTTCCTGCCGGTTGGCTTTCCCGGTGCATTGACCGACACGCCTTTCAAGCTCGACGTCGAAAAGGCCAAGAAGGTCCTGGCCGATGCCGGCATCAAGACGCCCTTCAAAGTCGAATTCATCGTCTTCAATGACCAGCCGTTCCTGTCGATCGCGCAGTCGCTGCAGGCGACCTTCGCGCAGGCGGGAATCACGCTCGACATCCAGCCGGGTGTAGCAAGCGACATCTACGCACGCGGCCGCTCGGGCAAATTCGAGATGACGCTGCGCTACTGGATCCCGGATTATTTCGATCCGCATTCCAACGCCAGCGCCTTTGCCATCAACAAGGACAATTCAACCAATACGGCTGCGAAGTATGCCGGCTGGGTTATTCCTGAACTGACCGACGAGACACTTTCAGCGGTCAAGGAGCAGGATGCCGCCAAGCGCGTTGCGCTCTATCAGGATCTTCAGAAAAAGATCCAGGCGAGCTCTCCCTTCATCTTTACTCTTCAAGGCAACGATCAGGTCGTGCTAAGCGACAAGGTGAAGAACTATGTCCAAGGTCTTAACGCAGACCAGGTCTATTATGACAAGGTGGAGAAGTAAGTGCCGCAAGCGGCAAGCCAATCCGATGCCGACATGACCAACTCCCGCCAGATGAAAGCCTGGCGGGAGTTGTCTTTCGTGCGCTCTTTTCTCTCGTGGGTCTGGTCTTTTGCGCTCACCCTTTTCGGGCTCGCGCTGGTAACCTTTGCCTTGACGCGTCTGTCGCCGATCGATCCCGCATTGCAGATGGTTGGCGATCATGCCAGTCAATCGACATACGAGCAGGCCCGCGCCGAGCTCGGCCTCGATCAACCCCTGCCGATGCAATTCCTTCGCTACGTCGAGACGGCCGCGTCGGGGAATTTAGGCCGATCGACCTCAACGGGACAGCCGGTTGCCAAGGACATTGCCCGGACCTTTCCGGCAACGATAGAGCTCGCGACCACGGCGATCATCCTCGGCTCGATTATTGGCCTCGCACTCGGGATCACGGCTGCGATGCGCCAGGGGACATGGCTTGACGGGATTGCGCGGATCGTCTCACTCTTCGGCTATTCGGTGCCGATCTTCTGGCTTGGTCTGCTGATGCTGCTGTTCTTTTATGCGCGGCTGCATTGGGCACCAGGTCCGGGGCGTGCCGATGTCGTCTTTCAATATACGGTTAAACCCGCCACCGGTTTTGCCCTGATCGATGCATGGCTATCGGGCAAACAGGGCGCCTTTCGCGATGCGCTGGCGCATCTCATCCTGCCGGCAACAGTACTCGCCTTTCATGCGCTTGCTGCCATTTCGCGGCTGACGCGGGCTGCGATCCTGACCGAGCTTGGACAGGAATATGTCACGACTGCGCGTGCCAAGGGCGCGAGCCTTTCCCGCATCGTCTTCACACATATCCTACCGAACATATCCGGGACGCTTCTGATCGTGATCGCCCTTTCCTATGCCAGCCTGCTTGAAGGGGCTGTGCTGACGGAGACCGTATTCGCCTGGCCCGGCATCGGCCGCTATCTGACGACGGCGATGTTTGCCGGCGACATGCCGGCGATCCTTGGCGCAACGTTGGTCGTCGGCATGTCTTTCGTCCTTCTGAACGCGCTGACGGATCTCGGCGTCGCACGGCTAGAAGTGGGGAAGAAGCGTTGAGCGCCGTTGTCCAGCATCCCTTCGAAGGGCCGTCTTTCCTGCGACGTGTCCTCCGATCACCATCGGCCGCGGCTGGCAGCATCGTCGTCCTCCTCATTCTTGCTGCCGCATTGCTGGCGCCCTGGATCGCGCCCTATGATCCCAATCTGCAGGAGACGGCCAATCGCCTGATGCCGCCAAGTGCGGCGCATTGGTTCGGCACGGACGGGTTCGGGCGCGATCTGCTATCTCGCATGATCTATGGTGCGCGGCCGACCTTGCTGCTGCTCTTGTTCGTCGTTCTCCTGATGGCTCCGCTCGGCATCCTCGTCGGCATACTGGCAGGCTATTTCGGCGGCATCACTGAGCGCATCCTCATGCGCATCACCGATGTCGTCATGTCCTTCCCGCGCCTGTTGCTCGCCTTTGCCTTCGTCGCGATCATGGGACCGGGTTTGGTCAATGGTGCCTTGGCACTATCGCTGACGAGTTGGCCCGCCTATGCCCGCCAGGCGCGGGTCGAGACGGCAGCGCTTCGCCGCAGCGACTATCTGGCCGCCGCCGAAATGGTTGGCATCAAAGGTATCCGGCTGCTTTACGGTCATGTGCTGCCGCTGGTGTTACCATCGGCGATCATCCGGTTGGCCCTTGATCTATCAGGCATCATTCTGGCCGCGGCCGGGCTCGGCTTTCTCGGGCTCGGCGTGCGCCCGCCGACGGCGGAGTGGGGCGCCATGGTCTCGGAGGGCACGCAGGTCATCTTCGATCAATGGTGGGTGGCGGCAGTGCCCGGCTTTGCCATTCTCATCACCTCCTTGGCCTTTAATCTCTTGGCTGACGGTCTGCGCGACATACTGGATCCGCGTCATGGCTGAAGCGCTGCTAACCGTTGAGGACCTGTCGGTTTCCTTTCCATCCGAGGTCGGTCCGGTGCGTGTCGTCGACGGCATCGACTTTACGGTCGGTCGAGAAATCGTCGCGCTCGTCGGCGAGTCCGGGTCCGGAAAGTCAATGACGGGGAGAGCCATCATGGGGCTGCTGCCGCGCACGGCGACAGTCCAGGCAAAGCGTCTGTCATTCGACGAACGGAACCTCCTTTCTCTTGCGCCTTCCGGCTGGAACGCCCTCCGGGGAAAGGACATCGGGCTCGTCCTTCAGGATCCGAAATATTCGCTCAATCCAGCGCATAAGGTCGGTCGCCAGGTTGAAGAGACATTGTTGTTGCATACACGCCTTTCGGCTGCGGAGCGACGCGAGCGGGCACTCGATATGCTCGACATGGTCGGTCTTCCCGATCCCGAGCGTGTCTATTCGAGCTATCCTGCGGCACTCTCGGGTGGCATGGGGCAGCGCGTGATGATCGCGGCAATGCTGATCAATCGCCCGAAACTGCTGATCGCCGACGAGCCGACCTCAGCGCTCGACCGAGAACTTCAAAACCAGATATTGGCGCTGCTGCGCTCGCTGACCGAACAATTCGGGATGGGGTTGTTGCTGATCAGCCATGATCTGCAGCAGGTATCGCGATATGCAGATCGTGTGATTGTGCTGAGAAGCGGCCGCATCGACGAGGAACTGGCCGCAGCGGATCTGGCCAATGCGCAATCCGACTATACACGCGCGCTCTGGGCCGCACGGCCGTCGGCTGAAACCTACGGCACCCGCCTGCCGGTCTATGGGGTAGGCACATGAACGCCCTTTCCGTTTCCGATCTTTCTATTAGCTTTTCCGGCACACGCCAGTCGTTTACTGCGGTCCGCGGTGTCAGCTTCGACATTGCGAGCGGCGAGACCTTTGGTCTCATCGGTCAGTCCGGTTGCGGCAAGACGACGGTGCTGCGCGCCATTGCCGGACTAAACACCAGCTGGCAAGGCGCTATTTCCGTTTTTGGCGCACCGCTTCAAGCTGGCAAAAAGATCGCTGGCAGTCTGCGTGATAATATCCAGATGGTGTTTCAGGATCCGTACTCTTCGCTGCATCCACGGCACAGCATCATGCGCATTCTCGGCGAGCCATTATCGCTGAGGGGGATAAAGGATATCGATGCTCAGGTGCAGACGGCGCTTGATCAGGTCGGTCTCCCGGCAGCGGCAAGCAGTCGCTATCCGCACCAGCTTTCCGGCGGCCAACGGCAGCGGGTGGCCATCGCGCGCGCATTGCTGTTGCGGCCGAAGCTCTTGCTTCTTGATGAGCCGACCTCTGCGCTGGATGTTTCCGTCCAGGCCGGCATCCTCAATCTGCTCAATGATCTGAAGGAGCTGCACGCCATGACATTCGTCCTTGTCAGCCACGATCCCGGCGTCGTGGCCCACATGTGCGACCGTGCCGCGATCATGGAGAAGGGGTCGATCAAGCACATCCTCGATCGCGGCGGCCTTTCCCGCATGCGCTAGGGTAGGATAGAGCGAGTTCGTTCGATATCGATCCGCTGATCGCGCCGGGCGATGCTTGCTTGAGGGCAAGCCTAAACCAGCTCGTGAAACCGCAGGAGCGGAGTGAACGCAAGACGAGTGAAGGAGGGTTATCAGCCTATCATATTACCATGACAGGCCAAAATCCCGACGATATCGATCTTGCTGTTTGCGCATTGCGGTATTAGGGCAATCCCGACATTTGGAATTCTTGAAAGCATTTATTCATGGAAGGTGGACGCCAATCCATGCCGCCATTGAACGCACTCGTCGTCTTCGACAGTGCAGCCCGGCTTGGTAGCTTCTCTCGTGCCGGACTGGAACTGGGCCTTACCCAAAGTGCCATCAGTCGTCAGATCGGCAAGCTCGAAGCCTTCATCGGCTCGAAGCTGTTCAACCGACTGCCGCTTGGCGTTCAACTGACCGCGATCGGCGAGACCTATGCATCGGAAGTCAGCCGTCTTCTTGGCGATCTGAGCGCCGTTACCGACGGGCTGCGGGCATGGACAGGCCCCCGGCAGATTACCATTGCCTGCTCGCGTGGCATTGCCGACCAGTGGTTCCTGTCGCGCGTCGCCATTCTGAAGGCCGAAATTCCCGGCATTGAAATTCGCCTGCGCGTGACCGACGATGTCGCCCATCTGCGACTAGACGAATTCGACCTTGCAATCTTCTATCGCAAGGAACGGCCAATTGGCGTCAATCTCACCGTTCTCGGCCAGGAGGAGATCGTGCCGGTCTCGGCGCCGGGTTCGCTCCACATTATGGAGCAGACCGCGCCCGTTCTGCTCGCCATCGAGGATACGATGCGCGAATGGCAGGGATGGCCGGAATGGTGGCAAGACGCAAAGCTTGCACCGCCGGCCGGTGCGCTGGAATGGCGGCTCGGTGACTATGGCCTGTGCGTGGCTGCAGCCACGCAGGGCATCGGCATCACGCTCGGCTGGACCTGGCTCATAGGGGAGCAACTGGCCTCAGGAACGCTGGTTCCCGTTCACAGTCACATTATGCGGTCGGGTGCCTATTTCTATCTGATGCGTCCGGCTGACCGGCATCAACGTAAGATCGTGCGCGAAGTATCCGATTGGCTGATAGCCAGTAACGCGCCCATGTGATCACATGAAAATGATCGGGCCCAGCGAATGGGCCCAATACATCTCGTCATCTCACTACTACGCTGCGCGCCTGCGTGAAATCATGCGGAAGCGCGCATATCCGACCACGGTAATAATCAGCCATGCGACCTGCGAGATCAGCGATCCCAGGTTGAAATTCCACATCAGCGAATAGATGAGCGCAACGCCGCCTGCGACGTTGAGCACGGTGACCAAAAAGTCGTCAACCGTCAAAATGCGTAATTGAAGCAACGCATAAGCCGTCAGATAGAAGGCGGCTCCCAAAAGGCCGACAATGTCGGGCATACTCATTTCGAACTCCAGGATTATCCAAATCCAAAAAGGCAGGTTGTGCTTTTCTTGCGAAATGCGCCTCCCGCCATCACGTTTGCGACGCTCCTTTAATCCTGTTCCAGCAAATGCCAAGCCATGCATTTTGCATGGGGCTATGCACAAAAGTCATACCCGAAAATAGAGTATTTGCCCTTGAATATGGGGCCCGCGGTAAGATACCCACCGGCAAAATCCTATGAGCTATGAATTAAACACAGGGGTAACGAATGCTCGAGCAGAAAAACCAGGTTCAATTGACGCGCCGCACATTCATGTCGGGTGTAGCCGGATTGGGTCTGGCCAGCATCGGCGGCATGAGCGGGCTGATCACATCGCCCGCAGCCGCCGCAAGCGAGGGTACACCGAAAAAAGGCGGTTTGCTCAAGCTTGGCATTGGCGGCGGCAGCACCACCGATAATTTCGATCCGCGTCTTCTGAAGGATTGGGTGCCGGTCAATCAGGCCTACATGCTGATGAACGGCCTTGTGGAAATCGACGCCAACAACAAGGCGGTGCCTGAGCTCTTCGAAAGCTGGGAACCTTCGGCAGATGCCAGGGAATGGACGTTCAAGGTCCGCCAAGGCGTGACCTTCCACAATGGCAAGACGCTCGATGCCGACGATATCCTCTATTCGATCAACCTGCATCGCGGTGAAACCTCGTCCGGTGCACGATCGCTTGCATCGGAGTTCACCGACGTTGCCAAGATCGATGCCGGTACGATCAAGATCACGCTCAAGAGCGGTAACGCCGATCTTCCTTATGTCCTGTCGGACTACCATTTCCTCGTCGTCCCGAAGGACTGGACCGATTTCAACAAGCCCGTCGGCACCGGCCCCTTCGTCTATGAAAGCTTCCAGCCGGGCGTCCGTGCCCGCTTCAAGCGCAATGAAAGCTACTGGAAGCCGAACACGGCATGGGTCGATGCGGTCGAAGTCATCGTCATCAACGATGTGTCTGCCCGCACCAATGCGATGATGTCCGGCCAGGTCCATGCGATCAACCAGCTCGACTTCAAGACCGTCGATCTTTTGAAGCGCAATCCGAACCTCAACATCGTCCAATCGGCCGGCGGCCAGCATTTCTCCTTCCTGATGGATTGCACGCAGGCGCCGTTTACCGACAACAACATCCGGCTTGCCCTGAAATATGCGATCGATCGCGAGCAGCTCCTGAAAACGGCTCTGCGCGGCTATGGTCGCCTCGGCAACGACAATCCGATCCCAAGCACGGATCCGTACTTCGATGCCGCTCTGCCGCAGCGCGCCTATGATCCGGAAAAGGCCAAATACTATCTGAAACAGGCCGGCATGAGCTCCCTCAAGATCCAGCTTTCTGCGTCTGATGCAGCCTTTACCGGCGCCGTCGACGCTGCGGCCATCGTCCGCACGGCTGCCGCCAAGACCGGGATCGAGATCGGCATCAAGCGCGAACCGGCAGACGGTTATTGGGACAATGTCTGGATGAAGGCGCCCTTCTGCATGTCCTATCGCGGCGGCCGCCCGACCACGGACCAGGCCTTGAGCGTCGCCTATGTCTCCAATGCATCGCAGAACGACACCCATTGGAAGAACGCCGATTTCGATGCCAAGCTGCTGGAAGCCCGCGCCATGCTTGATCCTGCAAAGCGCAAGGAAATCTATGCCGAACTGCAGGCTTCCCTCAGCAATGACGGCGGCGCGCTTATCCCGATGTTCGGCGATTATCTCGACGCCACCTCCAAGAAGCTGAAGGGTGTGACGACCCACCCGATGTTCAATCTGATGGGTGCGCGCCTCGCTGAAAAAGTCTGGCTGGAAGCGTAAATGACTGTTCTAATCCTGAAGCGTGTGGGGCTCGGGCTCCTCACGCTGTTCCTGGTGTCGGCGTTGATTTTCGCCGGCACGCAGATCCTGCCCGGCGACGTGGCGTCGGCCATCCTCGGCCAGAATGCGACACCTGAGGCGCTCGCGACGCTGCGCGAAAGCCTCGGTCTCAATCAACCACTTTTCACGCGTTACATCTCATGGCTGGCAGGCTTCCTGACCGGCGATCTCGGCACGTCGCTTGCAAACCAACAGCCGGTGGCCGACCTGTTGTGGCCGCGCTTCTGGAACACCATGGCGCTGGCCGCCTTTGCCGGCGTCATCAGCGTGCCGCTTGCCATTCTGCTTGGTCTCCTGACTGCAGTGAAGCGCGGCGGCATATTCGATCGCATCGTCAACATCATCGCGCTCGCCTTCGTGTCCCTGCCGGAGTATTTCCTCGGCCTGCTGCTGATCCTGTTCCTGTCGATCCGCTTCAATCTACTTCCGAGCCTGGCGGATACCTATGAAGGAATGACCTTCCTCGAGTGGATACAGGCGACTGCGCTTCCCGCGCTGACGCTGGTTCTCGTCACCGTCGCGCAGATGATGCGCATGACCCGCACGGCCGTACTGTCGGTGATGGATCAGGCCTACGTCGAGACCGCATATCTGAAGGGCCTGCGGACCAAACGTGTGGTGGTCAGACATGCGCTTCCCAATGCGGCCGCGCCGATCGTCAACGTCGTGGCGTTCAACATTGCCTACCTGATCACCGGCGTCGTGCTCGTCGAGGCGGTCTTCAACTACAACGGCCTTGGCCGTTTCATGGTCGATGCCGTCTCCAAGCGCGACTTGCCATTGGTGCAGGCCGCAGCCCTGGTTTTCGGCGCGGCCTACGTCATTCTCAATATCATCGCGGATGTCGCTGCCATCGCCCTCAATCCGCGACTGAGGCATTCCCGGTAGAGCCATGAAGAAATCCATCCCCTTCACGGCTTGGCTTGGCCTTGCCATCGTCGCCATTGCGATTGCCCTGTTCCTCTTCGGGCCGATGATCGCGCCCCATGGCCAGGAGGAAATCGTCGGTGCACCGTTCGATCCTCCATCCGCGGATTTCTGGTTCGGCCTCGACCAGAACGGTCGCGACATGCTTTCACGGCTGCTCTATGGCGCGCAGATGTCCATTGGCGTTTCACTCGCCGCATCGCTGCTCTCGTTCGGCATTGGCGTGCCACTTGGCTTCCTTGCCGCCATCTTCGGCGGCTGGATCGACACCATCCTCTCGCGGATCGTTGATACCGTCATGTGTATTCCGGTGCTGATATCGGCACTCGTTGTCCTGCAGGCGCTTGGCTCGTCGCTGCCGGTGTTGATCATCACCATCGCGGTGCTCGATTCCACCCGCGTTTTCCGCCTGGCTCGGATCGTCGCGCAAGGGGTCAATGTGCTGGAATATGCCGAAACCGCCCGTCTTCGCGGCGAGGGCCTCGGCTGGCTGATCTGGCGCGAGATCCTGCCGAACACTCTGCCGCCACTGATCGCCGAGTTCGGATTGCGCTTCTGTTTCACCTTCCTGTTCGTCGCCGGCCTGTCGTTTCTGGGCCTCGGTATCCAGCCGCCATTTGCGGACTGGGGCGGCATGGTCAAGGACAACCAGCAGGCCATCCTCTATGGACTGTATGCGCCCCTTTATCCGGCCGCTGCCATTGCGATCCTCACGGTCGGTATCAACCTCGTCGTCGATTGGCTTCTCGGCGGACGTGCAACGACGCAAGGGGCGGATAGATGAGCAACGATCTCGTACTCAAGATGACGGGCCTTATGGTCAAGGCGCCGACGGGTGCAACGCTTGTCGATCACGTCGATGTCGAACTGCAGCGCGGCCAGGTGCTGGGGTTGATCGGCGAGTCCGGCGCCGGCAAGTCCACCATCGGGCTTGCGGCAATGGGCTACGGCCGCGGCGGCTGCAAGATTACCGAGGGGCTCATCGTCGTCGATGGCATCTCGTTGATGGAGGGAACGCGGGAGGCCCGCGAGGCCATTCGCGGCGCGCGCATCGCCTATGTCGCGCAAAGTGCGGCCGCCTCCTTCAATCCGGCGCACCGTATCGGCCAGCAGATCATGGAGGGGCCGCTCTATCACGGCCTGATGTCGAAGGCGGAAGCCAAAGCCTGGATGCTGGAACTGCTGCATGCGTTGCAGCTTCCCGATCCCGAAACCTTCGCCAACCGCTACCCGCACCAGGTTTCCGGCGGACAGCTTCAGCGTGCAATGGTCGCCATGGCCATGTCTTGCCGTCCCGACATTCTGGTGCTTGACGAGCCGACGACCGCGCTTGACGTGACGACGCAGATCGAGGTGCTGGCGCTCCTGCGCAGCCTGATCCAACGCTATAGGACGGCGGCACTCTACATCACCCATGATCTCGCTGTCGTCGCCCAAATCGCTGACCGCATCATGGTTCTGCGTCACGGCAAGATGGTCGAACTCGGCTCCGCCGAAGACGTATTGGAAGCGCCCAAGCAGGATTATACCCGCCGTCTGGTTGCCGAACGCGAGGCAAGCATCGCTGGAGAGCAGGCCGAACTGAAGACCGGCGATATGCTGCTCGAAGTGAAGAATGCGACGGCCTATTATGGCAAGAAGCTGGTTCTGGCCGATGTGAACTGCCATGTTCGCCGCGGCGAGACACTTGCGATCGTCGGCGAATCCGGTTCCGGCAAATCGACGCTTGCCCGCATTATTGCCGGCCTGCCTCCGCATTCGAGCGGGGTCATCACGCTTGTCGGTCAACGCCTGCCCGGCAGCTACAAGCAACGCTCGCGCGAAGAACTTCGTCGCATCCAGCTCGTCTATCAGCTTCCCGACGTAGCGCTCAACCCGCGACAGACGGTCGGAGAAATCATCGGGCGTCCGATGAAGTTCTATTTCGGGATGACGGAAGATCAGCGCAAAGTTGAGATCGCCCGTCTCCTCGAGCTGATCGGGCTGCCGACGGATTTTGCCGGTCGCCTGCCGGGAGCTCTGTCCGGCGGACAAAAGCAGCGTGTCTGTATTGCCCGTGCACTTGCTGCCAAGCCGGATCTCATCATTTGCGACGAGGTCACCTCGGCACTCGATCCGCTGGTCGCGGAGGAAATTCTGAAGCTTCTGCGCAAGCTGCAGGACGAGCTCAGCGTCTCCTATCTCTTTATCACCCATGATCTTGGCGTCGTGCGGCGTCTCGCCGACCGCACCATGGTCATGCAAAAGGGCAGGGTGGTTGAAACCGGCACGACGAAGGCCATTTTCGAACCGCCTTACGAAGCCTATACGAGACAGCTCATTACTTCTGTTCCGGAGCTGCGTCGCGACTGGCTCGACGATATTTTGAAAGCGCGCGTCGCTGGCTAGCTGGCGGGCGCAGCACAAATGCCGCAGCATAATTCTTGCATTCAAATCCATTGGAACCGACCATGACCGTAAACGTCACAGAGCATTTGTGGATCACCATGAAGGACGGCACGCGCCTCGGCGCACGTCTTTGGCTGCCGGAAGGTGCCGATAAGACGCCGTTGCCGGCCGTGCTTGAATATATCCCCTATCGCAAGCGCGACGGCACGCGTGGTCGCGACGAGCCGATGCATGGCTATTTCGCCGAGAACGGCTATGCGGCTATCCGCGTCGACATGCGTGGCACCGGCGAATCTGACGGGCACATGGCCGACGAATATATCCAGCAGGAGCAGGACGATGCGCTGGAAGTCATCGCCTGGATCGCTGAACAGACCTGGTGCGACGGCAATATCGGCATGATGGGCAAGAGCTGGGGCGGGTTCAACGGCCTTCAGGTCGCCGCATGCCGTCCGCCAGCGCTCAAGGCGATCATCACCGCCTATTCGACCGACAACCGCTTTACCGACGACATCCACTACATGGGCGGCCTGCTGCTCAACGACAATCTGTGGTGGGGCACGATCATGCTCGCCTACCAGTCGCGGCCGCTCGATCCTGAGATCGTCGGCGCTGGATGGCGCGATGCCTGGATCGAGCGCCTGGAGCGCCTGCCGTTCTTCCCGGCGCTGTGGCTCGAACATCAGCACTACGACGAATACTGGAAGCATGGCTCGATCTGCGAGGACTGGTCGGCAATCCAGTGTCCGGTTCTCGCAATCGGCGCCTGGAGCGACAGCTACACGAATGCCGTGCCGCGGCTTCTCGAAGGCTTGCAGGTTCCCTCCCGCGGCATCATCGGACCATGGGGCCATATCTATCCGCAGGACGGCGTTCCGGGTCCGGCAATCGGCTTCCTCCAGGAAGCGGTCCGCTGGTGGGATCAGTGGCTGAAGGGCAAGGACACCGGCGTCATGGACGAGCCGAAGTTGCGCGCCTATCTCTGCGACACGATCGAGCCGACCGGTACACGCACCTTCACCGACGGTCGCTGGGTCGGTGAGGCGGAATGGCCGTCGAAGTCGATTGCGTCGAAAACCTTCGCACTCGGCGCTGACTATTCCCTCGGCAAGCCTGAGGCAGCTTCCGCTCTGCTTGCGATTTCGTCACCCAACAGCCACGGCAAGGCCGGTGGCGAATGGATGGGTACTGGCTGCGTCGGCGAACATCCGACCGACCAGCGTCTCGACGATGGCGGTTCGCTCAACTTCGATACGGCTGTCCTTGCCGAGGATCTCGATATTCTCGGCGCTCCGGTCGCGCGGCTGCGCTTCAGCGTCGACCAGCCAGTCGCTCAGGTGTCGCTGCGTCTAAGCGATATTCTTCCAGACGGCCGCGTGACGCGCGTCAGCTATCAGGTTTTCAACCTCAACCACATTCATGGCCACGACAGGCCGGAAATGCTGGTGCCTGGCACGACCTATGAGATCGCGATCAAGCTCAACGATTGCGGCTACAGCTTCAAGAAGGGCCACCGCATCCGGCTTTCGGTTGCCACTGGCTACTGGCCGATGGTCTGGCCGTCGCCGAAACGCGTTACGCTCATGCTCGATACGGGCGCCTCGGCTCTCGATCTGCCTGTTCGCCCGCAGTCGTGCAACAAGGATGAAGTCGCATTCGACAAGCCGGCCCATGGGCCAGCGACGCCGATCACCCAGCTCGATCCGGGCAGTGTGCGCCGCTGGAGCGAACAGGACCACGTGACGGGCGAAACGCTTTACGTGACGGAAGGCATCGGCGGTCTGTTCGGCGAAGGCGTACTGCGCTTCGACGACATCGGCACCGAGCTGAGCCACAGCCTGAAGCGCGAACTGCGCGTGCGCGACGATGACCCGCTTTCCGCATCCTATGTTCTGACCCAGCAGTATCGTATGGGACGCGAAGGCTGGATGGTCGATATCAACAGCACGACCAGCATGCGCTCGGACGCCGAGAATTTTCATATCTCCGGCGTGCTGACCGCTAAGGCGAATGGCGCGGTCGTCAAGACCCGCGAATGGAAACAAACCATCCCACGCGATCATCTCTAATCGTCAGCCATCGAACGCCACTCCAATGCTCAGCCTGGAGTGGCGTTCATTATCATGACTTGGACTGATGCATCAGGTCATGCACTCGTAAATTGCTGTTGGTAGCGAAAGGCTCTGATTCAAGCTTCCGCAGGGAACCGCGGACGGCTCGGCGCTGCAACGAGTTGACGGATTTCGAGTGGTCGGTAGTCAAGCGGGCGCTATCGACCAAGCCGCGTGCGGCTCATGAGCCAACATCAAGCTGATGCCCGGCCGCAAACGCGGCCCGCCGTTCAGCGCCTTCCTCAATCGCTCTGCGGCAAACTTGGCGAACGCTTCTTCGGCGAACTCTAGCACTTCCGTTCCTCGCCACCTGCTTCGGAAAGTACGGCGAAAACCATATTTCTCCCGTCAAACGTGCTTCAGCCAAAATCTGGTTGTGCTTTATCAGCTGGTGGCCTAGAAAGGCTTCGCGGACGCTCGGAGAGGCGTTCAGGCAGGAGCCCGACATGATTAAGATGAGCGTTTACTATCCGGCCGATGGCGGCTCCAAGTTCGATCACGACTACTACCGCACCCATCACCTGCCACTGATCCAGCAGCGGCTCGGCGATGCCTGCCTGCGCTACGAGATCGAGAAGGGCCTCGTGGGTCGCGAACCTGGCAGCGCGCCGGAGTTCGTCGCGGCGTGCCACGTCTACTCGCCGAGCCTTGAGACGTTCCAGGCGGCGTTCGGCCCCCACCGCGCGGAGATCGTCGCGGATGTCGCCAACTATACGGACATCGTGCCCATCGTGCAGTTCAGCGAAATCGTTGGAGTGTAGAGGGCCTCAGCGCGTCAGGTGCAGCCGTTGAACCTTCCGGGATCGGCGTGGTGCAGGCGCACCTGACCCCTGGTGACGTGGCCGGTGTCGGACCGGTCGACGCTCGGGAACAGGTCGTTGCTGGCGAAGCAAAAGCGACCTTGCACTGGGGAAACTCGCTCCAGCCACAAAACCGCCGCCTCGTGGCCGGCGGATCGCCGTGCTATTGCCCCGCAGAAAACATTTGACGGTCGCATTGTCGCCAGATCGTTCCTCAACCCTGGCCAACGGCAAAATCAACGCACTATGCCGCCATTCGCTCTACCCCGTTAAAGAGGTGTTTCACCAGCACTATCGAAGAGGAATTGAGATGATCAATCGCTATATCCCCGTCGCATCGCTAACAGTTGCGGCCTTGAGCCTGATGTTTATCAGCAACTCGGCTTTTGCACAGCAAGCGACGCAAGACAAGCAACCAAATCAAGTTCAAACAGGTAGCGCCGCCACGGCCGCACCTGTCAGCGATCAAAAAATCGATGCTTTTACAGTCGCCTATCTCAAGGTGGACAAGATCAAGCAGGACTATTCGGCCAAGATAGGAGCAACAGCTGATCCCACTGCAAAGCAACAGCTGCAAGCCGAGGCAAGTAAGCAGATGGTGCAGGCTGTTCAGACGTCACCGGACATGTCGGTAGACGAATACAACGCTATCCTAGCTGCCGCAAAGAAGGATCCGGCGCTCGTTAAGAAGGTTCAGGACAAAATTCAGAAAACTGCGCCTGCACAGCAGTAAGCGGAACGACCGTCAAACAAATGGTCACATATAGCTGCGCCAAGTCCCGCAACCTTGGCGCAGCGCCAACCGCAGTTTCATTGCAATACCAGTGGATCGGTTTGATGAGTGGCGCCGCTAACCCTTGATCCCGGCTGATAACATGATGGCGCGTGTGATCTGCCTTTGGAAGAGAAGGTACAGAATGGCGACGGGAAGACCGGCCAGAACCGCTGCCGCCATGTCCTTGGCGAAACGCACGCCGAAGACATCCTTCACCTGGGTGATACCGACCGGGATGGTGATTGTGGCGTCCGACGTCGCAACCAGGAACGGCCAGAGGAAATTGTTCCATGCCGCGATGAAAGTTGTAATGCCCAGTGCGGTCATGACACCCCAGTTCATCGGCACATAGATCTTCCAAAGCGTCGTCAAATGCCCGGCATTGTCGAGCATCGCCGCCTCGCGAAACTCCTTCGGGATCTGGTCGAAGAACTGTTTGAGAATGATGATCACGGATGGGACGACCAACTGCGGCAGCACGATGCCGCCCCAGCTGTTGATGAGACCGAATGTGTTCATCAGCACGAAATGATTGATGATGAGCGCTTCCGCCGGCACCATCACCGAGGCGATCAGTGCGCCATAGATCAGGCGCCGTCCGGGAAATTGAATCTGGCTGAGCGCATAAGCGCAGCAGACGCTTATCGCCAGCACCACGATCGCGATGATCGCCGATGTGCCGACTGAGTTGATATACCATTGCACGATGCTCGAATGCGCGATCACATAGCGATAGGGCTCAAGCGTCGGCGCCGAGGGAAGGAGCGAGGTGGTTCGGCTCACCACTTCGGTATCGGATTTGAGCGAGGTTACGATCGCCCAGTAAAGGGGAAAAAACCAGATCAGCGCTCCGAAAAGGGTCAGCGCTGTAAGCCCGCGGCTCACCCATTTGCCCGAGGCAACGCTTCTGGTCGCCATTGTCAGGCCTGCCCGCTGATCAATCATCGAAATGCTCATTTTTCGCCTCGCGCGCGCAGGAACTGATATTGCAGGACGGAGGCAATCAGGATGATGACGAACAGGATGGTGGCGACCGCTGCACCTTCTCCGCCCTTGTTCTGTTTGAAGGCGAGGTCGTAGATGACTGTCATGACCACGGATTGCGCATCGGCCGGCGTATGAGCGAAGTAGCCGAGCAGGTAGGGCTGCGCAAAGATCTTGAATTGTGCAATCAGCTGCAGCGTCAGCACCAATGCGGTCACTGGCCAGATCAGCGGCCAGGTAATTTTCGAAAACACGCGCCAGCGGCTGGCATTGTCGAGTGCAGCGGCCTCATAAACATCGGGCGAGATGCTGCGCAGCGCGGCAAGAAACAGCAGGATGTTGAAGCCGATTGTCCACCAGATGGTGACGACAGCGACCGAGGGCATGAAATACGAGGGAGCGCGCAGCACCGGTAGCGGTCGGCCACCGGTAAACAGACCGATAAGGTTCTGGAGGACGCCATATTGCATGTTTGCAATCCAGGTCCAGATCTGCGTCACGACGGAAACCGGCAGGATCGACGGAAGAAAAAAGCATGCCAGGACCAGCATCTGTATGCGCCCGGTCAAGCGGCTGACGCCCATCGCGATGACAAGCGCGAGGAGCGTACCCGGGACGACGGTCAGGACTATGAAATACAGCGTGTTCAGAAGCGCTTTTTGCAGTTGCAGCGACGACAATTGGCGCATGTAATTGTCGAGACCGACCCATTCGCCGGGACCAATCAGCGGCGCATTGGTCAGGCTCATCGCTACCATCCGCCATGTCGGATAGGCAAAGATGATCAGAAAGGTAATAACCGCAGGCGCAACCAACAGCGCTGCGATCATGTTGTCCTTCTTCCTGTTGCTGACTGCGGCCATCTGTTACCTGCCTCGGTTTGCGATCCCGGGGCTTGCTCCAGCCCCGGGACTGTTGACGTGAGATATCACTGAGAGTTCATGTGATCGCGGAACTTCTGAAGTGTTTCCTTGGCATCTCCCTCGCCGTTCAGCGGGCCGGACGCCATGTTCTGCCAGTCATCGTCGAATTTGGATGCGGCACCGGTGAGCGGCGTTTTCGGCATGTAGAAGGCGTTGAGCGCCATCGCGGCATAGTCCGCTTGCGGCTTGAGTGCCTTGTAGGCATCAGACGTGCTGACGGGCAGATAAGCCGGAATATGACCGGCTGCGGCCCATTCCAGGGAATTCACATTCATCCAATGGATGACTTCAAGCACCGCGGCGCGCTTCTCCGGCGTCATCTTCACCCCGACATTGTTGGGGATCACGAAGGAATGCGAGTCCGACCAGTTGGCGGGCTTGCCCATCCAGGCCGGGATGTTGACCATACCATAATCGAAACCATTGCCCTTGGCCTTTTCGGTTTCCATGGTCGGCAGTTCCCAGTTGCCGTTGAGGAAGAAGGCGGATTGCCCGGCGAGGAAGGTCGGGGTGATGGTTTCGGAATCGATATAGGGTTGCGCCCAACCTTGCTTCACCCAATCGGCAACCTCGTTGTAGGCCTTCTCCATCTTGCCGAGATTGTCCCCTTGCAGGAACTTGCCATTGGCGGTCAACTCGCCGCCGAGCTGGCCAAACAGCGTGTAGATATCGCGCAGGTCGCCGTTGGAC
>NZ_JARWLA010000021.1:0-112371 GCF_047445805.1 Rhizobium sp. BR 314 | reverse complement strand
ATCTCGACGCGTCCGTTCCAGCTGGTGACGGGCCGCTCGTGGATGGGCACGGCCTTYGGCGGCGCCCGTGGCCGCACCGATGTTCCAAAGATCGTCGACTGGTACATGGAAGGCAAGATCCAGATCGATCCGATGATCACCCACACCATGCCGCTCGAAGACATCAACAAGGGCTTCGACCTCATGCATTCCGGAAAGAGCGTCAGAGGCGTCGTGATTTACTGAGCTTGAAGCTACTGAAAAGCAGATAGATGCGACGCATAAGAAAATCATCGCATCTATCTAAAAAGATTGAATTTTATGATCTATGTCGATGCTGATGCCTGTCCGGTTAAACCGGAAATCCTGAAAGTTGCTGAACGCCACGGCATCGAGGTGACCTTCGTCGCCAATTCGGGGCTGCGGCCGTCGCGCGATCCGATGGTACGCAACGTCATCGTCTCCAACGCTTTCGATGCCGCCGACAACTGGATCGCCGAACATGCGGGCGCCGGCGATATCGTCGTCACTGCCGATGTGCCGCTCGCCGGGCGCTGTGTAGCCGCCGGAGCCTTCGTGACGGGACCGACCGGACGCGTCTTCGACAAGACGAATATCGGCATGGCGACGGCTATGCGCGATCTCGGCGCACATCTTCGTGAGACCGGCGAAAGCAAGGGATACAATGCCGCCTTCTCGCCCCGCGATCGCTCCGCTTTCCTCGAAACCTTCGACCGGCTTTGCCGGTGGGCGAAAGCATGATCCCTCAAAGTGCGCAGTGGCGTTTAAAGGAACAGCCATCGCACTTCCAAACCCATCAAACGCCTGGAGACCTGCCGTGAACATCATTTCCCAAAACACCGCCTTCGGCGGCATGCAGGGTGTCTTTTCGCATCAGTCAGAAGCCTGCGAGGGCGAGATGACCTTTGCCGTCTTCGTGCCGCCGCAGGCGATCAAGGAACCGCGCCCGGTTCTCTGGTATCTGTCCGGTCTTACCTGCACCCATGCCAACGTCATGGAAAAGGGCGAATATCGCCGCATGGCCGCAGAGCTTGGCCTGATCATCGTTTGCCCGGACACCAGCCCGCGCGGCAATGATGTGCCAGACGAATTGACCAATTGGCAGATGGGCAAAGGCGCCGGATTCTATGTCGATGCCACCGAGACGCCCTGGGCCGAAAACTACCAGATGTACACCTACATTACCGAGGAGCTGCCGGCCCTCGTCGCCAAGCAATTCCGTGCCGACATGAGCCGCCAGGGCATCTTCGGCCATTCGATGGGCGGCCACGGCGCCATGACGATCGCGCTGAAGAACCCGGAACGCTTCAAGAGCTGCTCCGCGTTTGCTCCCATCGTCCAGCCGTCGACGGCAGATTGGTCCGCACCGGCACTCGAAAAATATCTCGGCAGCGACAAGGCCGTTTGGCGCCGCTATGACGCCTGCTCGCTCGTCGAAGACGGCGCCCGCTTCCCGGAATTCCTGATCGATCAGGGCAAGGCCGACAACTTTCTCGAAACCGGGCTGCGTCCGTGGCTGTTCGAGGATGCGATCAAGGGTACCGGCATCGGCCTGACGCTGCGTATGCATGAACGCTACGACCATTCCTACTATTTCATCTCCACGTTCATGGATGATCACCTGAAGTGGCATGCCGAGCGGCTGGAAAAGTGATGGTGGCGTGACCGCCTTACGCTCCGGCCTTGAAACGCGCCGAAGACGCAGGCATATAGAAATCACGCAGACGACTGCGGCGGCCGGCATCCAAAACCGGCCGTAGACATCGCGGGGACGGCCTCGCTCTTAACAATGGAGCGTAATATGGCCTGGTTCCTGCTTTTCCTTGCAGGCTTGTTTGAAATTGGCTGGGCAGTCGGCCTGAAATACACCGATGGCTTCACGCGAATGATGCCGACGGTTCTCACCGTCCTTTCCATGATCGTCAGTGTCGCACTGCTGGGTCTTGCCGTAAAAACCCTGCCGATGGGCACAGCCTATGCGGTCTGGACCGGCATCGGCACGGTGGGCACCGTTCTGCTCGGAATTTGGTTGCTCGGCGATCCCGCAACCTTCGTTCGGTTGCTGTGCATCGGCCTGATCGTGGCAGGCATCGCCGGCCTCAAGCTCGCCGCCTGACGGACCTCAGAACCTCTCGCTAAGGGTGCTGGCGATTGTCCAGTGCCCACGCTCCTGGGCCGGCAAATACCATAAACAAAAAGACGAAGCAGAACATTATCGGACCGTCACCCTGGTTGTTGGCCGGGAAGAAGTCTATCTGCATGTGCACCATGAAATAGGCAATTGCCATTTCGCCGCTGAGGAGAAAGGCGACAGGTCGGGTGAAAAGCCCGAGCAGGATGAGAATGCCGCCGATAAGCTCGATTATCCCTGCGACGAAGAACAGCGTCGTGATCTCGAAAGGCGCCGGCGGAAAGCCGAAGAGCTTTTGCGTACCGTGTTCGATGAACAGCACGGCAGTCACTATTCGCAAAATTGCGAGGGCTGCGGGTTGGTAGGGCGACAGGCGCTCGGCAAGTGACATGAAGATCTCCGTACGAATTGGCAATGCGAACGGGATACTGTCGGAAAGACTCTCCCGTTTCGCCGATATGGAATCAACACGCGAGAGACGAAATTATTCACCGGGCCTGGAGAACCCAAGCCCGGCTTCAAAATGACTTACTTCTTGCGGCCGTCGATCGCCAACAGACCCGGACCTGCGAAGATCAGGAACAGGAAAGCGAAGCAATACAGAATGGCCGCATCGCCCTGATTGTTCACCGGGAAGAAATTCTGCGGCATGTGCGCCATGAAATAGGCGACTGCCATGTTGCCACAAAGAATGAAGGCAACAGGGCGAGTGAACAGGCCCAAAACGATCGCCAGACCGCCAAACGCTTCTAGAATACCCTGAAACAGCATCAGAGGCGGCAGCGAACCAGTGAAGTGGCCGCCGGCGGGAAAGCCGAAAAGCTTCTGTGTGCCGTGTTCGATGAACAACAGGCCAATAACGATACGCAGTACGGTAAGAGCATAGGGCTGATATTGATTCAGCCGTTGGGAAAGCGCCATTTTTTGAACTCCAGTTTCGACTCCCTGCAGGAAGCAATAGAGCGACCTGCCCTGAACGGGAAAACAAGGATTCTGACGTCCAATCAAATTTCCGTGTGAAATCCGTGACTTGATGTCACAGATTACAGAGGGATGTTGTCGTGTTTTTTCCAAGGATTGGTCAGATCCTTGTTGCGCAGCATCCGGAGCCCCTGCGCGAGGCGCCGCCGGGTCGAGCGTGGCATGATCACTTCGTCAATGTAACCGCGCTCGGCCGCGACGAACGGTGACAGGAAGCGATCCTCATACATCTTGGTATGCGCAGCAATCCTCTCCGGGTGCGCAATGTCTTTGCGGAAGATGATCTCGACTGCGCCCTTGGCACCCATGACGGCAATCTGCGCCGTCGGCCAGGCATAATTCAGATCGCCGCGCAGATGCTTCGACGCCATCACGTCATAGGCGCCGCCGAAAGCCTTGCGTGTGATGACCGTGAGTTTCGGCACGGTTGCTTCGGCATAGGCGAAGAGCAGCTTGGCGCCATGCTTGATCAAGCCACCATATTCCTGCGCCGTCCCCGGCAGGAATCCAGGCACGTCGACGAAGGTGACGATCGGGATATTGAAGCAATCGCAGAAGCGCACGAAGCGGGCAGCCTTTCGCGATGCGTCGCTATCGAGAACGCCGGCCAGCACCATCGGCTGATTGGCGACGAATCCGACCGTAGCCCCCTCGATGCGGCCGAAGCCGCAGACGATATTCTTGGCGAAGCTTTCCTGGATCTCGAAGAAATCACCCTCGTCCGCCACCTTCAGGATCAGCTCCTTGATGTCGTAGGGCTTGTTGGCATTGGCCGGGATCAGCGTATCGAGCGATGTGTCCGGCTCTGTAACGGATTGATAGCATTCGATCTCGGGCAGTGCCGCCGTGTTCGACTGCGGCAGGAAATCGATGAGCCGGCGCACCTGCAGCAGCGTATCGACATCGTTGTCGTAAGCCGCGTCGGCGATGGAGGACTTCGTCGTATGGACGGAAGCACCACCGAGCTGCTCGGAGGTGACCGTTTCGTTGGTGACGGTCTTCACCACGTCCGGCCCGGTGACGAACATGTAGGAGGTATCGCGCACCATGAAGATGAAATCGGTCATGGCAGGCGAATAGACGTCGCCGCCGGCGCATGGCCCCATGATGACGGAGATCTGCGGAATGACGCCCGAAGCCAAAACGTTGCGCTGGAACACCTCGGCATAGCCGCCAAGTGCTGCCACGCCTTCCTGAATGCGGGCGCCGCCGGCATCATAGATCCCGATGATCGGCGCTCTATTCTTCAGCGCCATATCCTGGACCTTGGTGATCTTCTCCGCATGTGCTTCTGAAAGAGACCCACCGAAGACCGTGAAATCTTTGGCAAAAATAAAAACGGTACGTCCGTTGACGGTGCCCCAGCCGGTCACAACGCCGTCGCCGGCGATCTTGCTCTTTTCCATGCCGAAATCGGTCGAGCGATGCTCGACGAACATGTCGAACTCCTCGAAGGAACCTTCGTCCAGGAAGATGTCGATACGCTCGCGGGCCGTCAGCTTGCCGCGGGCGTGTTGAGCATCGATGCGCGCCTGTCCGCCGCCAAGCCTTGCGACCTCACGACGACGCTCCAGTTCCAACAGGATTTCCTTCATGCGGCCCTCTCTCCTTCGTTGCTCGGGCTTAGCATGGCGCGAGCCATCTTTGAAGCTATAGGCTCATTCCGACAGCCGCGGCGTGTTGAGCGAGAAGATCGCGCGGATACGGGCAGCGATATCTTCCGCCATCAATTCATCCGCCGTGCTCAAGTCGGGCGCGGTTGTTGCAATGTCGAAGGACGCCATGGCAATCACCGCGCCGCCATCGAGCGACGCCGCGTCGATATTGACCTTGGCGGTATTGCGATCCTTGTTGAAGCCGCGCCCCTTGCTGACCTCAGTCAGGCGAACGGTCAGCGCAACCGCCGGCAAGGTAGTGTTGTGGGGCGTTATGGCAATGGCAGCGTTTACGCGATCGCTGACGGCGTCGATCAAAGCCGGTGAAACCGGCGGTATGACCTTGTCGGCCACGATGCTCGCGCTGCGGATATCATAGGTCGGAGGCGGGGGATCAGCGGACCAGGTCGAGCACGCCGTCAGTACCAGACATCCCACGAGCGCCGATATGGCACCCGACCTCACCCACGACATCATCCCTGCCCCAACTTTCGAACTTGCAAGATACGAAAGCCGCTATAAAGAACTGGAAATCAACAATATTCAACTGTGAAGAGCAGAAAAAACGTCGGTTGCCGCCTGAAACTCCTCGAAACGCTGAGCCCGGCGCTGTTCCGCTTCCTCGTCGCTGCCCCAATGCTCGATCGTCCAGTCTTCGTCGAGATGTGCGAGCGACCAAACATCGGCAAGCGGCAGGCGGCCTTCGGCAAAGGCAAGCGCGAGGATCGCCGAACCCGTGAGCGTGGTGATCGTATGCAGGCTCGCAAGCTCCATCGGCGTGTCGAACTTACGCAGGGCCGAGGCAAAGGCAGCGATGGCTTCGGCTGGCTGCTCCTGGCGCATCACGCCTTCAGCAAGAATAAAGCGCGCGCCGATATCGCGGGCGGCCCATTCGATCACCGGGTTCCAACGCTCCGATTGCCGCTCCACGAGACGCTCCGGGCCACCGGCACGATAGCAAAGCAGATCGCTGCCGGAAAAGCGCACGATCTCGTCAAAAACGGCGCCGCTTTCGGCTGCCATGCCATCAATCGCAGTATTCACAAGGCGAGTAACAGGCATGGTCGCGGGATCGATGATCTCGACCTGCCTCGCCCATTCGGCGGCAACAAGCTTGGCGAGTGCTTCCGTCGGAAGGGCAAGGGCGTGACGCGCAGGCGTCTTCACCACCTTGCCGTCGAGCGCGATGGCATGACCGCCCTCGTCCTTGCCGATTGTTACATCCTTGTAGAAGCGCTTCGGCAGCGGCTTCTTCATCTGGATCTGCGCGCGGCGGATCGGGTCGGGATGGCTCAGACCTTCGGAAAGATCGTTCAACAGGTCGCGCATGGCGTCACCTCAGAGAATATGGCTCAACAAGTCGTTCGGATGATGCGCAATCGCATCGGCGCCGGCGGCAAGAAGCTCTTCCACGGACGCGTAGCCCCAGGATACACCGATCGCCGTGGCGCCCGCTGCCTTTGCCATCTGCATGTCATAGATCGCATCACCGATGACGATCGTATCGTGCGGATCCATGCCTGTCTCGTCGCAGCACTCCGTTACCATGGCCGGATGCGGCTTCGACGGGCAATCGTCGGCGGTACGCGAAACCACGAAGTATGGCGTGAAATCGTTGACTTCAAGAGTATGCACCAGACCACGGCGGGATTTGCCTGTCACGGCGCCGAGCAGGATCTCATCGTGGGCCGCGAGCGTCTCGATCAGCGGCTTGATGCCATCAAAGAGCGGCGTCTGCATATCGCTCTCGTCGCGTACGCCGGGCGAGATGGACTTATAGTGCGCCGACATGGCAATCGCTTCGTCATCGACATGCGGCTTGCCTTGCATCCGGGCAATAGCGATCTCGAGCGAGAGGCCGATGATGGATTTCGTTGCCGAAATATCCGGACGCTTGTAGCCGAAATCGACGAAAGTCCGCGCCATCACCTCATGGATCAGGCGCACGCTATCGACGAGCGTGCCATCGCAATCGAAAAGGACCAGTTTCATTCGTCGTCCGGCTCCCCTGCCGATGTCTCATCAAAACCGAGGAGGTTCCATGTCTGCACCATATGCGGTGGCAAAGGAGCGGTGACGCGCAGGCGCCCACCGTTCGGATGCGGAATATCGATGTGGCGCGCATGCAGATGCAAGCGCTTCTGGACGCCGCCAGGGAAATCCCAGTTCGGATCGTCGTCGAAATATTTGGGATCGCCGATGATCGGGTGGCCGATATGCAGCGCATGGACACGCAACTGGTGGGTGCGTCCGGTATAGGGCTCCATCTCCAGCCAAGCGAGGCTCTGCGCGGCAGTCTCAAGCACGCGATAATAGGAGATCGCGTGATCGGCGCCCTCTTCACCATGCTTGGCGATGCGCATGCGGTCGCCATCGGCTGTCGCCTCCTTCACCAGCCAGGTCGAGATCTTGTCTTCATGCTTGCGCGGTACGCCTTTGACCAGCGACCAATAGGTCTTCTTGGTGTCACGCTCGCGGAAGGCGGCCGTCAGCTTCTGGGCTGCGCCGCGGGTGCGGGCGATCACCAAGACGCCCGACGTGTCTCGGTCGAGACGATGAACGAGGCGAGGCTTTTCGCCCTTTTTGCTCGTCCAAGCCTCCAGCATCTGGTCGATATGGCGGGTAAGGCCGGAGCCGCCCTGCACCGCAAGCCCTGCAGGCTTGTTCAGCACAAAGACCTTCTCGTCTTCATGCAGCAGCATGCGCGACAGGAGTTCGGCATCGCCGGCGTGCTTCAAGTCTTTTCCAGCGATGGGGCCGCTCTTGGCATCCTTGGAATCCACGTCGAGCGGCGGTATGCGGACGATCTGCCCCGGCTGCACGCGCGCATCGGTCTTGACGCGGCCACCATCGACGCGCACCTGTCCGGAGCGCATCAGCTTCTGCAGTTGCCCGAAGCCAAGCCCTGGGAAATGCACCTTGAACCAGCGGTCGAGGCGCATGCCGGCTTCGTCAGGCTCGACCTGTATATGTTCAATCCCGGCCATTCTTCTTCTTTCAAACGCCGTAGCGCGATCCGAGAATGCCAAACGCTTGCTGGATGGAATCGCGCTAATTCAAGTGACGGGACATCTGCCCGCGGCCGGAAGTTTCCGGCCTTTTGACGTGGCTTTAGAGCATTTCGAGGAAAAGTGGAAACTGGAATTGTCCGGGCCGGATATTTTTCTGGCTCAGTTCCCTTTGGCTGATACGACAGGCAGGTTGAGATCGACCATTCCGGCCTTGTCGAACATCAGCATGACAGGCACCGTGCCTCCCTTCTTGAAAGGCGTCTTCACCTGTTTGAACATCATATGCATCGTGTTCGGCGCAAGCGTCACGGTCGCACCCGCCGGAATGGCGATCCCGTCCTTGATTTCGCGCATCTTCATGATCTCGCCTTCCATCTTCATCTCATGCAGCTCGACCTTGCCCGCCGCCGATGAGGTGACCGATGCCAGCTTGTCGTCCGTCTTGCCGCCATTGTGGATGGTAATATAGCCGCCGCCGACCGGCTGACCCGGAAGCATGGCGCGAACATAACCACCGCTGATGTCGAGATCGCCGAGCTTGCCGGCAGCAGAGCCGGAGGGTGCGGGACCGGCATCCATATGCATCCCCGGCATGGACTTCATTGCACCGCTGTCCTGTGCGATCGCAGCACTCGTAGAAAGCGAAAAAGCTGCAACAGAAATCAACATTGCAGCGGCATGGTTGCGGTTCATCTGCGTCTCCTGCCCGGTCCTCAATCGAGCAGAAGGGATAGCCTCTCCCATGCCAGTTGCAAAGGCCCGTAATCGTTGCGAAACGCAGGATTGATCGGCGCGACAAAAATTTGTTCAGCGGCGACACTTGCCCCTTGCCATCTCTGGCCGGGACCGGATAATGGCACTCGACCTTGTTGGGAGAATCCGGCGCAAGCCGGTGCCGAAGGAGCAACCGCCCCGGAAACTCTCAGGCCAAAGGACCAGCAAGGGGCAGACGGAACTCTGGAGAGAAGCGCGAAAGCGTTCGCCGAAGGGATAACAATCTCAGGCAAAACAGACAGAGGGGGCTCATCGTCAGGCGCAACCGCGCCGAAATTGTGAGCTCTGCGCTTCGAGACAAGCGCAAAACCCGGAGGCGTCATTTGGACGAGACCGCTGCCCTCAAGAAAACACCGCTTCACGACCTGCATGTATCGCTCGGCGCCCGCATGGTGCCGTTTGCCGGTTACGACATGCCCGTGCAGTATCCCGCCGGCGTCATGAAGGAGCATCTCTGGACCCGCGCTTCCGCCGGCCTGTTCGACGTCTCCCACATGGGCCAGGTGACGATCCGCGCCCGTTCCGGCAAATATGAGGATGCGGCGCTGGCGCTGGAAAGCCTCGTGCCGGTCGATATTCTCGGCCTCGCCGAGAACCGCCAGCGTTACGGCTTCTTCACCGATGACAAGGGCGGCATCCTCGACGACCTGATGATCACCCATATGGACGACTATCTTTTCGTCGTCGTCAACGCTGCCTGCAAAGAGCAGGATCTCAAGCATCTTCAAGACCATATCGGCGACAGTTGCGAGATTACCTTACTTGATCGCGCCCTCATTGCGCTGCAGGGGCCGCGCGCCGTCGACGTTCTCGCCGAGCTTTGGGCCGACATCGCCTATATGAAGTTCATGGACGTACGCCATTGTCGCCTCCACGACGTCTCCTGCCTGGTATCTCGCTCCGGCTATAGCGGCGAAGACGGCTTCGAGATCTCCGTGCCTGCTGACAAGGCCGAGGATATCACCAAGCGCTTACTGGAACATCCGGATGTGCAGCCGATCGGCCTCGGTGCCCGTGACTCGCTGCGCCTCGAAGCCGGTCTCTGCCTCTATGGCAACGATATCGACCAGACGACGTCCCCAATCGAAGGCGCGCTCGAATGGGCCATCCAGAAGGCCCGCAAGACCGGTGGCGCCCGTACAGGCAATTTCCCCGGCGCGACTCGCATTCTCGGTGAACTCGATGGCGGCACCTCGCGTCGTCGTGTCGGCCTGAAGCCCGAGGGCAAGGCGCCGGTGCGCAGCCACGCCAAGCTTTATGCCGACGCCGAAGGCAAGACCGAAATCGGCGAGGTCACCTCGGGCGGCTTCGGCCCGAGCGTCGAATCCCCGGTTGCCATGGGCTATGTGCCGACCGCACTCACCGCGCCTGGCACCGTCGTTTATGCCGAAGTGCGTGGCAAGTATCTGCCGCTCGTCGTTAGCGCCCTGCCTTTCATCAAGCCTACCTACAAACGTTGAACGTCTTTTCCAGAGAGGATTACCCATGCTGAAATTCACCGAAGAACACGAGTGGCTGAAGGTTGAAGGCGATGTCGCAACTGTCGGCATCACGGCACATGCCGCCGAACAGCTCGGCGATCTCGTTTTCGTGGAATTGCCTGAAGTCGGCGCCAGCTTCTCCAAGGGCGGCGACGCAGCGACCGTCGAATCCGTCAAGGCAGCTTCGGAAGTCTATTGTCCGCTCGACGGAGAGATCACTGAAGTCAACGAAGCCATCACGGCCGATCCGGCACTCGTCAACTCCGACCCGATGGGCGCAGGCTGGTTCTTCAAGCTCAAGCTGAAGAATGTCAGCGATCTTGATGGTCTTCTTGATGAATCCGGTTACAAGGAGCTGATCGGATAATGACGACGCCTACGGAATTCACGTTCACCGACTACCAGCCGTACGATTTTGCCAATCGTCGTCATATCGGTCCGTCTCCGTCGGAGATGACCGAGATGCTGAAAGTCATCGGCTATAACAGCCTCGACGGCCTGATCGACGCGACGCTGCCGCCGGCCATCCGCCAGAAGACGCCGCTCTCCTGGGGCGCGCCGATGACGGAGCGCGAAGCGCTCGACAGGCTGCGCGAGACCGCGAACAAGAACAAGGTTCTCGTCTCGCTGATCGGCCAGGGCTACTACGGCACTATCACGCCGCCGGTCATCCAGCGCAACATTCTGGAAAACCCGGCCTGGTACACGGCCTATACGCCCTACCAGCCCGAAATCAGCCAGGGCCGCCTCGAGGCGCTGCTGAACTACCAGACGATGATCAGCGACCTCACTGGCCTCGATGTCGCCAACGCTTCGCTTCTCGATGAAGCGACCGCCGCAGCCGAAGGCATGGCGATGGCGGAACGCGTCGCCAAGTCCAAGGCGAAGGCTTTCTTCGTCGATTCCGCCTGCCACCCGCAGACCATCGCGCTCATCCAGACCCGCGCCGAGCCGCTCGGCTGGACCGTCATCGTCGGCAATCCCTTCACGGATCTGGATCCGGTCGATGTCTTCGGCGCGATCTTCCAGTATCCGGGCACGCATGGTCACCTCAACGACTTCGGCGGCCTGATCGCGCGTCTGCACCAGACCGGTGCGATCGCCATTATGGCAGCCGATCTCCTGGCCTTGACGCTGCTGAAGTCGCCCGGCGAAATGGGTGCGGATATCGCCATCGGCTCGTCGCAGCGTTTCGGCGTTCCCGTCGGTTACGGCGGCCCGCATGCGGCCTACATGGCTGTCAAGGATGCCATCAAGCGCTCCATGCCCGGCCGTCTCGTCGGCGTTTCGGTCGATGCCCGTGGCAATCGCGCCTATCGCCTGTCGCTGCAGACCCGCGAACAGCACATCCGCCGCGAGAAGGCGACGTCGAACATCTGCACCGCCCAGGTGCTGCTCGCCGTCATGGCCTCCATGTATGCGGTCTTCCACGGTCCGCAGGGCCTGAAGGCCATCGCCCAGCAGGTCCACCAGAAGGCTGTACTGACGGCCAAGGGTCTGGAAAAGCTCGGTTACACCGTCGAGCCGGAGACTTTCTTCGACACGATCACGGTCGAAGTCGGCCACATGCAGGGTCTCATCCTCCGCGCGGCAGTTGCCGAAGGTGTGAACCTTCGCAAGGTCGGCGAAACGAAGATCGGCATCAGCCTCGACGAGCGAACCCGCCCAGCAACGCTGGAAGCGGTATGGCGTGCATTCGGCGGGGATTTCCGTATCGCAGACTTCGAGCCTTCCTATCGCCTGCCGAAGGATCTGCTGCGCGCCAGCGAGTATCTGACGCATCCGATCTTCCACATGAACCGCGCTGAAAGCGAGATGACGCGTTACATCCGTCGTCTCTCGGACCGCGACCTGGCGCTCGACCGTTCGATGATCCCGCTCGGCTCCTGCACCATGAAGCTGAACGCCACGGCGGAAATGCTGCCGATCACCTGGCCGGAGTTCTCCGACATCCATCCTTTCGTGCCGGTCGACCAGGCGCTGGGCTACCGCGAAATGCTCGATGATCTCACGGACAAGCTCTGCGCGGTGACAGGTTACGATGCCTTCTCGATGCAGCCGAACTCCGGCGCGCAGGGTGAATATGCCGGCCTCCTGACAATTCGCAACTACCATATTGCCAATGGCCAGAGTCATCGCGACATCTGCCTTATCCCGACCTCCGCGCACGGCACCAATCCGGCCTCGGCGCAGATGGCGGGCATGAAGGTCGTGGTCGTCAAGGTTAGCGACAACGGCGATATCGATATGGCCGATTTCCGCGCCAAGACCGAGCAATATGCCAACAACCTCTCCTGCTGCATGATCACCTATCCTTCGACGCATGGCGTTTTCGAAGAGACGGTGAAGGAGATCTGCGATCTCGTGCACAAGCATGGCGGTCAGGTCTATCTTGATGGCGCCAACATGAACGCCATGGTCGGCCTCTCGCGTCCGGGCGACATCGGCTCCGACGTCAGCCACCTGAACCTGCACAAGACCTTCTGCATCCCGCACGGCGGCGGCGGCCCCGGCATGGGCCCAATCGGCGTCAAGGCACATCTGGCACCTCACCTGCCCGGCCATCCGGAAACGGACGGCCGCAGCGGTGCGGTCTCGGCAGCAGCCTTCGGTTCGGCCTCCATCCTGCCGATCTCCTGGAGCTACTGCCTGATGATGGGCGGCGAAGGCCTGACGCAGGCAACGAAGGTGGCGATCCTCAACGCCAACTACATCGCCGCACGCCTCAAGGGCGCCTATGACGTGCTCTACAAGTCCAAGGCCGGACGCGTCGCGCATGAATGCATCATCGATACCCGCCCGCTGGTCGCAAGCGCCGGCGTCACGGTCGACGATGTCGCCAAGCGCCTCATCGATTGCGGTTTCCACGCACCGACCATGAGCTGGCCGGTTGCCGGCACGCTGATGATCGAGCCGACCGAGTCGGAAACGAAGGCCGAGATCGATCGCTTCTGCGAGGCGATGCTGGCAATCCGCCAGGAAGCCCGCGACATCGAAGAAGGTCGCATGGACAAGGACAACAACCCGCTGAAGAACGCACCGCATACGGTGGAAGACCTCGTCGGCGAATGGGATCGTCCCTATTCCCGCGAACAGGCCTGCTACCCGCCTGGTGCCTTCCGCGTGGACAAATACTGGTCGCCGGTTAACCGCGTCGACAACGTCTATGGCGACAGGAACCTGATTTGCTCCTGCCCGCCGGTCGAGTCCTACGCCGAGGCCGCCGAATAGTATTTTTGCGAAAAAGCGAAGCGGTTCAGTCGCTTCGCCTGCAGTCGACATAAATCTATTGCGAAACTTGTCTAAGAAAACGCCGCGCGTCCTTTGGATGCGCGGCGTTTTTCATGACGAGGCAACGGGGCCTGGAATTCAGATTTATGCCGGAACAACCGGAATTTCATTTCGCCTTCAGGCGAACGGAGCACTCGTTGCCCCCGCTGCTCTTACTGCATGGCAGCGGTATGAATGAAACCTCGCTTATCCCATTTGCGGACGCGGTCGCACCACAACGTCCGTATATGGCGCTGCGCGGCGGGATCGAATGGGAGGGTGGCTTCGCCTTCTTTCGCCGCAATCCCGATCGCAGCCTGGATCACACGGATCTCGACAGACAGACGGAGCACCTCTGTCATTTCATCGAGAGAGCGATGGAGCGAACGCTGCTTGCGCGACTGCCTGTTTTGCTTGGTTTCTCCAACGGAGCCATCATGGCCGCCTCGCTCCTTCGGCACATCCCCCCGATCGTCTCGGCCGCGATTCTGCTGCGGCCCCTTTCACCGGCACCCGATGCAGATTTGCCGTTACTGACAGCGTTGCCGATCCTGATCATCTCAGGCGAATATGATCAGCGCCGGACGCCCGGTGACGCGGATCTCGTCAGCCAACAATTCACAAAGGCCGGTGCTGACGTCAGCGACCACAAACTACCTATCGGCCACGACCTCCATCCGGACGAGCCCAAGATCGTCCGTGACTGGCTCATACGGAAAGGCTTATGACAATGAACGAGGAGAATTCCTTCGACGTGGACAATCCCGACAGCTACATCGCCGCCGCCTTCGAAACGGACGATCCGTCCTCGATCGCTAAGGCATTGGGCGAAGTGGCGCGCACCCGTAATATGAGCAAGCTCGCCAAGGATGTCGGCATGAACCGCTCCGCGCTCTATCGCGCGTTGAGCGGCGACGGAAACCCGGAATTCGCGACGATCCTGAAAGTCGTCAGGGCGCTCGGCCTCAAGCTGACGCCGGTACCAGCGGCAAACTGAGATCTGGAAAATCCACCCGTCGAGCAATTTCAGGAAAAGCGGACATGCTTCTGTCGCCTAGCCGATCGCCTCTTCCAGCAGGAGCAGGATGAGAAAGCCTGCGAAGAACATGGCCGTCACCCAGGGACGGTCAGGTGTTTCATGCGCTTCGACCAGCAACTCCTCGGTGACGAGATAGAGAAGCGCAATCAGCCCGAACGCGAAGAACCCGGTCAGAATGGGATCCGGCAGGGAAGCGATAGGAGTTCCAAGTAAAGCGCCTATCGGTAGCAGGAGCGTAAGCGCCGCCGTGATCGCGACGATCCTCGCGCGGGAGCGAACGCTGTCGCCAAGCTCGTTTGCAACGGTCAGCCCAAGGAACAATACCTCGATCGTCAAGGCGATCGTCAGCAGCAGCCCGACCTTCGGGCCGGCCGCAAAGCCGATACCGAGCACGAGGCCATCGATCAGGATGTCGATGCCGATAGCCGCGAGCAGGCCCACCGGTCCTTTGGCCCAATTTTCCAGCTGTTTGACCAGCAGCATGACGCCGACGCCGATCGCACCGCCGATAACCGTCGCCAAGGGAGAGCCGCGATGCATCACATCGGGTAGGATTTCACCGGCGGCTGCCGCAAACACGACGCCTGCAGCAAAATGCTGGATTGCGCTGACGAGATTTGGCCCCGGCCGCGTGTTCACCGCGACGGCAGCACCGGCGATCGCCGCGCCTGCCGGTATCAATGTGTAAGCCCACGCCGATGCGGCCATAACATCCCCCGTCGCGCGCCTTGGCGGTTATCCGGTCGAGCGGCAGCCAAGGAGGCGGCGGAGAAAACCTGGGCGTGCTTCCATCAAAGCACGAAACGCATCGTGGTGAAATACGGCAACGTCCGCTTTACGCGGGTTGTGCGGCCTGACGCTGAGCAGCCAGGGCGGCAAGATCTGCGGGCTTCAATTCAACGGATTCGCCGCAACCGCAGGCTGAGGTCTGGTTCGGATTGGTGAAGGTGAACCCCGACCGGAGAGTCGTGATCTCGAAGCCCATTTGGGTGCCGAGCAAATAAAGCACGGCCGACGGCTCGACCCAAACCCGGGCACCATCATGCTCGATCAGATCGTCCTTCGCATTCGGCTCGGTCACTAGGTCGATGGTATATTCCATCCCGGCACAGCCGCCCTTCTTGATGCCGACGCGAACGCCCTTGGCATCAGGACCTGAATTTTCGACGATCGCTTTGACGCGGGCTGCCGCCGCATCCGTCATGCTCATGACTGCAAAGCCCATGGGCTCATTCTCCTCTGGCATCGGCCCGAAAAGTGGGTCCGGTTTTCGGATCATCCGATGCCTACTGAAATGCAACCGGGGTCAAGATCCAGCGCTTCGAGTCTCAATGTAAAGCCGGCGGCTTAAACCTTCAATACCAGCCGACCGCAACCTGTGCTTCTTCGGACATACGATCCGGCGTCCATGGCGGATCGAAGGTCATGCTGACGTCGACGCCGGAAACGCCTTCGACGGCACCGACTGCATTTTCAACCCAGCCCGGCATTTCACCGGCGACCGGGCAACCGGGAGCGGTCAAGGTCATGACGATCTTCACCATGCGGTCGTCTTCGATGTCGATTTTGTAGACCAGGCCCAGTTCGAAGATATCAGCGGGAATTTCCGGATCGTAGACCGTTTTCAGCGCCGAGATGACGTCGTCGCTCAGGCGTGCCAACTCATCCTCGGGAATGCTGGAGTGCACGATCCCTTCACGCACGTCAATCTTTTGTTCGCTTTCGTCGAGTGACATCACTTGCCTCCTCAGGCAAAGAATTTCCGTGCATATTCCAGTGCATCCGCCAAGGCATCCACCTCGGCGCGCGTATTGTACATGCCGAACGATGCACGGCATGTGGAGGTGACCCCGAAGCGTTTCAAGAGCGGCTGGGCACAATGGGTACCGGCGCGAACGGCAACACCCTGCCGGTCGATCACCATTGAAACGTCGTGGGAATGAATTCCGGCAAGCTCAAAGGAAAAGATGCCGCCCTTGCCGGGCGCCGTGCCGATAACGCGCAGGGAATTGATATCCCGCAGCCGTTCCGCCGCGTAAGCGGCTAGATCTGCCTCGTGTCGCGCAATCGCCTCGCGGCCGATGCTGTCCATATAGTCGAGCGCGTAGCCAAGGCCGATGGCCTGCACGATCGGCGGCGTTCCCGCCTCGAAGCGATGCGGCGGCTCGTTGTAGGTAACGTTTTCCTCGGTGACGTCGAAAATCATCTCGCCACCGCCTTGGAACGGCCGCATCTCGGCAAGCCGTTCCTTCTTGCCGTAGAGCACGCCGATACCCGAAGGACCGTAAAGCTTGTGACCGGTCATGACATACCAGTCGCAATCGATATCCTGCACGTCGACGGGCATATGCACTGCGCCCTGTGAGCCGTCGATCAGCACGGGAATGCCGCGCTCATGGGCGATTCGACACACTTCCTTCACCGGAACGACTGTTCCCAGCGCATTCGACATATGCGTGATGGCGACAAGCTCCGTGCGCTCCGTGAGGCTCTTCTCGAAATCCTCGATATGGAATGCACCCTCGTCGTCGACGGGCACCCAGACCAGCTTGGCGCCCTGCCGTTCCCGGATGAAATGCCATGGAACGATATTAGAGTGATGCTCCATGATGGAGACGACTATCTCATCGCCCTCGTCGATCTTCGGCATGCCCCAGCCATAGGCGACCGTGTTGATCGCCTCGGTCGAGTTCTTGGTAAAGACAATATCGTCGACCGACGGCGCATTCAGGAAGCGACGTACCTTTTCGCGTGCCGCTTCATAGGCTTCCGTGGCCACATTGGACAGGAAGTGCAGGCCGCGATGCACATTCGCATACTCGTTCGAATAGGCATGGGAAATCGCGTCAATAACGACCTGCGGCTTCTGCGCGGAGGCGCCGTTGTCGAGATAGACCAGCGGTTTGCCATGCACCGTTTTCGCCAGGATCGGGAAATCCCGGCGAATAGCTTCGACGTCATAGGCTGTTGCCGGCACGATCTTGTCCACGAGCTTTGCCTCCAATCAGGCGTGCTTTTCCAGCCAGGCGGAGATAACGCTTTCCAGCGCCTCGACCAGGGCTTCGTCTTCCAGTTCCTCGACGATCTCGGCAACGAAAGCGTTGACCAGCATAGCGCGAGCCTTGCTCTCGGGAATGCCACGCGCCATTAGATAGTAGAGATGGTTCTTGTCGATATCGGCAACCGTCGCGCCGTGACCGCACTGAACGTCGTCGGCGAAGATTTCGAGTTCGGGCTTCACCGAAAACTCGGCATCGTCGGACATCAGCAGCGTGTTGCAGGCCATCTTGGCGTCGGTCTTCTGCGCATCCGGTGCGACCCGGATCATGCCCTGAAAGACGCCGCGAGCGCGATCGAACACTACGTTGCGGATAACTTCCGTGGAACCGGTGTTCGGAACGTCATGGCCAAGCACCATCGTCACGTCCGTATGGGCATCACCACCGAGCAGATTGATGCCGCGAAGCGTCAGATCTGCGCCTTCGCCTGTTACCTTGATGTACAGTTCCTGACGTACGAGCTTGCCGCCGGCATTGATGACAAACAGCTTCAGCTTGGCATCTTCTCCGAGATCGATGCGGAGCTGGCCAAGATGGGTGTCTTCGCTGCCTTGCTCCTGCAGGATAATCCAGGTGATTTCGGAACCTTTGCCGATCGTGACTTCGCTCACGGAAGAGACGAGTGCGGCAGCGCCTTCAACCGCCTGATGGCGCTCGATAAAGGTTGCCTTGACATCGGCACCGAAGGAAACCGGCAGGCGGCTATGGATCTGGCCGCCGGCATGGATGAACTGCACTTCCAGAGGCGCCTCGAGTTCGGTGCCGGCAGGAATATCGATGACATAACCATCGCGCACGAAGCTCGCATTGATGCGCCCGATGGCGTCATCCTTGTCGAGCGCTTCGAGCCCGGCCGCAGCCGTGCCATTGATCAGGCTGTCGGCGTAGCGTCCGACCGTCAAAGCCTTGACGGCAGCCTTCTCGCTTGCCTTGCCCTGCAGAACCGCGAGAACGGAGGAGCCTTCGACCGTCGCCGGGAGAGCCTCGACGAGACCCTTACCGATGTCGCTCGGCACCAGCCGCAGCAGATTCTTGAAATCGGTATAGTGCCAGGCCTCGACGCGGCGCGTTGGCAGGCCTTCCGTCTTCAGTTCGTCCAGCAGGCGGTCGCGGACGGCGAACACGTCGCCATCACCCGGCAGATCGCCAAGCTGTTCGTTATATGCCTCGATCAGCGCCGTTTCTGCTGACGTCAGGCGGTTCGTCGTCTGAATGTTCATCGACGTGTCCTTTCCGCCTCGATCAGGCTGCAGCTCCGATGATGTCGGCATAACCGTTGGCTTCGAGTTCATGGGCCAGCGTCTTGTCGCCGGACTTGATCACCTGGCCCTTGTAGAGAACGTGAACGGTGTCCGGAACGATGTAGTCGAGCAGGCGCTGATAGTGCGTAATGACGATCACGGCACGATCCGGAGAGCGTAGCGCATTGACGCCATCGGCAACGATCTTCAGCGCATCGATGTCGAGGCCGGAGTCGGTTTCGTCAAGCACGCAAAGCTGCGGCTCCAGCAGCGCCATCTGCAGGATTTCGGCGCGCTTCTTTTCACCGCCGGAGAAGCCGACGTTGAGCGGGCGCTTCAGCATGTCCATGTTGATCTGCAGCTTGGCGGCGGAATCCTTGACGCGGCGCAGGAAATCCGGCGTCGTCAGCTCGTCTTCGCCTCGTGCCTTGCGCTGCTCGTTCAGCGCCACCTTCAGGAACTGCATGGTGGCAACGCCGGGGATTTCGACCGGATACTGAAAGGCCAGGAAGATGCCCTTGGCAGCACGCTCGGCGGCGTCGAGTTCCAGGATGCTTTCGCCGTTATAGAGAATGTCACCCTCGGTCACTTCGTAGTCGTCGCGGCCGGCAAGAATATAGGACAGCGTCGACTTGCCCGAGCCATTCGGGCCCATGATAGCGGCAACTTCGCCCGCCTTCACCGTCAGGTTCAGGCCACGGATGATTTCTGTGCCGTCTTCGGCGATGCGGGCGTGCAGGTTCTTGATCTCAAGCATTTTAGTATCCTATCGCAGGAATGAGTGTGCGGCGCGCGTGGCGCGCCAAAGCTAATTTTGTTTCGTGGATGTCAGCCGACGCTGCCTTCAAGCGAGATGCCGATCAGCTTCTGCGCTTCGACGGCAAATTCCATCGGCAGCTCCTGCAGCACTTCCTTGACGAAGCCGTTGACGATCAGTGCGATCGCCGCTTCCTCGGGAATGCCCCGCTGCAGGCAGTAGAACAGCTGGTCTTCGGAGATCTTCGACGTCGTCGCTTCGTGCTCGAACTGCGCGGAGGAATTCTTCGCCTCGATGTAAGGCACCGTATGCGCGCCGCACTTGTCGCCGATCAGCAGCGAGTCGCACTGCGTGAAGTTACGGGCATTGGTCGCGCGGCGATGCGCCGAGACCTGACCGCGATAGGTGTTCTGCGAAACGCCGGCAGCGATGCCCTTCGAGATGATGCGGCTGGACGTGTTCTTGCCGAGATGGATCATCTTGGTGCCGCTGTCGACCTGTTGGTGGCCGTTCGACACCGCGATCGAATAGAACTCGCCACGGCTGTCGTCGCCGCGCAGGATGCAGGACGGATACTTCCAGGTGATCGCTGAGCCGGTTTCGACCTGCGTCCAGGAGATCTTGGAGCGATGGCCGCGGCAATCGCCACGCTTGGTGACGAAATTGTAGATGCCGCCCCTGCCTTGCTTGTCGCCCGGATACCAGTTCTGGACGGTCGAATACTTGATTTCGGCATCGTCAAGCGCAACCAGCTCGACGACTGCGGCATGCAGTTGGTTTTCATCGCGCTGCGGCGCCGTGCAGCCTTCGAGATAGGAGACATAGGCCCCTTCTTCGGCGATGATCAGCGTGCGCTCGAACTGTCCGGTGTTCTTCTCGTTGATGCGGAAGTAAGTCGACAGTTCCATCGGGCAACGAACGCCCTTCGGCACGAAAACGAAGGAACCATCGGTGAAGACGGCCGAGTTCAGCGTCGCATAGAAATTATCCGAGGTCGGCACGACGGAGCCGAGATACTTACGCACCAGATCCGGATGCTCGCGGATGGCTTCCGAGATCGACATGAAGATAACGCCGGCTTTCTTCAGCTCTTCCTTGAAAGTGGTGACGACCGAAACGGAATCGAACACTGCATCGACGGCGATCTTCGGCTTCTCGACGCCGGCGAGAATTTCCTGCTCGCGCAGCGGAATGCCGAGCTTCTCATAGGTCTTCAGAAGTTCCGGATCGACCTCGTCGAGCGACTTCGGACCGGCGAATTTCTTCGGAGCGGCATAATAGTGAATGTCGTTGAAATCGATCTTCGGATAGTCGACACGCGCCCATGTGGGCTCTTCAAGCGTCAACCAACGACGATAGGCTTCGAGGCGCCACTCCAGCATCCACTCCGGCTCCTGCTTCTTAGCGGAGATGAAGCGGATGATATCCTCGGAAAGACCCTTGGGAGCCTTTTCCACCTCGATCGTGGTCTCGAAACCATACTTGTACTGGTCCACATCGATCTGGCGAACCTGATCGACTGTTTCCTGGACTGCAGGCATTTCGTTCTCCAATCTCGCCGGATCCAAGGTCCGGCAGCTTGTCAACGTAGCGGCAGACTTATGTCTGCCCCCTATGTAGTCGGCCAAAAGGGACTTTTCAGCCCACTTGGCAAGCGGAAATTTCCATTTCCGCAAATTTGTGGCCGTCAGGCCGCGGCACCTGCCAGTTTGCGCCGGCCGGCGATGCGGGCGAAAGCCGCAATGGCACGATCGACATCCTCAGCGCTCGTGGTGGAACCCAACGAAATGCGAAGCGCTCCGAGCTTCGGATCGCATCCCATCGCCATGAGCACGTGGCTTTCGCCGACTTTGCCTGACGAGCAGGCCGATCCGGCCGAAATGGCGACGCCTTCGAGATCGAAGGCAATCTGTCCGGTCTCGGATTTCAGACCCGGCAAGGTGAAGAAGCTGGTATTCGGGACGCGCGGGCCATCCTTGCCGTGAATAATGACGTCAGACGCCGCGAGCTGCATGCCTTCTTCGAGCCGATCCCGCAGCGCGCCGATCTCGGCATTCCGACCGTCGAGGTCTGCAACGGCCGCCTCCGCTGCCGCACCAAAACCGATGATTGCCAAAGTGTTTTCCGTACCCGAACGATGGCCCTTTTCCTGGCCGCCGCCATGGATGAGCGGCTTGGGCATCAGCACCTCTCCGCGCGAGACGAGCGCACCCGCGCCCTTAGGGCCGCCGATCTTGTGTGAGGATACGATGAGAAAATCCGCCCCGATGGCATTGATGTCGACGGGCACACGACCGGCCGCCTGAACCGCGTCGACGACGAAGAGACCGCCAGCGGCTTGAACGATCCGCGACGCCTCCGCAACGGGCTGCAGGATTCCGGTCTCGTTGTTGGCGAGCATGATCGCGACTATCGGCATCCCTGCGGCTTTATCATGGGCCGACAGCGTCGTTTCCAGCGCGGCAAGATCAACGACACCGCCCGATGTCACCGGAATCTCTCTGATTCCAGCTTTCGGAAATCGTCCACCCTCGCGAACAGCGGGATGCTCAACCGCAGACATATAGAGGTGGCTGACCACAAGTGGCGTGCGCCCCATGCGGAATTCCGGCGTCAGCACCATATTGGCCGCCTCAGTGGCGCCGCTGGTAAAGACGACATGAGCGGATTCGGCACCCGTAAGGCTCGCCACCTGGCGACGTGCAGCCTCGACGGCAGCGCGGGCGGCTCTACCTTCCCCATGCACGGAATTGGGGTTGCCCTGAATATCCATCGCACGTAGCATTGCATCCCGCGCCGCCGGATGAAGGGGCGCAGTGGCATTCCAGTCGAGATAAAGGCGCGTCGTCGCCATGATCGTCTTCCTGCCTGCATGTTGCTTTGTCTGCCTGGCTCATTTTCCTTGAAATTTCAGCCGGGCATGCCTTATGACACGTTCCACACAGCGTTGAACAGGCAACGCGCGGAACACCGCATCAAGTTTCGAATTGTTCTAAACTGCGTTTTAGAAAACTTGAGCGCATTCGTCAAGTCAACTTGCTGCGTGCCGTTGGGTTTGAACGCAGAAAAAGAAGAGCCGGAGTATCGATGCCCGAAGTTATTTTTAACGGCCCCGCAGGCCGCCTCGAAGGCCGCTATCAGCCCTCGAAGGAAAAAAGCGCCCCGATCGCCATCATTCTTCATCCCCATCCGCAGTTCGGCGGCACGATGAACAATCAGGTGGTCTACCAGCTCTTCTATATGTTCCAGAAGCGCGGTTTCACCACTCTTCGCTTCAACTTCCGTGGCATCGGCCGCAGCCAGGGCGAATTCGATCACGGCGCCGGCGAGCTCTCCGACGCAGCATCGGCGCTCGACTGGGTGCAGAGCCTGCACCCTGATTCGAAAAGCTGCTGGGTCGCCGGCTACTCCTTCGGCGCCTGGATCGGCATGCAGCTGCTGATGCGCCGCCCGGAGATCGAAGGCTTCATGTCAATCGCGCCGCAGCCGAATATCTACGACTTCTCCTTCCTGGCGCCCTGCCCGTCTTCCGGCCTGATCATCAACGGCGATGCCGATAAGGTCGCTCCGGAAAAGGACGTCAACGGTCTCGTCGAGAAGCTGAAGACCCAGAAGGGCATCCTGATCACGCACAAGGTCGTGTCGGGTGCCAACCACTTCTTCAACGGCCAGGTCGAAACGTTGCTCGGCGAATGCGAAGACTATCTCGATCGCCGCCTGAACGGCGAACTGGTGCCAGAACCGGCCGCCAAGCGCATCCGCTAAGAGGCACCTCCTTTCAGAGCGTTTTCGCCGTTCTCTGAAACGCGGAAACGCTCTTTTTTATTGCTTGCGTATTCCAGAAGGAATTCGGCTGAGCACTTTTCCCGGAACTGCTCCTAGCGCGACATCCTGAAACAAAGTCCCGGAGCGCCGCTGACGACGATCGGTGCTTCGTACAGCATGCCGATTTTCTGGAGAACCCGCTGCGAAGCAACGTTTTCCGGGTGCGTGAATGCGATGAACCGATCGGCAAAGCCGCGGCTGAAAAACCACTTCGCCAGTGCGCCGGCGATCTCCGTGGCGTAGCCGTTGCCCCAGGCATCCTGACGAAGCGAATAGCCGAGTTCGAACTCGCCTCGCCCACGCTCCTGGAAGCGCGAAAAGCCGGCTCGGCCGATAAAGCACCCGTCGTCGCGCCGCAGCATCTTGTATTTGGTCGTGCCGTCTCGCGCATGTTCATCGAACCAGCTTTTCAACCGCTCCTCTGCCTTCTCCATCGTCCAGGGAGCGGCGCCCGACAGGTAGCGCGTCGTTTCGATCGAGGAATGCAGCTGCCGAATCATAGCGGCATCCGTGCAATCCCACATCGTCAGAACGAGCCGCGGGGTTTCGAGAATGATGGTGTCACTCATTTGCCTGCCTGTTTCGCAATGGATCCAAAGCCGCTGCAACCTATACGCCAGTATCGATCGGAAGCCGAGCGCCAAAGCGCGTAACGGTCTCGCAGATCCGCTTCCTCCGCCTCAACTTTTTGATCTGGCGCCACATGACTTCAAATCGGTAAGACGGCCGTCCTGAATCAGAAGGCCCGCCGGAGCGGGCCTTCATATGACTGGCCGATATCGTCGATTACTGACATGCGGGGATCAGTGGCATGCAGGTAGGCCGGGCTCGCCGCACTTCTTCTTTTCCGGCGGCTTCTGCGGCGGAGGCGCAAGTGGCTTCTGTTGCACGATCTTGGGTTGGGGCTGCGGTTGCGGCCTCGGCTGAGCCTGAGGCTGAGGCCTAGGTTGAGCCTGCTGCACTGCCGCCGGCGCTCTCGCCTGAACGGCAGCATGCGGCATCGGCCGTGGTTGCTGCGAGACCGCGGGATTAACCTGCCGAGGCGGCTGTGCAACAACGCGAGGCTGGCTGCTGACTTGCGGCGGCCGGCTGTTGATAACGGCCTTCGGCTTCGGCGGAACCTTGGCGGCAATGGTAGGCGACGCCGGCTTCACTGCTTGCCCGTGCGCATTGGGCTTCGGTGCGGCGGCAACGGAGTTCGGCGTTGCGCCGGGAACAGCCGGAGGTACAGGGGTTTTGGCAATCGGATTTTGCCCCTTCACCGAAGGCGCGTTGCCGGCAGGCGACAAGGGTTGCGCCTTGGAACCRGGAAGCACATGCGCATTGGCATTCGAGCCCGGCTGGCCGGGCTTAGGCTGGGTTGCCTGAGCCGCACCGGGAGTAACCGGAAGCTTGCCACCTGCCGGCAGCGGCTGACCATTGGCTCCCGGAAGGGCATGGGCATTGCCATTCGTGGCCGCTTGGCCTGGCTGAGTCGCGACGGCCGGATTTTGCACGGCGTTCGGTGCGATCTGAGGTTTTTGCGCCTGTGTGGCACCGGGTGTGGTCGGCAACTTGCCGGCAGCCGGCAGTGGTTGGCCATTKGCACCSGGMARCGCATGAGCGGCATTTCCCGTCTGCGCTTGCGGCTGGGCCGACGGCGTTACGGCAGGAGCAGCCCCCGGCGCGGTTTTGACGACAGCGGCGGGATTCTGCTTCTGCAGAACCGCAGCCTTCTTCTGCACCGAGGGCGGCAAGGCAACATGCAGTGCCGCAGCACCTGCGCCGGCAATGACGGCAGCTCCGACCAACTTCTGCCCCGTCGTCARSCCTGGCGCTGCCGGAGCGGCACCGTTCTCGTTGACGGTMGTGTTGTTGTTGACCACCGTGTTGTTCACAACAGTATTGTGGATGTTGTTGAAGATGACGTTGTTTTCCGGCGGCGCGATATCGCGGGGYGGTTCGACCCATTCCGGCACGGGAACGTAAACCGGCTCMGGCAAGACATAGAGATCGACCGCYGRYGCAGGCGGCRCRAGCACGACGAAGTCCGGCGGCGGCGGGGCCAGAAAGACGACAGGCGGCGGCGGCGCATAGCCGAAATCGGCATCGTCGAAATAAAGCACGGGCCGATCGACATAGACGATTTCCGGCGGTGGTGGCGGCGGTACGTCATACTCGATCACGGCAAACGATGGCGGTGGCTCAAGCGCTGCCTCGAAATGATCGAGACGCCGGCGCGCATCCCACACATGGGGACCGCGTGGATAGCGCCTCAGGTAAGACCAGTAGGCCTCGGGYGTATCGGCACGCCAGGTTTCGCGCCAGGTGATTGCCTCGCGGCGAGCGGCAACGATGGCGCGCACCCGTTTTGCCATGGCATCATTCGGATAAGCGGCCAGGAAATCCTCATAGCCTTGCAGCGTATCGCGATCGAGTGCGGCGAAGTAGGCRTCGCGCTCGTCGAAATCGCGGATCGCCTTGGTCCGGATCGCGGCATTGTCGTAGCTGGAGACCTGGGCYGAGGGCGCATCGGGGCCACGATCGAAGAAGGTRAAGGCGTTCTTGAACTTGGAAGCATCCCAGGAAATCTGTGCGCCCTTGGTCAGATCGCTAACCCGCAGTCGCGTCCGATCGAACACATCATCGAGCGGGAGCCCGCCGACACGTATCATTTCCGCCAGCGCATGGGCATAGGAGCCGTAAGGGCCGGCCTCCTGCGGCGCGACCGTTCCGGGCGCCGCATTGAAGGCGATCAGTTGATTGGCATCCGGATCGACCAGCGCCAGACCACCCGCGAGCGGCTGATTGGACTGAACAAATGGATTGGCTCTCGCCGCATCGAGCACGACGATACTGCCGCGATTGTTCAGCGATGCAAGCGACTTGGTGAAGTCCGTAATCCGCAGCGCCTCGACTGGCACATCGGTGGCATTGGCCATTTGCGCATCGACAGGAACGAAATAGTTGTCGCCCTGATATTGCACCCCGTAGCCCGCCAGATAGACGAAGACGGCGGTGTTGGGGCCTGACGCGTTCGCTTTCGTCAGAAAGTCCCTCATCGCGTCGCGCAACCCATTCTGATCGAGGTCGCGCGCGCCGATCACATCGAAGCCGGCGGCTTGAAGCGTCTGCGCAATGAGGCCGGCGTCATTGGCAGGCGTYGCCAAGGCGCCAGCCTTGTAAGCCGCGTTGCCGACGACAAACGCTATTCTCTTTTCAGGAGAGCCCTGCGCTTGAGCTGGACTCACGGCAACAACGCCTGCCAAAACCAACATCAGGGCGAGGAATGCAGAGCGCCGGATATCCCGTCCCCGGTCTGCTAGCGTCTTGAAAGATGGGATCAATTTCACTCTCCTGTACCGGACCGCAGTGAGTCGTAGTCACAATAAACTCCCGTCAGACGGGTCTCTGAGCAGGTTCTCCGCGGGTTAAACGGATGACCGAACAAAACCCGTCGCCGAGTTTGAGATTTTTCCGCAATTTCAACTTGAGGGCCTGATGCCGCCGCCTCTATCGCCTAAAACGAGGCTTTGGTTTAAGGGCAAAAATTCGATGGTTTGGCATTGAGCTGCCGGGATCGAATCTGATGCCATACAAGGCCATGCGATGGCGGAAGTAGGGTTTTGTTTGCGCGGCGCGCTGTTTCAATCAACTTCGCGTCAATCGCCGCTGCATAGATGGAAAGCCTTCAAATTTGATCCCTGCACTAATTCCGACCAAAGTATGAGCCCCGTCAAGCTCTTGGGTGATCGCGGCGACAGGGCTGGCGGCTATACAATGGGGGACGTGCAACGGCGGGGCAAGGACCCGTATCCCATTCCCTGCGCAAATCATATTGAACCCTAGTATAGTCCCATCTTTATATTCACGACTCTTAGCTATGTGACCTTCTCGTGGTCTGCGGTGACGACGTGCTGATGTTTGGCGACAAGTATATCGGGTGGTGGGACGCGACTTTGAACTTGTATGGAGGCACTGGTATAGCCGCTCGATCGGGGAATCTGCCGAGCAGATCCGGAAAGCGAATCCCTGGCTGAAGAAGAATCCGTAAGCAATATATATGGATGGCGAATGCGAGCACCCAATCCGCTGAAATTGCCACCGATAGGACAAGGGCGCATCTAGATAACTTCTTCGGACAAGCAGCCCGCTTTCAACCAGAATTTACAGAATGCCGATCAACTGTTTCGTCATCACCTCGAACCTCGCAATCTGTCTGGCCTTAACTACCAGTACAGCGACAGGGCTAACCGCGACCTGACGCAAGTATGCGGCACCTAACTTCATCAATACGATCCAGACACCGAGACGATCCTTGCTCTATGGATGATTAGGCACCGAAGACAGTTATTGCAGCGTTCACTGATACCCAAGAGGTTCTGCTTCCCTCCGGTCGAATACTGCCGCGGCACCAGATCTAACCAAGCCGCAACATCCCTGGCCTTGGAAAATCATGCGGATCGCGGATTGCGGAAAGGACAGCGGTTGCTCTCAGTGGGCCGACACCTAGAATCTCCATGAGGTGCCTTGGTCCAGGATGGTGCCTGCTGCCCGATAGGTCCACAAGCGAGTTAGTCGTGGCCGCCGAGGTCATAGTCGCTGCCGAGTTGCCCACTTTCATCATCATCGCCTTGGTCGTCGTTGTCTCGGGAGTCAATGCCTGCCGTGTCATCTTCATCAATCGCCGTCAAATCATCATCGCTCGCAATATTTACGACCATTGCACGCGCGGTGTGCTGCAAGGCAGATGCCTTCTCAATAGCAGCTGTCGATAGCAACCCCATCGCGATTACCGAGAACATAGCTGTGCGGTTCATGTGCATTGCATTGATCCCCATATCTACGCTGAAATGCCGCCCAACGGTGGTTGCCATCTGGGCGAAATTGCCGTTTCCTCGTCTGCATTTGGGGTGCCGTGATTCGCAAGGCACCCCTTGATGTCAGGGCATATTGACCTGCTTTCGATGAGGAATGAAGGCCCTGGATATTATACTATGGTTCAATATGATTTGGGCGGCATGTCGGGTATGGTCCGCTGAGCGAGCAGCGAACGTTCCTGATAGACAGCGCTATCCAGTTTCACAACGCTTTGATCCAGATTTGCACTTGAGGCTGATCCATTCAATCCCCGGGGAACTGACTGACGAATTTGCGATAGCGAGGCAGGGTCGCGACGAAATGCAGGAAAAAAGAACGATGAAATCACGACGCAAATGAACACAAGATCAGCGCTGGTGCGGGGATCGGGATTTTTTCGGGCTCGGATCTCTGATGCCGTCGTTTATGCGGTGGTTGTCACGCGACGAACGGAGTTCGGGCGTGCGCACGCAAGCATGCGGTTAAGGACGGCGCTGCCGATCGTGACCTCGGTCTGTTGCGCCCCGAAGGATCGTGCCCTCAGTCGACGTCCAGCCTCGTACTCCGCCTAGTTCGTCACCTTGAACTTCATCTTGACGATGCGATGATGGCGGGCAGCATTGTGTTTGAAAGGCATGGCGGTCACTGGGCGTTGTTTCGATCGCTGCTCCATTAAAGCGTAACCGCTAAACGATCGGCGCACCAATGCCATACTGAAAGACAATGTGCGTGATGTCCTGGTGCTCGACCGTCAACTTCCCGACGGTGACGGTTTGACGTTGGTGCGGAGATTGCGGGCGAGGGGGTAGACCATTCCTGTGCTCGTTTTGACAGCCAGAGGAGAGCTAGGTGATCGGGTGGCGGGCCCGCAAAACGGCGCTGAAGACGCGCACATTTCTCGGATGCGCTACAAACTATCGGATGTGAATGCCTGCGTGACAATCAATGGTATCAGGGAGCTTGGATACCTATCGCGGGAAACCGCATGAGGCTCTGGAGCGCTCGATCGCTAAAATGGCATCTGCTCAGCCGTTTGGTCACTTTTGAAGCTCTTGTTATTATGTCTTTGTGAGACCGGCGGCGCAATACTAGTCCGCGGTAGCGGCGGCAATGGTTTTCGCCATCGATTGCGAAAGAAACCTGTCCTGATCGAATTGAATCATAGAAAGTGAGGAAGAACAAAATTAAATGGAAAGTGACACTTGGCTGGTTACTTCCTAGGTGTCAAAACGCTGTAAAAACATGAGAGCTTAGAGCTTCTTTAGTTGCTCAAACGGTCGCTGGAGGTCGGTACAGTGATTACATTAGCGACCGTATGCTTTTCCAGGTTTTAAGATCCGTCGCCATGATCTCGTCGCTAATCATTAGATCAATCGTCTCAATCCTCTTCTGTATTTCTATAAGTGCGTCGATGCTATCGATATTGAGGTTTTTTGCCGCGTCTAATGCCAACTTCCTCCTTTTGATGATCAGCCATTCTCTAATGGATCGAAGATACTCCATAGTGTCCTTCTCATTTTCATCGTCGCAATCTCGATTAAACTCACTCATAATCTTTCACCTATAATTAGATAGAACTTTTTTTCTACAACAGTATTTTCTAGACAATATATATTGCCATAGTTGATATCGGAAGTACTTCGTTGGGAAGAAGCAAGATGATGACGATTGGTACTTGCGCGATTGCCGGTTGACCATATAAACTCTGCCGACGCTAACCGGCATTCGACTTCGACGATCTGTTGTTATCTGCTCTCCGATTCGTCGCATTACGAGCCACTGATTGTACGATAGTGAAGTGAGGGCTGACCAAGACGCCCCCGCAGCAGCCCAACAATACTGCCCAGGCACGTTGCGGCCCGTACCAACGTCCTTCCTCCGGTCAGAGGTGCAGCAACAATGCAGAAGCTCAGCGTCCATAATCTAGCCAAAATCGGGAAGAGGATCCGCAATGCTCCCGTCTTCTTTCGTTCAATCAAAGCGCAGTTATGATCCCGAGAGCGCCTGTATTGATAACGGAGAGTCAGGCGCTCGATAGGAACCGTTTCGTGGGCGATCGCATGGGGTGTCCAGCTCGTACGAGCGCCCAGCTTCAAAGCATCGGTCCACAATTGCCAATCTTCGCCCCCTGCCAGACCAAGCGTGTTGTCGAAACGAAGGTCGGTGCGACGAAAGAAATCAAGCTTCCCCATCCAACTGCCCGTTGCGAGCTTTATGCGCCGAGCTTCACCCCTTTCAAGGATACGAATGGATCTTGCTTCGCTGTTTCGATTTATCCGATCCATTCCGGACCAAACGATCCTGTTCCATGAGGAGGCGTCTGCCGGTGGCGGCGCGAACCTGACCGGCGATGCAACAATGTCGAGGTCCTGAGCGTCCCGCGCAGCAAGCAATTGGAGAAGCCAGTCTTCCTCGACAGTCTCGTCGTCGTCGGCAAATGTCAGGATGTCGCCACCTGCCGCAAGCGCGGCTTCAAGGGCGCGATTGCGGGCAAAGGCGATCCCTAGTCGAATCTCCAGTTCGTAACGAACGGTTGCATGCGGAACTCGCTCCCGAAAACTCATGACAGTTTGGCCGAGCGAAGCTGCGTCATTGTTCTCGACGATGATGAAATCGAGGCGAACGCCCTCGGGCACGCTCAACCTGGTATAGGATTGTAGAAGATTGGCGAGCATATGCGGCCGGGCACGCGTGACCGTGCAGACGCAAATCGTTCTTTGCTGCTTACCGTCAGTATCAGGTGGAGATGAGCACATGTATGTCTACCCGATTGCGCATTTGCACAACACGCTGAGCCAGCTGTCTGCATATTCAACCGTCTGTCGTGGTAACCGCAGCATGTCGTCCCCGGGCAGTACCCTTCCGCTAAAGGTCGTGGCGGCGCTGACATAGCCGGCCTCCTCGACGATAGTCCTGATGTACTTCGAGACGTCGCCATATGGATAGGAAAAGCTGTCGACCGAATTTCCCAGAATATCTTCGAGCTCATAACGCCCGGAGGTAATATGTCGCCTTGCCTCCATGGGCGAAGCCTCCGTCAAGCGGACGTGGTCGAGGCTGTGTGCGCCAACTTCATGACCCATGAGTGCCCATTCGAGCATTTCGACCCGCGACATGTATCGCTCGCGCGGACCTACGTGCGTTGGACGTGAAATACTAGATCCGCCAACTTGGTTCGCGACAAAATAGCCTGTCGCTGTAAACCGCAGCTCTTGAAGAGTTTCCAGAACGTTCACGTGGATGCTGTGAAAGCCGTTGTCAAAAGTGATGCCGAAGACCGGCCCCGACTTTTCTCCATAGAGGTATGGCTTGAGATCACGGAGTGATAGTCCGGTAAATCCCAGACTCTTCAACCGTCGCATCTGGATACGGAAATTGCTCGGATAAACGGTTTGGGAGCGAAGCAAGGCGCTCTGCTCGGTCGGATCGGCGATCTGACTATATCTCAAAATCGGGATCGGCATACTAGCGGGCTGTGGTATTGGACGGCAGAGATAAGCTTAAGTAAGAGCTGTTCTCGAACGCGATATCGATATTCATATCGACAGTTACTTGCCGTACCTCGCGGTGCGAAGGAAAGCAGCCAATCTCGGCATCAGTAAGCTCAGAGGGATCAAGGGGCTGATGCAAGTTCCGCTGATAGAATTCTTGCTGCGCCCGCTCCAAAAGTAGGCGACCGTCAATGGCAGTCAAAATCGATGTAGAAAAAGAAAGAAGGCACGAAAGTCGTTCCGCATGCTGACGCCGTTTTTGTGCGCGTGTCAGATGGATTATAAGGTCCTTCGTGGTCAGATTATCTTGATGCCGAAATTGCGAGGAGAAAGGAAGTTGGAGTCTGCCCCGATCGGGACAGGACACTAACCTCGTGGCAACCGCGTGCTCGTCTGCGGGGTTGGAGTCGACGGTTTCCAAAATCTTCCCTTCCACCTTCAGTGGTGACATTTGAAGGCAGGTTCGATCATCGCAGTATCCAGATTGCGTGGAGCAGTGGTTGCGACTGCGTGGAGTATTGGTTCCTTCAATTCACTTGTCGACAACGTCTTCCGGCTTCCAGCCGGCTGTCGAGGCATCCGATACACGCTCAACTTCTAGGGGGGGCTAGCTCACTTTGTGTGGAGATCGGCCAATTTGATCGGCATCATCCGTGCTCTGATTAGCTCGGGGCTCGGTCTGCCGTACATCGCGCGCTTGATCGCTTTTAAGCAAATGATCTGACCTTCAGCCCGACCATTGCTCCATGGCAGGTCAATGACATCGCAGGCGGCATCAAAGATCAAGGTTCGAAAATTCCCGATCTACGCACCAACGCTCATCATCACTCCACAAGGGGCGCAAATTTGCACGCTGAAACGCACTCCCCGGCCGTCCGCGCGATTGCAAATAGTCTGGACATGACACCAACCCTGGTGGCTCGAATATGCTCCCAATAGCACAAGAACAAATAAGAAACATGTCGCCCTGGTGATACCAGAGACGATGTCCAACTGAGTTGCATGCCAGCGCGAAGGTCTGGTAGCTCCTGTCAGGGAGGCGACCAGAACGGTAGAAAATCTTCTCGCCCAATTGCACCGGTATCCCGACTTGCGCGTCACCACCAACAAGTCTAGGCGCCTCTATGACCGGATCACCAATCTGGTCCAGAACAAGGCTTCGACGGTCAACTACTGCCAGCGATACTGATCAGGCCAGCCCATATCCAGTTCTCCGGCTGAAAGTTCCGCCGACAGCCTCGTTAATGCTCGAATGAACAAGAAGCGACAGATGCGTTGGTCGTCGATTGGCGCTCATCGAATCCTTCAGGTGCGAGTCGCTGTTGCCGACGGCCGTCTGAGACAGGCAAAGCTCGACCTCGCATCATACCCGCCACCTTTTTCCCGCTCCCTCCATTTTAAGCATGTCGATCAATTTCACAGGTCCGATGACCTCAAGTTCGATCTTGTCCCCATCGGAATGGAAGAATGTCTGCGAAAGTCGGAGCTTGTCGGCATGACGTTGGATCCACGGGACGAATGAGGCTCCCCTGAGGTTGCCCAGTATCGTCATGCGTTCTCGAAATTCGCCATGCAGTGTCTGGATCCGTCAACGACCCTCGCTTTATCAAGACGACGGAATAACTGCTTCCTGAGTTTGCGAAAGGGATTGCCTCGCAAAGCAATGCTCCGCTGTCTTTACGACAGCGGGGTCTGCGCTCGCATGAGGCGATGTCAATTCTTGACTGTATCTTCCAAGAAAAAGCGGCCGAGTGGGTTTTGATGGAAATTATCGATATTCTTGCGCGCGACGTTGATATACGGGCTGTAGTAGAGGTCGATCCAGTTGACGTCATCCTTTGCTGTCCTCTGTAGATCGATATACATCTGCTCCCGCTTCTTCGGATCCAGCTCGAGCCTCGCCGTGGCGACGAGATCCTTTACCGCATCATTTTTGTAGTTGGTCATGTAGTTGTTGTTGGAGTCATGGCCGAGAACGAACGTCGTCTTCTGGTCCGGGTCGAGAATATCGTTGGTCCAGTAGTTGACGGAAATGTCGTAGTCGCCAGCGATGGTCATGTCCCATTCCTGGCTGGGATCTACCTTTTGCAGGTCGGCAGCAATGCCAGCCTTGGCGAGTTGCTGTTGGACCAGCACGGCCGTCTGTTCATCCACTTCATCGCCGGCGCGAATGAGGTATTTTAACCTGAGATTGGAGGCGCCAGCTGCCGAAAGCATCTTCTTGGCCTTCTCGGGGTCGTAGGCACGCTGGAGGTTCTCCGCATAATGATACAAGGCGCCCTCGGGAATGTAGGAATTGGCGACCGTGCCTTGGCGGAAGGTGACGGCGTCGACGATTGCTTTCTTGTCGATCGCCATGTCCAGGGCTTGACGGACTTCCTTCTTGCCGAGATTGCCGTGAGCGTGATTGATCAGCAGATGATCTTCGCGCGTGGAAGGATCGATCACCACGTTGAGGTTCTGGTCCTTCTTCAGTTCTTCGACACGCGAGAAGGGTACGAAAATGGCGGTATCGAGCTGACCGGCCTGCACATTCAGCATCCGGGTATTGTCATCAGGTACCGATATCCATTCGACCCCGTCGAGTTTCACGCGGTCGGCCTGCCAGAAATTCGGGTTCTTCTTCAGGATGATGCGGTCACCGCGGCGCCATTCCTCGACGGAAAAGGCGCCCGAGGCAATCGGCTTTTCGGCATAGGCCTCCGGCCCCATGGACTGCATGCCGGCCTTGGAGATGACCGAAGCATTCGGCAGGGCAAGCGTCGAAAGGAACGGCGCCGATGCATGCTTCAGCTTGATGGTCAGCGTGTGCGGATCAGTCACGACGGCAGTGTCGATCACCTTGTAGGAATCACTCCAGAGCGATGCCGGATCGTCACGGATGCGCAGCAGGCTGAAGGCTGCATCTTCCGCCGTCAGCGGCGAACCGTCCGAGAACTTGGCGTCACGGATCTTGAAGACATAGTTAAGGCCGTCATCCGAGGTCGTCCAGCTCTCCGCAAGGCCCGGTTCCAGCTTCGTGCCCGTCTTGTCCACGCGCAGCAGCACGTCGTAGACGTTGGAGAACACCCAGTTGTCGATATTCTGCGCGGTCTTGATCGGATCGAACGTCGTCGAATCCTCGCGGCGGCCGATGGTCAGCACGCCGGCAGCTTCGGCATAGCTCGTGCTCAGCGTCAGGCCGGCGAGAATTGCTGCAAGCCCGATTGTCTTCCATTTGTTGGTCATGAATTCGTTCCCTTCGTTGTTATCGCATGCGTTTGGCTGATTGGGTCTGCCCGGCGAGTGCCGCATCACGTTCGCCAAGCAAGGCCTTGTCCGGATCGATATCGGGAATGGCTGCGATGAGCGCTGCGGTATAGGCATGCTTCGGGCGAGAGAAGATTTCCTGCGAACGCCCTTCCTCGACGATCTCGCCGCGATGCATCACGACGGTGCGCTCACAGAGATCGCGCACGATGGCGAGGTCGTGAGCAATGAAGATCAAGGTCAGGCTCATCCTGCGGGTCAATTCGCGGAAGAGATCGATGATCTGCGCCTGGATGGTGACATCGAGGGCGGCCACGCATTCGTCGGCGATGATCAGCTTCGGATCGACGGCAAGCGCCCTTGCAATGCCGGCGCGCTGGCATTGGCCGCCGCTCATGCTGCGCGGTTTGCGATCGGCGAATTCGCGCTCTAGCCCGACGAGATCGAGCAACTCGCCGATGCGTGCGGGGATATTGGCCCTTGCGACCTTGCCATGGACTTTCAGCACCTCGGCAAGCGTCTGACCGATCGTCAGCCGCGGATTGAGTGCATTGAGCGGGTCCTGGAAGACCATGGCGGTTTCGCGACGGAGCCTGGCCAGGCCGGCATTCTTCTGCTGGGTGACATCGACACCGTCGAAAGTGACATGGCCCGAGGAGATCGGGGTGAGGCCGAGAACGGCGCGCGCAAGCGTGCTCTTGCCGCTGCCGGACTCACCGACAATGCCAACGGCGTCGCCCGGCATGATCAGTAGGCTGACGCCGGAAACGGCGCTGACCGTCCTCACGCCCGTGCCCTTGAAGCGTACATGCAGATCATCGATTTCGAGCAGCGGCTTGGCTGACGTGTCCGCCCTGACAGGCTCCGACTGCGTTGCAGCTTCGTCGGGCAAGGAGGGGTGGCTGTTGATCAGATCGATCGTATAGGGATTTTCAGGCCGGCTGAGGATCGTCCTTTTAAGACCCTGTTCGAGCAGTTGGCCTCTGCGCATCACGGCGATCCTGTCGCAGGTTTGAGCGACGATGCCGAGATCATGCGTGATGAGGATGATCGAAAGTCCGCGCTTTTCGCGGATGTCGATCAGCAGCCGCAGGATCTGCGCCTGGATAGTGACGTCGAGGGCCGTCGTCGGCTCATCGGCAACCAAGATCTTCGGATTGCAGGAGAGTGCTACGCCGATCATGGCACGCTGCCGCATCCCGCCGGAAAACTCGTGCGGATAGCTGTCATACTGCCTGGCGGGATCGGGAAAGCCGACGTGGGCAAGGATCTCGGTCGCAGCTGCGCGTGCTTCGCGCGCCGTGAGACCTTGATGGTAGCGGATGCCCTCGGCAATCTGGTCGCCGATGCGCATGATAGGGTTGAGGTGGCTTGTGGGATTCTGAAAGATCATGCCGATTTCGCCGCCGCGCACCTTGAGCATCTCGGCATCGCTGATTTCCGTGAGCTCCCGCCCTTCGAGCCGGATGGAGCCGCTGTCGATCTTCAGGAGCGACGATGGCAGCAGCCGCACCAGCGAACGACACAGGAGGCTCTTGCCGGAGCCGCTTTCGCCGACAAGGCCAAGTATCTCGCCCTTGCTGAGATCGAGCGAAACGCCGTCGATCAACGTATGGGCGCCGCCGTCGAAACTGGCTTTGACCACAAGGTCGCGAACGGAAAGGACGGGCTCGCTCATTCATGCACTCCGAGCAGTTCGCCGAGCGCATCACCCAGCATGCTGAAGCCGAAGGCGAGGCAGACAATGGAAAGGCCGGGAAACATTGTGATCCACCAGGCCGTGGTGATGAAGCTCTGGCCTTCCGCGACCATGACGCCCCATTCGGCAAGCGGCGGCTGAACGCCGAGGCCGAGGTAGCTGACGGCCGCACCGCTAAGGAGCACCAGCACGGCATCCGACATGGAAAAGACGATGGAGCCGGCAATGGCGTTCGGTAGCAGATGGCGGAACATGATCCGGGGTCGGCTGAAGCCGAGACTGACGGCGGCAACGGCATAATCGCTGCCCTTCAGCACCAGCATCTGCGCGCGGATGAGACGCGCATAGGAGACCCAGCCGACCAGGGCCATGGCGATGTAGAAGCTGCTCAGCCCCGGCCCCAGAATGGCGATGATCGACAGCATCAGCACTAGGAAGGGGAACGCGAGGATGATATCGACGATGCGCATGAAGAGTGCATCGACAATACCGCCGAAAAAGCCGGCGATGGTGCCGACCGTGGTGCCGATCAGAAACGGGAAGAGCACGCCGATGACGGCGATCTGCAGATCGATGCGCGCACCCCAGATAACGCGGGACAGAATATCGCGCCCGAAATTGTCCGTGCCGAACGGATGCAGGAGAGACGGCGCCTGCAGGCGCGCGTCGGCATTCTGGAAGATCGGATCGTAGGGTGCGACGAGAGGGGCCGAGATTGCGAGAAGGAGGAAGAACAACAGGATGCTGCCGCCAAGCGTCAGCGTCAGCTGTTTGCCGAAGAATCTCCTCCAGCCGATGGAGCTGTGCGCAACGGTATCGAGGCTCATAGCTTCACCCTCGGGTCGGCCGCGACGGTGACGATATCGGCGAGGAAGTTGACCAGCACCGTGGCGCAAGCAAACACCATCGCCACACCCTGGACGACCATGTAGTCGCGCGAGAAGATGGCGCGAACCAGCAGTTGGCCCATGCCGGGCAGGGCAAAGACGCTTTCGACGACCACAGTGCCGCCGATCAGCCAGCCGATGTTGACCGCGAGCAGATTGATTGTCGGCACCAGCGAGTTCGGCACGACATGCCGCCAGAAGACGATACCCTCCGGCATGCCGCGGGCACGGGCCGCAGTCGCCACGTCCGATTTAAGCGATTCGATCATCGCGGCCCGCAGGCTGCGGGTAAGCACGGTCGAAAGCGACAGCGCAACGGTCAGGGCTGGCAGAATGAGATGGGCGATCTTCTCGCCGATCGTCGAGCCGTAACCCGAGACCGGCAGGATGCCCAGCTGGACGCTGAATAGGATGATCAGCATCAGCCCCAGCCAGAAGGGCGGAAAGCCGATGCCGAAGGTCGAGACGATGCGCACGATATGATCCGGCGCGCGGCCGGCATTGCGCGCGGCAATCGCCGACATCGGCACGGCAATCAGGATCGACAGGATGACGCTCGAGACGACCAGCGCGATGGTCGGCTCGATCCGGGTCGAGATCAGCGGCAGCACGTCGATCTTGTAGAGGATCGATTTGCCCATCTCACCATTGCCGAGATTCTTGATGAAATAGAAATATTGCAGCCACATCGGCTGATCGAGGCCGTATTGCGCACGAATGCTGGCGAGTGCCGCCGGCGTGGCGCGGGTGCCGAGGATGTTGCGCGCGGGATCGCCGGGAATGAGGCGGACCAGAACGAAGGTGATGACGCTGATGCCGAAGAGGACAGGCAGGAACTGCAGTGGTCGCGTCAGTACGAATCTATAGCGATGCATGGTGGCGATCGCCCCCTTGTCGTCGGTGGGATTGGATCGCCTTAGCTTGCATCAGCTTGCCCTATACCGCGACAGGAAATCGAGGAGCGCTGGATAGTAGTGCTGCGGGCTCTCATAGAAGGGCATGTGGCTGGCATTGGCGAAGACTTTGAGTTCCGCATCCTTCAAGGCAAGTTTCATCCTGAGCGCACAGGCCGGCGTCAACTCGTCATGCTCCCCCGCCGTGATCAGCACCGGCATGGCAAGTTGCGGAAGGTCTGGAATGCGGTTCCAGTCCTTGAGATTGCCGATGTAGAGAAATTCGTTCGGCCCCTGCATTGTCTCGTAGGGACCCGCGTTCCAATCGTCGAGCGAGCGGCGAACAGGTTCCGGCCATTCCGGCAGACGACAGACATGGCGATAGTTGAGGATGGTGACGGCGGCGAGATATTCAGGATGATTATAGGTGCCCTGCGCCTCGTGCTTCTGCATCATCGCAACGGTTTCCGGACCGAGCGCCGCGCGCAGCCGCTCCAACTCGGAAACCAGATGCGGCATGTCGGCGACGGTGTCTTCGAGAATTAATGTTTGTAGATTGTCCGGATAGGTCAGCGCGTACTCGATTGCCAGCCAGCCGCCCCAGGAGTGACCGAGCATATGGACCTTGCCAAGGCCGAGCGCCTTGCGGACCGTTTCGGTCTCCTCGACATAGCGGCCGATGGTCCACAGGCTCTTGTTTGTGGGACGATCGGAGGCGCCGGTGCCGAGCTGATCGAAGGCGACGACCCTGTAGCCGCTATCGATCAGGCAGGAATGCGCCTCACGCAGATAGTCGCAGGGGAGGCCGGGACCACCGTTCAGGCAGAAGACCGTCTCGGGCCCGCTGCCAAAGCTGTAGGCGACCACCTTGTAGCCGTCGACCTCGATGTCGTGTCGCGTCTCGGGCTCAATTTCACGCCACATTGACAACTCCGGTGAAAGATTCTGCTTGCTCAATATTTGAGCATGGCTAAATTTTTACCTTAAACCGCGTCCGGCACCAGCTATAAGAAGTGATAGGTTCGGGGGCGTAGCCAGATACGGGAACCGTTGCATGTTCGACCAAATGGGAACCATTAGGCGCCAGTTCACGGCGCATCAGACGCTGGAAGGCCGTATCGACCAGGTCTTCGAGGCTATGAAAGCGATCGGCTTCGAAGCCCTGATCTACGACTATACGCCGGTGCCCTACGATCTCGACGGCAAGGTGATGATCCCCTCACTCCTCAAGCTGCGGAACATCTCGGACGACATGCACGAATACTGGTTCGATCGCGGCTATTTCCATATCGATCCGGTGCAGCAGGTTGCGCTGCGCACCTCCGCGCCCTTCTTCTGGAACTATGATGCCGACGCCGACACGCTGATCAAGCACTTCATGAGCGAGGATACCGCCCCGGTTGCCCGCTATCTCAACGAACGCGATATGTCGACAGGTGTGACAGTGCCCGTGCACATGCCGCGCGGCGATTATGCAACCGTCACGGGAATTCGCTTTGGCGGCGACCGGGAATTCGAGCGCGATGCCCTGCGCTACATTGCCGATTTCAACCTGCTCGCCCATGTCTTCCACGAGACGGCCTACTCGCTCTTCGATAGTGCGGCGCTCAGCGTCGGCAAGATCCGGCTGACGGAGCGGGAGAGGGAATGCCTGCGCCATTCCGCCGAAGGCTATTCCGCCAAGGAGATCTCGCGCATCATCGATCGCTCCGTGCCGACGGTCGTCATGCATCTCAATGCCGCGGCAAAGAAACTCGGCGCCAAGAACCGGACGCAGGCCGTCGTTCGCGCCACGCATTACCGCCTGCTGGATGAACGGCCATCCTATAACTTCTGATAGCTGCCGCCCGCCTCTTCGCCGCGTTATGGTCTCGCCGTCACAGCCTAGAGATGGAGACCCCCGTGGCCGCAGTCCCGACGCAGGAAGCCTTTCTGCCCTTTCGTGAATACCGGACATGGTATCGCATCACCGGCTCGCTCGACGGAGCGAAGCTGCCGCTCGTCGTTGCCCATGGTGGGCCGGGCTGCACCCACGATTACGTTGATAGCTTCAAGGACATTGCGAGGATCGACGGCCGCCCGGTGATCCACTACGACCAGCTCGGCAACGGCAACTCCACGCGCCTGCCCGAAAAAGGTCCCGACTTCTGGACGCCAGCGCTTTTTCTTGAAGAACTCGATGCGCTGCTGGGACACCTCGGCATCAAGGATCGCTACGCCTTTCTCGGCCAGTCCTGGGGCGGCATGCTGGGTGCCGAACACGCGGTGCGTCGACCGAAAGGACTGAAGGCGCTAGTGATCGCCAATTCGCCGGCCAACATGCATACCTGGGTCGCCGAAGCAAACCGGCTTCGCGAGGATCTGCCGCAGGAAGTCCAGGACACATTGTTGAAGCACGAGGATGTCGGCACAATTACCGACCCTCAGTATGTCTCCGCCTCCCGTGTCTTTTATGATCGTCACGTCTGCCGCGTCGTGCCCTGGCCGTCTGAGGTTGCCCGCACCTTCGCCATCATGGATGAAGACAACACCGTCTACCGTAACATGAACGGCCCGACCGAGTTTCATGTCATCGGCACGATGAAGGACTGGACGATCGAAGACAGACTTTCCCTCATCGAAGCGCCGACCTTGTTGATCTCGGGCAAATATGACGAGGCGACGCCGTTGGTGGTCAAGCCCTATGTCGACCGTGTCAAGGGCTGTGAATGGGTGCTCTTCGAATATTCCAGCCACATGCCACATGTCGAGGAGAAGGAACTCTGTTTGAAGACGGTGTCCGAATTCCTCAAGCGGCACGATTGATCGGGCCATCGACATCAAACGGTCTGGTCCGGGGATTATGCGGATAAATCGTGTTTTGCGAGCCGATTGCTCAGCGTTCGCCTTTCGATGGGCTGAACACCACGAGGCTCTGAATCTCGAAAAGCACCTAGCCCAGCGTCCTACGTGGTCACAAGAAAGATCCTGAAGCCGCAGGTCGTTAACTCGCGATACGACCAGGTAGCGCCGGAATGTTCCATAATGGACGCCTACGCAAGCTTATGTCCGGATAAGACGCGGGCGAAGGTTCGAGTTTACTCAGCAGCCAAACGACCATTCATGTAATCCCAGGCACTGGCGACCTTGCGAACCGGCGGATTTCCAGAGCGCCAAGACCACACCCGCGAAACCCGCGATCGCACGCCTGATGGAATGCAGGTGTGACAGCAACTGTCGAGTGTCGAATGGAGCGACCTTGTCTGCAGTCCCATTCGATATGGTCGGGCGCGGATGATGCATGCGGCCACCATTCACCTTCCTTTGACAGCTAGGCTTTAAGAAGGCTTGCAACGAGACATCCTTCGACTTGATCCACCCGCGCATCCCGTCAGTGCATTGCGGCGAGTTTTCAGTGGACGCGATCTGGGCCATTTGGCAGCAATCGGTGATGGCATCAAGCACGATAGGGACCTGGGTTGTGCGATCAATTCGGCGGGATAGCAGCAAGCCATAGAGACTCCTGCTCACCGTCACCTAGAGAAGCGTTCGCCGTCGGAACAGCAAATCAGCCCAGAAATGAACCGCGAAATCACCCGGTACTTTCTATTTAAGTATCGGAGTGAAACCATTGTGCCGGGGTTATAAGTGGAAACGACAATCCGGACGACAACCTCTGACGGTTTTGGCGAGGCTTCCGTTTCGCTGAACGCAAATTCTCAGTCCCGTCCAAACCGGGGTCCGATTTTTTTGTAACTAAGCACTTAATCCCTTTACGCGCTCATGAAGGAAATGCCTTGAACAGACTTCACCTGACAACGATGACTCTCGCCGCCATGCTTCTGACCACTGCGTCCGTTGATGCTGCGGATTTCTCCATTACGCCGCTGAAAGATGGTGACAGCTTTACCGGTTGCCTCGCTCAGAACAGCGCCACAGGCGTCGGCTTTCTCGCCGTTGGCGACAAGGTCGTCCTGTTTGCCAACTCTTCGAAGTTCACTTTCGCCAAGGGTGACCAGGTGACCGGCTCCTGGTCGGTCGATGGCGGCGCGGCCACGAATTTCTCGTCGACTGCTGATACGGCAGCAACGGCAACGATCGACGTCCCGAACACGACCGAGGCCGTTACGGCGCTGACCAGCGGCAAGGCGCTGAGCCTTACTGCAAACAGCACCACCGTCGATTTCAGCCTCGATGGCGGCGAGAAGGCCTTTATGGGCCTGACCGAGTGTATGACCACCCAGGCGGCGCCGGCCGCCAACTAAGCGGCACCCATTTGCGATGATATGGCGGATACCAAGATGTCCGCCATATTTATGATCGGCCGGACTACCAAAACGTCCTCAACGACAGCGAAATGACTCGGATGTGAGGCCTATTCACACTAAGTGGATACCTGCGTGTCTACGTTGACGGAGCGGATCTAGATTAGACGCTGCGACAACCAGGCCCTCGGTGCAAGTCCGGTCAAGACACAAACCATCAGTGCTCGTCAAAGTTCGGGTCACACGGGCGATCTTTCCGGCGAGCCTCCGATTGACTTGGAAAGCGCGCTTCGCAATCAGGTCTTTCGCTCTCGCCCAAGCCTGCGAATGTCTTCCTCACCGGGCGTGAGAAGTTTAGTCGCCATCGTGACCTTTACGCTACTTCACGCCGCTACTGAACCCGATAGCGGCAAGTCGCTGCTGGTCTTGGGGGAAGATCTCGGCATCGGCATCGCAAACACGATTTCGCCCTGCGGCCTTCGCCAAATACAAGGCCCGATCGGCCTCTCGGCATAAGTAGGGCAAGTCACTTCCAGCCTGTGAGGCTCTTGCAATGCCGATGCTGGCGGTAACGGTGATGTCCGCGGGAAGAGAGGGATAGCGAAGGTCGCAAATCGCTTTTCGGATTCTTTCCGCGTGAATCATAGCATCGTCGGCTTCAGCCGGAAGAAAGACAATAAACTCTTCGCCTCCTTGTCGCGCAAGCAAAGCATGCGGCGGGAGGATTGCCTGTACCGCTTGGCCCATTATTTGGAGGACCTCGTCGCCCGCGGCATGTCCCCAGCGATCGTTCAACTGTTTGAAATGGTCGAGATCGAGATAGAGGATCGCGTCGCCGAGATGGAGGCGGCTAGGCACGGCCGAGTTGAAAAAGCGACGATTATAGAGCCCTGTGAGAGCGTCACGATCGGCCAGGCGCCTAATCTTGAGATGCTGGCGCTCGCTTATGAAGATCACGATGGAGATGGCGAGCACGAACTTGGACAAGATCATCAGGAAAAAACCGTTCGCTACGTCAAGTAGCGGAAACGTGTTAAACGCGAATTCCAGTCCCATTATCAAAGAAAGAACACTCGCACAGCCGAGTATCGCCGCGACCAGCTTGCGAATTGGGAGTGGTTCGCGCTGGGCATCGAGTAGGACAATGATTGCAGTTGCCGCCATCGTTAAGCAGCCTAGAAATGTGAAAGTCGTCGCTCTGTATGTATTGTTCAGGTGAAAGGCCGTGGTCAAACCAATGACCAGCGTCGCCGCTGCGGGTAAAGCGACGAGCCAGGTCTTGATTTTTCGGTCAGGGTTGCTGATCACGACAAACGCCAACCCCAGCAGACAATATCCGAGAACGGCAAGGACGATGTTCACAAGGCTCAGGGGACCGTAGAGCGCGGGGTGAATCTCGGCATGTCCGGCAAGCGTCGAGCCTCCCGCGAGGACAACAAAACTGGCGACCAGAAGTCCAACCCCACGGCTCTCCGTCGAGGTCAACCGCAAATACCCCAAGGTCAAGGCGCCCGCGATGTAGGATGTCTTCTGCAGAAAGAGGACTGTTGGCATATCCAGTTGGTTGATCATCGAGCACCAAAGCAAGGTCACAGGTTAGTGTTGCTCTAGCTGGTACAGTTAAATATTTTGCGAAGATCGATCGCCTAAATTAACCAGTGATACGCGCCCTAGCCAGACGCTGTTGATAAAGTACGGCAGCCGTATATTGACCGCCGCCAAGGCGAGGAATGTCGAGAGTAATTTTCTGTTCTTGTCGTATGCGGTAGTACACAGGTGTGGCTTGACAACATTTTGAGTGCCCTCAATCCAACGTCGCCCGCGGTCAACGCTGTTCGAATGCTATTGATAGTTACGTACCTGCATTATTTTAGGCCATTTGGAATTGGATTTTCCGCTCGTGATCCCGTCGGACAAGCAGGGAGCACGTCACCCTCAGCAGCTTGGTATTAGCGGAACAGCAGAGTCATCACAGGCGTAACGACCACGCCAACCTCAGTCGGCGAAGAATAATGCCCCTGGCTTCGCAAAGCTGAGCCTGAATTTGGTGGCCGCCCGGTTGGCGGACAACACGAAGTTTGTATCCGCTTCACAACAGGGTGTTATGCCAAGCGTGCTCGCCAAAGGGTCGTTGCTTCGAATCCTTTCAATTCCACCATTCGGTGCCGACATCAATCCACGTTCCTTTGGAATGGCATGGATCATTATCAGGTACCGTCTCATCCTCCGGTACGAGCTGTCCCAACAGCCGGCCAAAAGCGCGATCTCTGGGCAGATGTCCGGGAGAGAGGTACTCCAGAACATAGGCGATCTGCTGGCCCGGTCGGCCCTAAGCCGAGTTCGCTCCGCATCGCCGGATTTCATGTTGCGCGTCTCCTTGATGTCGATCGACAATCATTGATGCTGCAAGACGCTCAGGCCGCCATCGACCGTAAGGCAGGTGGCATTCATGAAAGGGCATTCGTCCGAGATCATGAAGACGGCAGCCATGGCGATTTCCTGCGGGGTGGCAATACGGCCGCATGGATGTAGTTTCATGGTCTCGGCCTTTGCCTGTTCTGGATCAGGAAAGCTGTTCCAGTAATCGATGACTTTCTGGGTCGCGACGTAGCCCGGCGCCAGGGCATTCACGCGCACGTTCTTCGACGCATATTCGATCCCGAGCGACTTGGTCATGCCGAGAAGTGCGTGCTTGGCGAGCGGATAGGGAAAGGTGTGCGGAATGATCGTGAAGGCATGGGTTGAGGCGATATTCAGAATGGCGCCGCCACCGTGGGCGATCATCTCTGGCAGAACGGCGCGGCAGCAGTTCCAGGCGCCCTTGAGGTTGATGTCGAAGCAGCGCTGCCAGTCTTCGTCCGTCAACTGCAGTGGTTCGGCAAAGACGTTGACGCCAGCATTGTTCACCAGTGCATTGATGCTACCGATCTCTTCACCAGCTCGAGCGACCGCGGTGCGCACGGCGGCAGCGTCTGTGATGTCGGCGGCCCTATAACCGACATTCGCGCCGTCTCCTTTCAGCTTGGCGGCAGCCTGTTCCAAGAGGGCCGCGTCGCGGTCGATCAGAAAGATGCTCGCGTTCTCGGCGGCATAGGCCTCGGCAATTGCCAGTCCGATTCCTTGCGCGGCTCCGGTAATAAAGATCCGCTTTCCGGAAAGGCGATTTGGCATTTGGTGTTCCTCTTTCAGCTTGTTCCGAAAATTCGGCCGATGAGCAGGTCGCGCTTTATTGCGGATATGATTGCGGCTGCAGGCGAATGGATGCTGCAAGGGTTTCCCCCGGCTGCAGGATCTTCAAGTCTCCCAGATCGGGAAGGTTATGACCATTGGCGATGTGCGACATCGGCTCGAAGCAGAAATAGTCATGGCGGTATGCTGGGATGAAATCCGTATCGGGAATGAAGACGAAGGCGTGCCTGACAGTGGCGTCCGCTGTCAGTCGCAGGCTGGCGCGCTTCTCCGGCCACGCTATCAGCGCCTCACCGCTCCAATCCTCGAGGCCGTTGTTGACCCAGCGACGGGGGAGCGACAACGGCCGCGAGAAATCGAGGTCGGCGGGAATGTCCGTTCGCTGCCCCGGCAAAAAGCCCTCGGTCTCGGTCCAGAAGTGCCGCGCCGGTGCAAAGAGCGTCGTTTGTGCGGTTAACGGAAAATAGGGATGCCAGCCGAGCCCGAACGGCAGCGCGTGAATGCCGGTATTCTCGACGCTCATATGAAGCGTCAGCCCTTCGGAAGACAGGGTGATAATCTGCCTGGTATCGTAGCGATAGGGCGTATCGGCCTCCTGATGGTGAAAACCGATCTGCACTTCGCTGCTGGTGCGGGAAAGAATGGACCATTCAGCCTGCCAGCCATCGCCGTGCAGATAATGAGGATCCGAGGCTGTGTTCGGCCGAAGCCGATAATCGCGGCCTTCGAACGTAAAGTGGTTGTTCCTGACACGGTTGCCGAAGGGAACGAGGGGATAGCAAGCAGAGGAAGACGCATTGGCACCGTCCTGGGTAGGTCTCAACAGTGCAATTTTACTTCCATCCATCATCCAGGAGTAGTCCCTCAATGTGCCGCCCGCGGTCGATACGCGAGCCGAGAGCAAGCCGTTCTGCAAATTGATGATGCTCATGAAGCGGCTGCTTTCCTCTTAACGGCCAAGGCGGCTCCCGAATGGAGCGGCACCCTATATTCGCGCCATCCAATGTCAACAGATATATAGGATTTATTTTAACATGACCTGCGGCTCATTGCAGCTGTGCACGTTGAATTTCTTGAGTAATTTCAGACATCCGAAATAGAGACGGTATGGACGTGGCATCCGCGCGATAAAAAATCATACACAAATGTTGACTGGTATGATGTTTTTTTCTATTCAAACTCTGCTGCCGACCAATGGCAGAGCGAGATTTCAGGGAGAGAGACCATGCGCTTTTTCAAAGCAGCCATCCTTGCGGGGGCGTTTGCCGTTTTGGCAGCCAGCTCGGCGCTTGCCGAGGACGTCAAGATCGGATTCATCGTGAAGCAGCCGGAGGAGCCCTGGTTCCAGGATGAATGGAAATTCGCCGACCAGGCTGCCAAGGAGAAGGGCTTCACGCTCGTCAAGATTGGCGCCGAGGATGGCGAGAAGGTGCAGTCGGCGATCGACAACCTCGGCGCACAGGGCGCGCGGGGCTTCATCATTTGCACGCCTGACGTTAAGCTCGGCCCCGGCATCGTTGCTAAGGCCACGGCCAATCAGTTGAAGCTGATGACCGTCGACGACCGCCTGGTCAATGCCGAGGGCAAACCGCTCGAAGACGTGCCGCATATGGGTATTTCCGCCACCAAGATCGGCGAGACCGTCGGCCAGGCGATCGTCGATGAAATCAAGAAGCGCGGCTGGGACATGAAGAATGTCGGCGCGGTTCGCGTTTCCTACGATCAGCTGCCGACCGCTGTCGACCGCGTCGAAGGCGCAATCTCGGTCCTGAAGGCGGCAGGTTTCTCAACGGCAAATATCTATGACGCGCCGCAGGCCAAGACCGATACTGAAGCTGCCCTCAACGCCGCGACCACGGTTCTTAACAAGCATGCTGATGTCAAGTATTGGGTCGCTTTCGGCCTTAACGACGAGGCTGTGCTCGGTGCTGTCCGTGCCTCGGAATCGGTCGGCATTCCCGCAGCGAACATGATCGGCGTCGGCATCGGCGGCGCGGATTCGGCGATCAACGAGTTCAAGAAGCCTGCTGCAACCGGATTCTTCGGCACGGTCATCATTTCGCCGAAGCGCCACGGCTACGAGACGGCCCTCAACATGTATGACTGGATTGCCAACAGCAAGGAGCCGCCGAAGCTGACGCTCACCTCCGGTTCGCTTGCGCTGCGCGGCGACTATGAGAAGGTTCGCAAGGATCTCGGCATCGAATGATAGCCCTGCCAGGATGATGTCCGTCCGGCGGCTTGTTGCCGCCGGACCTTCTCTCGATGGAGCAAGCATGGCTTTCCTTGAATTCAAGGGCATTTCCAAGGGCTATCCCGGTGTCCAGGCGCTATCGGATGTTTCATTCGATGTCGAAAGAGGCGCGGTGCATGGGCTGATGGGTGAAAACGGCGCCGGCAAGTCGACGCTGATCCGGGTCCTCTCGGGCGATCAGGCCGCGGATACCGGTAGCATCGTCATCGATGGCGTGGAGCAGCACTACAGCTCCGTCCGCGATGCCTTTCACGCCGGCGTCATCGTCATCCACCAGGAGTTACAGCTGGTGCCGGAACTGACCGTTGCCGAGAACCTCTGGCTCGGCCGCTTTCCCGGCAAGGCCGGTGTGATCGACGGCAGGACATTGATCGAAACCGTTCGCAGCAAGCTCAGGGAAATCGGCATCGACGTTGATCCGGCAGCCAAGATTTCCTCGCTGTCGATCGGCGCCCGCCAGATGGTGGAGATCGCCAAGGCTGTCATGGTCGATGCGCGGGTGATTGCGCTCGACGAGCCGACCTCGTCGCTATCGTCACGCGAGAGCGAAATCCTGTTTTCCTTGATCGGCCGGCTGAGAGCCAACGGCACGGTCATCCTCTATGTCTCGCATCGCCTGGATGAGATCTTCCGGCTCTGTGACAGTCTCACTGTGCTGCGCGACGGCAGGCTTGCAGCGCATCATCCAAAGATCGCCGATACGACGCGCGAGCAGATCATTTCGCAGATGGTCGGCCGCGAGATCAGCAATATCTGGGGCTGGCGCGAACGTCCGCTCGGCGAAGTTCGTCTCGAAGCCCACGGGCTCTCGGGCTCGAAGCTGCGCAATCCCGTCACCTTCTCGGTCCGCAGGGGTGAAATTCTCGGCTTTTTCGGCCTTATCGGTGCCGGCCGCAGCGAGATGGCCCGCCTTCTCTATGGAGCCGACCATCGCCACGAAGGTAGCGTCTCAATCGACGGCGTCGCCGTTTCGCCGAACAATCCGAAGGCTGCCATTAGTGCTGGCATGGTTCTTTGCCCGGAAGATCGCAAGTTTGACGGCATTATTCAGGGACGATCGATTGAGGAGAACATCGCCATCTCCTCGCGGCGGCATTTCTCGCCCTTCGGCATCATCAATCCGAAGAAAGAAGCCTCGGTCGCAGATCAGTTCATCGCCAAGCTCAGGGTTCGCACGCCCACACGCAAGCAGGATATCGTCAATCTCTCGGGCGGCAACCAGCAAAAGGTCATTCTCGGCCGCTGGCTTTCAGAGCAGGGCGTCAAGGTTCTCGTTATCGACGAGCCGACGCGCGGCATCGATGTCGGCGCCAAGTCGGAAATCTATGAAATTCTCTATGAACTGGCAGCTGGCGGAATGGCGATTGTGGTCATTTCCAGCGAGCTTCCCGAGGTCATGGGCATCTCCGATCGTATCATGGTCATGTGCCAGGGCCGCGTCGCTGCCAATGTTGCCCGCGTCGATTTCGATGAGCGGGCCATTCTGACCGCGGCGCTGCCCGACAAGAGCGCCGCCGGCACAATCTAATTCAGGAATGGTAGTGATGAATTCATTGAAAAAAATCCTCCTCGGCGAACAGGGTCTGGTGGTGATCTTCGCGATCGCATTCGTGATCGTCTCGCTCCTCGTTCCGAGCTTCCTGACAGAGCGCAACATGCTCGGCCTGCTACAGTCGGTGGTGACGATCGGCATCGTCGCCTGCACCATGATGTTCTGCCTTGCCTCGCGCGACTTCGACCTGTCGGTCGGCTCCACTGTCGCCTTCTCGGGCATGATCGCCGTCATGGTGTCGAATTCCACCGGCTCGATTCCGCTCGGGCTTGTGGCGGCCCTGATCTGCGGCAGCGTCGTCGGTGTCGTCAACGGCATCGTCATCGCCAAATTCCGCATCAATGCCTTGATCACCACGCTCGCAACCATGCAGATCGTGCGCGGCCTTGCGCTGATCGCCTCGGATGGGCGCGCTGTCGGCATCAACGATCCGACCTTCTATCAACTGGCGCTGTCGCGCTTCCTGACCGTGCCGACGCCGATTTGGATTATGGTGCTGCTGTTCGTCATCTTCGGCTTCACGCTTAACCGCACGGTTTTCGGCAAGAACACGCTTGCAATCGGCGGCAATCCCGAAGCGTCTCGTCTTGCCGGCGTCAACGTCGTCAATATGCGGATCTGGATCTTTGCGCTTCAGGGGTTGGTCTGCGCCATCGCCGGAATTTTGCTCGCCTCGCGCATTACTTCTGGACAGCCGAATGCGGCAACCGGGCTCGAACTCTCCGTTATCTCTGCCTGCGTACTGGGCGGCGTGTCGCTCGCCGGCGGTCGTGCCGCCATGACCGGCGTGATTGTCGGCGTCCTGATCATGGGCATCGCCGAAAACGTGATGAACCTGCTCAATATCCAAGCTTTCTATCAATATCTCGTGCGTGGCTGCATCCTGTTGATCGCTGTTCTGCTTGACAATCTGCGCTCTTCGGCGGCAGGGCGTGGCAGCCGCTGATAGTGACCAGATTTCTTGGGGGAAGTTTGCCGAGCTTGCAGTTGCGCATTGATGTCTGGGCGTGGCGCCACTCATGATCGCCACCGGGCCAGCGGAAGGGAGTGCAAGTGATGAGTACGCGTTTGGGGTCATTGCGGACAAAGCGGGGTGGTGCTACCCCCGAACAGGGGAAGCGCACCGTGCGCGAGGAGCTGCTAAAGAAACTCATCAGGCAGATCGTGTCGGGCAGTCTTGCCGAAGGCTCAATTCTCCCAAATGAGGCCGAGCTTTCCGACGTCCATGGTGTCAGCCGGACCAGCTTGCGTGAGGCGATGCAGTATCTCTCGGCACTGGGAATGGTGCGCTCACGAACCCGCGCCGGCACCACGGTTCTCCCGCGAGAAAACTGGAACTATCTGGACCCGCTGGTTCTCGATGCCACTCTGGCGCTTAGCAATGACCGCAGCTTCTATGACTCCCTGCTTGATGCGCGACAGGTGTTGGAACCCGCCGCTGCAGCGCAGGCGGCCGCCAACGCCACGGCAAAGCAGCTCGCGCAGATCGCTGGGGCTTTCGAAGACATGGTTGCTGCCAACGCCCGTGACAATGAAGCGTGGAGCCAGGCTGATCTGGAGTTTCACACTGCCATCATCAATGCGAGCGGCAATTGGGTATTTCGCCAGTTCGCCACAGCCATCCGAGCTGCCTTGCTTGCCAGTTTTCGATTGACCAATCGCGCGAGCCAGTCGCACGAATATGCGATCGCTCGGCATCAGGATGTGTTGGACGCCATCCGCATGCGCCGGCCTGATGCCGCCCGCTTTGCCATGGAGCAACTGATCGGAACGGCCAGGATGGAGCTCAGCGACGCCCTGCGGGCGGCCAACCCAAAGGATCAATCAGCCTGAAGTGAGTTGCAGCTATTCGATTCAGACGTCTCAATTGATTTGGCTTCCGCAAAACTGTGCGCTGCGATATCGCTAAAATCGCATCCTTCTCCGACCATAGGACCTATGCCTTGTGTATTCAGACCATAGTCTGACACGCCGCCACAAGCGGCTCCTTGGCCCCCACATTGTTCGAACGAATGTCAGCTCTTTCTCGCTGGCGCGCCATCTCGATCGATGATGATATCCAGGCGCATCGTCTATGCGATGGTCCCCTTCGGACAGCACCGATCAGGCCTGTCATACTTTGGCAGGCCCAAAAGCTGAACAGGACGTAGCTGCGCCGATCCTGGTCCTGATCGTTAAAATGCGACTGATTGTTTACACCATTGGGCAAGGCACGGGCTGCTACCGGAACCGCGTTAGATCAACAACGAGAAACCTTAAATGCGACAAGCACATGATGTGGTTGGCGGCGTACGCAAATCAATGAATGACCTGGCTGAAAATCTTATGGCTTTGATCGCCGCAAACCATCCGCCGGCGGTCATTCTCGCGACGCTTATGGGCGAGGCCGCCCTGACTTTCCCGGGCTTGCGGGACGTGGATCTCATGAAGCTGATTGATGATCTTTTGCTGAAGGCGGAATCCCAATTTGCGCACCGCTCCAAGGTCATCCGGTTTGCAAGACCTCATGCCGTCATAGCCGCAACCGTGCTGGTGCAATGATCCGCTAAGTTACTCGCGATGCTAGTGCCTGGGGCTATCAGAGTCCAAATCAGGCCCTTGATTATTCGTCGTGAAAAAGCGAGACGAAATTGCTACGATACGAATCTAATCATTTTTCTGGATGCCCCCATGTTCAAGAATCTTGCTATAGCGGCCACTGCACTAGTGCTGATCATATCGGCAACACCATCGTTCTCGCAAAGTATTGAGATCGGTCCTGGTGGTGTGCGCGTCAATCCCGGCATGGAGCCGCCGCCCGTTGACATGGGTATTAGCGAACGCCAGGCCATTCGCATCGCACGGGATGAAGGCGTGCGCGAAGTCGATAATGTCGCCCGCAGGCGAAATGTGTTCATCGTCGAAGGTTCGGATCGAGATGGCGACGACATAAAGGTTGTGATCGACCGGCGAACGGGTGAAGTGCTTTCGGTTGAGTAAGCATTGACGGCGGACGATGTCGCGCAGTTTTAGAGTGCTGAGCTGCGGATTCTGCCGCAGCCAGGCCTCGATCCGCCGCCCGACCTGGTGGGGTGGTAAGCGTGCTCGTTCAGGTGGTTTCGCTTCGCGCGACCATCTGGACTTTTTCCCACACGAGATCGGACTTGGGAATGTTGAGCTTGAAAATCGTATTGAACGTATCCGCGAGATGGTCCGCACTTGTGATGCGCTGTTCGCTGATCTTGTCTGCCGTCACGCTGCGCAGGCAATCGTTCTTCAGGGCGACATAGCCATCCGAAGTATGCCGCAGGATCGCAAGCGCGTTTGTGAATGGTGAACCGGGATCCTGGGTCAGCCAGCCAAGCGTGGCGGCGATGGCGCTCTCGTCGCTGTGATCGGGCCGAAAATCGAAGCTATGCGCGAGGCCGTTCGTATGGTTATTGAAACGCAGCCAACCGTCGTCCGTGGGCGAGATCGAAAAATCAAAGCCACGTTGGCTGATCGGCCCGACGGCAAGCGGTACCGGTTCGACGATGGCATCGGCCAGGCCAACCTCGGCAAGGTACGGCCGGTCGAGATCGACACGCAGAGTGAGATGATTGCCGATCGCGGCATCGCCTATCATTTCGCGATTGACGCCGCCGCATAAGCGCGTCACGCGAAAGCCGAGCGCCGTAAGCGCCGCACCGAACAGACCGTTCATCTCGTAGCACCAGCCGCCGCGCTCGCTCTCCACCATTTTGGCGAATGCGACGGATGGGGCGATCGAGGACGGCCATCCCATGAAAGCATCCAGCGCCTCCCAGGTGAAGGCCATGAGATGGGCGCGGTGAAGCCTCGACAGGCTCTCGCAATCGAGTGAAACCGGCCGGTCCACTCCGATCCTTGCAAGATAGGCGTCCAGTTGGCCGGACGTCAGGGTCATTCCATTTTGGCTTGAAGAGGCGCTTGTCATCCTTTGGTTCCTTTTGATGGACTGCTTTCGAGATTTCCGATGCGGCTATGCTGTCAGCCTGCGCTTCATGGTCTTGGTTCCACTCAAGCGCTGACACGGATGCCTGCCGATGAAGCAAATGGGCGTAAAGCTCCTTCCTTCGCCGATGCGGAGGCAACGACGTTGGGCAGGGGGAGAGGATTTGGCATGGTGCCGGTCGCGATGTTCTTGCCGCGATCGGTGGGTGTCAATCACGCGGCGGACAGGGCTCCTTGGGCAGACCTTTGCACGAAATCCTCAATTTCTGCGACGAGCCGGGCCGCCCCTGGGCCTTCTTCTGCGATGGCGCGCCCAAGTGCCAACGCCCGGTCACCAAAGCTCGGCTCGGAAAGGACGCGCCGCACGGCCTCGCAGAGCATTTGCGGTGCTGCCGAAGGATCGAGGCGCAGGCCGACACCGTGGTAGGCGACACGGGCGGCATTGTCGTTCTGATCGCGCCCCATTGGGAGAATGATGAGGGGGACGCCGTGGTGCAGTGATCGCATGATCGTGCCGTGTCCGCCGTGAGTGACGACCGCGTCGGCTTTGGCCATGATGTCGTCATGTACCGCATTGGGAAGAACTGTGATATTCGCCGACGACTGAAGATGAAGTGCCTCAAGCGCTTTTCCGAGGGTAACGACCACCTCGACCGGCTCCCCAGCCAAGCCGGATATCACCCGCTGGAGCACATCGGCCTGCCCTTGATTGGTTGTGCTGAACGATACGAGTACGAGTGGCCGCATCGCCCGCGCCTGCTGGCTCGTCCAGCCTTCGTGAGCCCAACTCGGCATCTCCAGAAGCGGCCCCACATAGCGTACATGGTCCGGCAGATGCTCGGTGGGAAAATCGAAGCTGCTGCTGGTGGCAAGGAGGTGGCGGCCGGCGCTCAAGGGCTGTTCGTGAACATGGGCCAGCGGCGCGACGCCGAAATGAGCACGGGCGGCGTTGAGGCAAGGCAGGAAGCCATCCCATGTTTGTTCCACCATTGCCGAAACTTCGGCATCGCGGGCCCTGTCCGCCGCCGATCGAGCAGGCTGAAAGCCCGGACCGAATGGCGGGTGTCCGGGAAGGGGCCAAAGCGAGATGTTGCTCGCGAGCAAGGCCGTCGGAACCCTCGCAACTTCGCCCGCGAGCATGCTGCCGAACAACAGATCCGAGCCGATAAGGATATCGCAAGGCTCCGCTGCCAGTGCTTCGAGAATATCCTCGGCGTAGGCTTGCGCCGGCCCGACGAAGATCCGTTCGCACCCCCTTTGGAAGCCGGCCAGGGAATCGGCAGTTTCCCAATCCCGAATGAAGCAGCTTTCGAAGGTCCGATCCGGCCGGTTTGGCGCGCGCTTCCATGGCAGGAATCGGGCTCCTGCTGCGATCGCCTCCGCTCTCATCGTGTCGTCGGCGATAAGGCGCACGTCGTGGCCCCGGTCCGCCAGGGCACGCACTGCCGCGAGCGTCGGCGGCACGTTGCCGCCACCTTCCCATGCGGCTACCAGGATGTGCAGATGCTGCCTCGCATCTATTGTCTTTATCATCGCCTTAGTCCCTACTCGATGGAGACCGGATTAGTGCGCTCCATCCTCCCGCAGCAGGCGCTCGATCGCCTGCGTCATAAGCCGCTGTGTCTCCATCGCCGAATGTCCCTGCGCTCGACGCAACAGATGCCAGATCCAGACATCAGTCTGGACCAACAACTGGGCGAACCGATCCCTGCGGGCCTTGTCATCAAGCTTGTCGAGCCAGGCCTTGAACATGTCTGCGATCCACCCGCGATGACCTTCGCGTCCGCGATCGAGAATGGGAGTGAACTCGGGGAAGCGCGCTTCCTGCCCGAGCGTGCGCACGATGACGTCGCCGGTGCGTTCATAATCGTCCATCAGGACCGCGACGATGTCGGCCACGCTTTCAGCGGGCGTGCTCCAACGCTGGGCCTGGATCGAGACATCCAGCCGGGCCGCCATGGCACTGAGAACGCCGGTCTTGCTGCCGAAGCGCCGTATCACGGTTTGGCGGGTGGTGCCGGCCGCGGCGGCGATGTCGTCGAGAGTGATCTCGTCGAACCAGCGCTCCGCGAGGAGCGCGGTTAAGGCGTCGACGATCTGCTGCTCGGTATCCAGAACCGCATCGGCGCGCGCCGACTGACGATAAGCTCGCGGAGACATGCTGTTGACGCCTTCTCGATTTAATGTTACGCAGTGTAACGTGAAATAGAGAGAGCGTCAACCTGGATCCTGTAGTGATTTGACACCTTCAAATTGAACCGGTTTCGGTGGAATTTTCAGACGCATCTTCCTGGCCAGGAATGGAACGGGAAGCGTGCCGGTCTTTGAACCGGGCATGTCAGCTGTCTTTCAGTCTTCATTCAGCAGGCTTAGGAATGCCAACAACGTCGCTGTGACGAGGGACAATTTCAATGGGCCGACTGAAGCGAGGGTTTCGTCTTAGAGATCGACGGCGCACTCAAGCAAGTCATCGAAAGCAGCCATTCGTTTGCGTGGCACTTGAATGCGGCATCATTTAATGTGCATAATAATATGAATTATCGAGCAGTGGCAAAATTACTACGGGCCCATCGCTGCCCAGTCAAACGGCGAGAGGCAACATTGTGAGGGCATTATGCAGCGCCTGGAACGCCTTGCAAAAGGTAGCTTGCCCCCTAAGAACCTAGAAACGCTCAAGCGGGTATTTGATCAGATGGTCAGGGGGGCGTGTTTAGATTTCGACGAATGTCGCCGCGACCGCTTGGCTAAGCGACTGATCTTCTTGTTTCAATCCGGATTGATCAATCCCGCTCAGTTAGAAAAAATTGCGATGCTCTGGGAGCTGACCGATGACCAGCTTGCCAAACCGACGACAGTTTATAAGACGAAACAGCCGGTTTAGAAGTCAGGTGGGCTATGATGGACCCGATTGATCAAGCTCCTGTCTCATCAAGAATGTGAGGAGCGCCGCCGATGGTAAATCGTGGGTTTTGATTGGCACAAATCTGGTGGTTATCGCGGCGGTTTGCGTTGCGCGTTGTTCAGCCAGTGCGGTCAATCCGGTTTCGTTCATTCGCGATCGAAGCGCTGCATCGTATTGCTTATTCCAGGCCCTCATCTGAAGGTCCAGTCTTATCGTTGGCGGTTCTTAAGTTCCAGCGCCGCGATCGAACTGCATCGACCACAACTGGGCCAGATTGGCCGAAGCGCATTAGGGGCACCGCGCATCTCGCCTGTCGATGGCGTTGTTTCGAATATTCTGGCAGAGCGGTAACTTGAAGGGTGTCGAGTGCCGCCGATATCTAGCCTCTAGATCTCATGAGCATTCCCCATTTAAGGTTTAGAGGACATATCCGTTCTTTCGCGCCTCGTAGCTGGTCCGAGGGGTTCATGCACAGTCTTCTCTGCAACCTAATTGTCCATGGCAGGAGCCTTGGTGGCAGACCTCATGCCGCCCTCCTTCGTGCAAGAGACTAAGCGAGGTCGGTTGCCTTGAACGTGAAGTGATGACTGTTCCGTGAGCACACCAGCGATCAAATCGCGACTTACCATCTCGAGGCGAACACCTGGAGGTGCTGATACTGCCGCGTGGGTTCGCGACGTGAGCACGCAACAACTTGCAGATGGGGATTTTGCCTTTATCACTCTGGCGGCAGACAACGAGTATAATCACTAGACATTCCTGGAATGTAATGATCGCCCTTCCAAGGGCTGGACAGAGCTTCCGAGCTCTGAGGAAATCAGCTCGACGGCTCCCTCCGTTGTGGTAGCGATATAGTGAAGTTGGTCTAACGGATCTACTTCTTGAAAAGGAATTTACCCTGTCTGGCGTTATTGGCATTCTTCCGGAAGATTGAGACCTAGTGGAGGACGCGATGATGCCTGCTGATACAATGCACTTCGACAAGTCAACTGGGAACCATGCTGTCGCTTTGGACGTGCCTCGGCTAAACGACACGTCCGTCGATGCGATGCGGCACAAATCAGAAGAGGTACTTCGCTTAAAAGCTGATGGCAGATCAATTGATGACATAGCAGGAGAGGCGGGCGTCACCCGATCGACGGTGACCAGAATCTTGCGCTATGTGGAAAGAGCCGCCGCCAGCTAGCTGAAATCTGGTCCGACAAACTCGGCGGACGCTCCCCGAAGGAATTCAATAATTTGGTTGTTGGATTGAGCATCAATCCTATACGCGCGACATCGCCGGTCGTGACGTGAGGGACGGCGCGCCTCATGGAGCCTTCGCCCTTTCGAGGTCGGCTTCAGCTTCAACGCTACGACGATGAAGATTGGAAGGGGCGGGACCGGCACCTGTTCAACATGGGTCAGGAAGACGTTCCCGTTCATCGCCCGCCGTGGACAAACTGTTCGGTTATTCCGCGAGGGGCAACGCTCACCTCGAAGTGCACGCCCCCGTAGACTTGCCATCTCAGTCGAGAGAGAATTCGGCGGGCCTCGATGAAGATCAGCTCTCTGGATCGAGGTCGGGCTGACCATCGAACCAGACGCGCTGGCGCTTCAAGACATCCGATCGGTCTTGCTCCAGTGCATGTGCGGACTTCTAGAGCTCCATCCGCGGCCTCGCAACCAGGCGCCAAGCGCACTCCGGCTGATCCTAACCTGCCGCTCGACGGACACGCTCCAGAATTTCGGACGCGATAACCGAAGTATTGTTCGCGCGTTATCTTGAATCGAGAGATGTAGAAATTACTTATATACATAAGCGTGAAGTTCACGCTGGATGAAGCCTTCGGTAGGTTTCTTGGTGAGGAGGTTGCTATGGCAAGCGCTTTTATGAAAGGAAAAAGGACGCAGGATTGGGCAAATCTGCTCCTGGCTGCATGTTTGTTTGTCTCCCCCTGGATATTCGGCTTCACAGCCGAGGTGATGCCGAGCTGGAACGCATGGATCGTTGCTGTCTTGCTCGGTGTGTTGGCGACCGCCGCACTTTCGATATTTGCGGAATGGGAAGAATGGGCCAATCTGGTGCTCGGTCTGTGGCTGATCGCATCTCCCTGGTTGCTCGGTTTTGGCGCCAACGCAAACGCGATGTGGACGGATGTCGTTCTCGGCGTGCTCGTTGTCGCGGCATCGCTGTGGGCAGTTTGGGATGTTCATCATCCTCATGCCCACGCTTAGGCGTGGATGCGAGCCCGATATTGAATAGACCCGCCGCGCAAAGCGGCGGGCATGTGCTGACTGTTCCGATCACGGCGACTAATTAACAACTGGCATCAGGCCGCGCGCTTTCTTGCGCATTTGTTAAACCCGCGATGCCGCAGGTGAGGCACTGTGGGGCTCAAATACCCAGCAGTCTCATGCCGCAGTCCCGTTCAGAGAATCTTGGCCTTCTTATCTGCCCCCGCGAATGCCATGCTCGTCGTTGGGCTGGAGCGCTTCTCCATTCGGCTATTTCTCATCGATCGCGCTGCTTTGGGCAGGTCGCGATTGTTCTCTTAGGGGTGCTCGTCTTGGGCTGAGGCTGAGCCATATTGCGAGCATTTGATATCCTTTTCAGGGAGCCGGATGGTGCCGGGCCTTACGGACCAACTCCGAAAAAGGTCAGTCTCGTGAGGATCGTGTAGTGCGATTCCGAAACCATCAGAGCGACGAAGACAAGTATCAGGACCGGGGGAAACAAGATGGCATAGATCAACGCCAGCCGCTCCCACGCCATGTGCATGAAAATCGCAACGATCAGCCCGGCCTTCAGGATCATGAACAGAAGGATCAGAGACCATCGGAGATAGCCCTGGATGGCGAAATAGTCGACAAGGTAGGAGAAGGTGCTGAGGACAAAAAGCAGTCCCCAGACGAGCATATACAGCCTTATCGGATGCTGTTGTCCGGAATGTGCCTGCCCTTGTGTCATGATGCCATCCTCACCACAAATAGAAGAATGCAAAGATGAATACCCAGACCAGATCCACGAAATGCCAGTAAAGCCCGGTGATCTCGACGATCTCATAGTGGCCCTTGCGGCTGGTGAAAAAACCTCGCCTTTCCTGGTCGAAGTCTCCTCGCCACACCTTGCGTGCCATAATCAGAAGAAAAAGAACGCCGATCGAGACGTGGGTGCCGTGAAAGCCGGTGATCATGAAGAAGGACGAACCAAACTGTGCCGCCCCCCATGGGTTCTCCCAGGGGCGGACTCCTTCCCTGATCAGTTTGGTCCATTCGAATGCCTGCATTCCGACGAACGCCGCGCCGAGGACCGCTGTCGCCAACATTAGCAGAGCGGTCTTGCGACGATCGTGGCGATATCCGAAGTTGACGGCCATGGCCATCGTGCCACTGCTGCTGATGAGAACGAAAGTCATGATCGCGATCAGGATCAGCGGAATTTCCTTGCCACCGATCGTCAGGGCGAATACCTCGCTTGGATTGGGCCAGGCGACGGTGGTCGACATGCGCGCCGTCATGTAGGCCAACAAAAAACAACCGAAAATGAAGGTGTCGCTCAAGAGGAAGATCCACATCATCGCTTTGCCCCAAGAGACATTCTTGAACGCCCGCTGGTCCGACGACAGGTCGGCCGCAACACCGCGCAGTCCTGCGGGCCGCAAATGCGGATCACTTGCCGGTCTTTCTATGGATTCCGTCATCATCGAAACTCCTCAAGTAACCAGCTGACGGCAGAGATCGACGAAACTGTTCGCCCAACCGGCGAAGAGCGCAAAAAGGATCAGCCAGACAACGAGCATGAAATGCCAATAGATGGCGCACAGATCCACGCTTAAGCGAACTCTTGCGAGGACCGGGCTGATACGAGCGCGGATTGTCGTCCGTCCAAGCACGAAAAGCCCGCCCAATATGTGCAGGCCATGCAGTCCCGTGATCATATAGAAGAAGCTATTCGATGGGTTATCTGCGAGAACATAGCCTGCCGCCACCAGCTGCCGCCACGCCAGAGCTTGCCCAACCAGAAACAGAAGAGCCAGTGCGAAAGTCACTGCAAGAGCCGTATTCAGCATCTCGCTGCGGTCGAGACGAGCTTCGGTTTTTGCCCATTGCAGGGTGACGCTGCTGGCGGCAAGGGCAGCCGTATTCACCCAGAGCAGCCGCGGAATCGGGATGCTCCACCAGTCCGAGCCGCTGAGGCGGGTAAGATAGGCGCTGATGAGGAGTGTGAACAAGGCACCGACAACGGCAAGAAAGATGCCAAGACCGACTTTCGCTGTGGTCGCCGACGATCCGCGCATCTCCGCCGCATCGCCCGCAAAACCGGCTTCCAGCCAGGGCTTTGAAGTCAGCCGCTGCCGCGCCATCCACCAGGCGATGACGCAGGCGATCCCTGCCATGAAGATCAGAATGGCGCTCATGACAACGCCCTTTCGGACGGCCCGCTCGAGGCCGGCTGATTTTGCGGCAGGAAGTCCTGATCCGCTCCGGGGACACTGTAATCATACGGCCAGCGGTAGACGACCGGTAGTTCCTTGCCCCAGTTTCCGTGAACGGGTGGCGTTTGCGGCGTCTGCCATTCCAATGTCGTCGCTCGCCATGGGTTGCCGCCCGCTGGTTTGCCCCAACGTAGGCTCCAGGCGAGATTGAGCAGGAACAGAAGCTGAGCGGCGCCGACGACTAGCGCAGCGACAGTGATGTACATGTTCAGCGTATGCGCAGACGGAGGTATGAAGGCCGTCTCGCCAAGCTCGTAATAGCGGCGCGGCACACCCATCAGGCCGAGATAGTGCATTGGGAAGAAGATCGCATAGGCGCCGAGAAAGGTGATCCAGAAGTGGATATGGCCCATCGTCACATTCAGCATGCGACCGGTGACTTTCGGATACCAATGGTGGATGGCGCCGAAGATCACCATGAGCGGCGCGACTCCCATCACCATGTGGAAATGGGCAACTACGAACATGGTGTCTGAAAGCGGCACGTCGACGACGACGTTGCCGAGAAACAGGCCAGTCAGCCCGCCATTGATGAATGTGACGATAAAGGCGAGGGCAAACAGCATCGGCAATGTCAGATGAATATCGCCGCGCCAGAGCGTCAGTACCCAATTGTAGACCTTGATCGCCGTCGGGATGGCGATGATCAGCGTCGTGGTCGCAAAAAAGAACCCGAAGTTCGGATTCATGCCGCTGACATACATATGATGCGCCCATACGACAAAGCTCAGCGCAGCAATGATGACAATTGCCCAGACCATCATTCGATAGCCGAAGATGTTTTTGCGTGCATGGGTGCTGATCAGGTCGGAAACAATGCCGAAGGCCGGGAGTGCCACGATATAGACTTCCGGATGGCCGAAGAACCAGAACAGATGCTGGAACAGGATAGGGCTCCCGCCACTTTGTTGCAATTGTTGGCCCATTTCGACGATGGCGGGCATGAAGAAACTCGTTCCCAGTAATCGATCGAACAACATCATGACGGCGGCGACAAAGAGCGCCGGGAAGGCGAGAAGCGCCATGACGGTCGCGGTGAATATGCCCCAGACTGTTAGCGGCATCCGCATCAGCGTCATGCCACGCGTGCGTCCCTGCAGCACCGTCACGACATAATTCAATCCGCCCATCGTGAAGCCGATGATGAACAGGATCAGCGATGACAACATCAGAATGATGCCCCAATCGCGCCCTCCAGGCGTGCCCGACAGAAGAGCTTGCGGTGGATACAATGTCCAGCCAGCACCTGTCGGTCCACCGGGTGCGAAGAAGCCGACGACCAGGACTATGACGGCAAGAAGATAAAGCCAATAGCTCAGCATGTTCGCATAAGGAAACACCATATCACGCGCGCCAAGCATCAAAGGGATCAGATAGTTACCGAAGCCACCGAGGAACAGCGCCGTCAGCAGGTAGATCACCATGATCATGCCATGCATGGTGATGAACTGATAATAATGGTCTGCGTCGATGAAGGAAAAATAGCCGGGAAAGCCGAGTTGCAGACGCATCAGCCAGGACAGAACCAGTGCCACCATCCCAATCGATATGGCGGTTAGGGCATATTGAACGGCGATGACCTTGGCATCCTGACTGAAGACGTATCTCGTCCACCAGCTTTTCGGGTGATAAAGCTCCACGTCCTCGACTTCAGCGGGCCGGATGACCTGCTCGGTGCCGGATCCGATATCGACCATATTACATCCTCCTTGTTCCCTCCAATGCAGTTTTCCGCCTCAACCACGCTGACACTTACTTAGCCGCCGATTTTTCCGCCGACGCCAGCGACTGCGAAAAAGTCTGCTGTTGCTGCAGCCAGGCTTGATAGGCGGCTTCACTCTCGACCACGACCGTGCCGCGCATCTGCGGATGGCCGACGCCGCAAAGTTCCGAACAGAGAACTTCGAACGTTCCTGTCCGCATTGGCGTAAACCAATAATAGGTGACCGTGCCAGGGATCATGTCCATCTTGCCCCGGAATTGCGGCACGTAGAAATCGTGTATGACGTCGATCGAGCGCAGAAGCAATTTGACGGGTTTGCCGACGGGTATGTGCAACTCTCCACCCTGGACAATGACATCGTCCATTCCTGCAGGATCATTCTTGTCTAAACCGAGCGGGTTTTCCGGGGTGATGTTGCGCGTATCAGCCCGCCCGAGCCGCCTGTCTGCGCCCGGCAGTCGGAAACTCCATTGCCATTGCTGCCCGACGACTTCGACCACGCTGGCATCGGCTGGGACCGTCACGAACTGCTTCCAAACGACCAAGCCCGGCGCGAGCATCGCAGCCACGCCAATTGCGGTTCCCCCGGCAAGCCACCATTCTAACCGCTTGTTTTCCGGCTGGTATGCCGCCTGGCTTCCGCCGCGGTGCCTGAAGCGGAGGATGCAATAAGCTATGAACAACACGACCGCCGTGAAAACGAAGCCGGTGATCCAGAACGTGATGACAATCGTGTTGTCGATATAACTCCAATTGGAAGCGATCGGCGTCCACCACCATGGGCTGAGCAGATGAAACGCGATCGATCCCACCACCAGCAGAACGAGAACCACGACGACAGCCATTGTCGCCTCCCTGACCCGGCCGCGAATATTTCCATAGTCCCATCACGAAGCGTTTTAGTATTATCTCATGAAGAGGTCGGGTGGGCAATTGCTGCAACGACAGCGGCTTACATTGGCAAACTTTAAGGGGGCCAAAGAGCCCACGCGAACAGATCGGCGGTGTCAAAATGCGGAGTCTGATTTCGTCGCTCCAACCGGCGACCTGGAAGACAGCTCATCCACACCTGGCGTCAGGCTATTTGGAGTACTGTTTCAGATAGGCGATCAGATTGGTAATTTCTGTATCGTCCTTAAGCCCGGGGAAGGTCATTTTTGTGCCTTTCACCTTCACCTTGGGATCGTGCAAATAGTCGCGGAGCGATGTCTCACTCCAAACGAGGCCGTCTTTGCCTGCCTGCTGCATTGCCGGCGAATAGGCAAAGTTCGGATGTGTTCCAGCCGTTCTACCGAATAGACCGTTCAGCGAGGGGCCGATCTTGTTCTGGTCCGTTTCGGCTATATGGCAAATGGCGCATTTCTTGAAAACAATGGCCCCTGCGGCCGCATCGCCGTCCTGCGCGAGAGCGTCAAGCGGGACAGCAGTGGCAAGAAGCAGGCAGATCGGAAGAAAACCGTAAGACATGGCAATCCTCATTTTCTTCATCGCTATTCCAAACGACGCGACTCCCAGCGGACAGGTCGTAACGGCTTGGAGGATGATCCTCAGGGACAAGTTTCCTTTTTGAATTCAAGGCATGCGGTTCGGATAGGAGGCAATCAATTTCCGATATAAGTGCCAGGTGGAGTGCCCGAGGATGGGCATGACGACCGCAAGGCCGATAAAAATCGGGATTGTGCCGGCGACAAGCAGCGCCGCGACGATCAATCCCCAAAGTGCAACAGGCCCTGGATTGGCAAGCGTGGCACGTATGCTAGCATTTACGGCTGCGATTGCGCCGACATCCCTGTCCAACAGCAGCGGGAAGGTCACCACCGTTGTCGCCAACACAATTACTGCGAACCCGAAACCGGCCAGGTTCCCCCAAAGCATAAGAGAGGCGCCTCGACGGGTCGTCAGCACATCTGACAGGAACGTGAAGACTGAGGTCAGACCGGCTTCGCCGAAGGTTACGGTGTAGATGCGCTGGGCGACAACTAACCAAGCGATGAAAAGCGCAAGCAGCATGAAGCCTACAGCTATAATCGATGGCAGCGCCGGAGAGTGACGAACCTCCAGCGCATGATGCCATGCGCTATCCAATTGCTGTTCGCGGCGTCGACTGATTTCATAAAGACCGAGGGCCGCAATCGGGCCAATCAATGCAAAGCCCGAGATCAAGGGATAAATCAGCGGTAGCACGTTAGCGCCGGAACTCCACATGATGAGGAAAACGCCTGTGATCGGATACACGATACAGAGAAAAACGTAATGTGATGGCTTGTCTGCAAAATCATCAAGCCCCAATCTGAGCGCGTCCATGAGATCCGCGACGGCTATCTTGCGCACTTCGGGGCGCACAAATTCGCTGCTCGCACCAGCCATGACATGGAATGCCACCATAACATCTGTCCTCTTACACCGAGTACCGGCTGGTGGTGCAAAGACGTTCGGCGAATTTTTATCTAAAAATCAAGCCACAACCGGCTGCCGCAAATATATCAAATCTTATCGCTTTTGTCGCCTATTCTTTGTATTGTAATATTATGCTCTGGTAATCTAATGCGCCAAATGATCGGCGATTTTGAACGCGGACGCGTGGTAAACAATGCTCGCCTGCGGCAGCGAAATCTTGCCCCTTACGTGTCCGACAATCGGCTCGCCCCTGTTGCGTCGATGAAATTGAATAAGTGGTCTGTCGGGCGTGACAATCAGGTGGGAAGCAGACTGATGGCGCTTGCCGCATTCAAGCCCAAAACCTTCAGCGCTCTATCCGTCGAAGTGGAGCCGTAGCTTTCCACTCCGACATATCTCCCGGTAGGCTTCCACGTTTTGCGTCATCATTTGCCCGGCAGCGCTGTTTCAGTTGGGAAGTGGCGGCAAATAAGGTGCATCCAATCCGCGAAACGGATCGCGCCAGGCTTCGATCTGGTTCAATCGATCAGACCAGCGTCTTATGGCTGGATAGTCCTCTATCGGGAGGCGCGCCGCATCGTTGAATGGCAAGAACGTCGCCATGCGAAAATCGGCGAACGAGATCGTCTCGCCGAGGATCCACGACTGATTGGACAGCTCACTTTCAAGAATGACTGCCGCCTTGTTGAATTGTCTTAAACCCTCCGCAACTATCATATCGTCACACGGCCCTATATTGTAGCGCAGCTTCGTGCCACGCTCCCAATGAACGGTGTCACACGCTTTCATGAAATTCTCCTTCGCCCAACTGATCCAGCGGATCATATCCGGCTCTTCGCCATCGGTTCTCCAGAAGTTCGAGCCGGCATGTCTGGATAGCCAGCAGGCGATCGCATCACTTTCCCAAAGCGTTCGACCGGAGTGCTCCAAAATTGGCAAAAGAAGGTTGGGGTTGAGCGGCAGATATCGCTCCGATTGTCCAGGAGCCATCGGTGCGGCGAACTCGAACGCGACATCTGTTTTTAGGAACCGCGCAACGGCAACTGCAAGGCGCGGATTGGGGTTTCTGCTGAAATATAACTTCATTTGGTTTTGCCTCCGGTGTCCTTGCCGAAAAGACGAACGAAGGTTCCTCTTTTCGACAATCGCGGATCAAAAATCTTCTCCGAGATGCTCGGCAAAGCTCGCACTTTTCCCACGCTAGATGAGTAACGCCGTATGGAATTCAAACAATTTTCAGCGAGCGCTCAAACCAATGTGCGCTCAAAGAAAACTGCTCGGAGGTCCAAATCCTTCGACGTTGTTCGAACGTAAGTCTCTGATGCGCAATTCGGGGCAAAAATTGTCTCGACTGAAGAGCCTTGCGCCTACCAGGCCGTCCGAGCGGTGCTGAGAGCATATGAAAGGCACGATGAAACGTGCGCTGCGAGGGGATTGACCGTGATGGCGCAGTTGCCGGGATAGAACAGCTTATGCGCCTTGAGATGATTCAACAGCTCATCAACAGTACGTTTGTCTGTAAGCGGAAATGAAATTGTCATTGCGCGTTTCCTACAGCGGACAAAAATAGCGTAAGGGAGTTAGGGACGATTTTCTTCGCGCTGCAATAAGAATTTTTTAATAAACAAATTAAAATCGATTAGCTTCATATCTTGATTTTTTAAAATCGATTTAAATGTGTGTGGTCGAATTTCGGCCTAAGGCGAATCTCGCATTGAACGCCTTCTTGAACCAGAAGATCCCGCACATCGAACAGGTCGCGGGTGGTGACGATAAAGCGCCGGCATAAACTTTCCAGCAGAAAGGTCAGCAAAGGAAACGAGCCGCATTTTCGCGGAGCGGAAATTCTCTTCGACTTGTTCGCATACAGATCGCTCCTCCGGGCAACTCCGATTGCTAGACCCATCCCATGACAACGCCGTAGACCAGCCCAAGGATCGAGCAGGTTGCAAGCGTCGTGAGCATGCCGACGTTGAAACGGAACACCGCGACCATCGCACCGAGCGTCAGCGCGAAGGAGGCGATATTCAGCGAGCTTAGGACCGGCGCGTCAAAGCTGATCCCGAACCCATGGATCGGGTATGTTTGAGAAAACAGGACATGCAGCGCGAACCACACTGCCAGGTTCAGGATCACCCCGACAATGGCAGCGGTAATGGCTGAAAGTGCCGCCGACAGAGCCTTGTTGCTCCTCAGGCTCTCGATGAACGGTGCGCCGAGAAAGATCCAGAGGAAGCAGGGGACGAAGGTCACCCAAGTGGTCAGCAATCCGCCAAGTGTGGCGGCAAGCAAGGGATTGAGCGTGCTGGGTGCGCGATAGGCGCCCATGAAACCGACGAATTGCGTGACCATGATCAACGGCCCTGGCGTCGTCTCGGCCATGCCGAGACCATCGAGCATTTCTCCGGGTTTGAGCCAATTGTAATGGTCGACCGCCTGCTGGGCGACGTAGGACAGGACGGCATAGGCGCCGCCGAACGATACGGCGGCCGTCTTCGAAAAGAAAAAGCCGATATTCGTGAAGATATTTCCAGACCCGAATACGGCCCACAAAATGAGCGTAGGGGCGAGCCATAGCAGAAGGCAGATTCCAGCGACCCTGAGTGACCAGCCAAAAGACGACCGCGCGTGCGCCGGTGTTTCCTCACCAAGCGCGGTGTCCGCATCGGCGACCTGTTTCCCGCCGACCTTGGCATGGTTTCCGCCAGGCGAGAACGCCGCCCATCCGGCGCGATTGCCGAGATAGCCAATAATGGCGGCCACAAGCACCACGAGTGGGAACGGAATGTGAAAGAATGCCAGTGCCACGAAGGCTGCACCTGCCAGGCCTCTCAAAACGTTATTTCTCAAGGCACGTCGGCCGATCCGGAGCACCGCTTCGACGACGATCGCCAGCACTGCCGCCTTCAGCCCGAAGAACAGCGCCTGAACCGCTCCGACATTGCCGAAGATGGCGTAGATCCAGCTAAGCGCCATGATGGCGATGAGACCGGGAACTACGAAGAGAATGCCGGCGACGAGGCCGCCCTTGGTCTTGTGCAGAAGCCAGCCGATATAGATCGCGAGCTGCTGGGCCTCCGGTCCAGGTAGAAGGTGGCAATAGTTCAGCGCCTGAAGAAAGCGGTTCTCGCCGATCCAGCGCTTCTCCTCGACGATGATGCGGTGCATGACCGCGATCTGGCCGGCAGGCCCCCCAAAGCTCAAGGCAGCAACACGTGCCCAGACGCGGACCGCTTCGCGAAAAGGAATACCGTGGGATGGCGCGCCAGTATGCCGGGACGGGGAGGCGTGGAGGTTTTCAATCTTGCTCATGGCACCGCCTCCTTGTCTCAGCCGCGCTTTGCGCGGAAATACTGGTAGAGATTGTCGAAGACCGGCCCGCCATGGAAGATACGCTGTTCGTCCTGCGGGTTGGCGGCGCAGATGCCAGTGATCAGGCTGGCGATGCCGGTCGTTTCCTCGCGACCGAATTTTGCATCCTTCAGATCGATGTCATGGACAATCTCGGCGATTGCCTGCAGTGCGGAATCTGCGATGCCAGCCTTGGTGAGGAGGACCTCGAAGCTGCAGCGATCGCCCTCGTGTGTGATCTCGCCCTCGAACATGTCGAAGCGGATTTCGCCCGGATTGGGGACGTATCCCTTGCCGGGTGCAAAGTGGATGGCGGCATCCGGATCGATGAAGCGGCGAATGAGCCAACTACAGGCAATCCGGTCGACATGCACGCCCTTGCGCGTGACCCAGATGCGCCGCTTCAGATCGGCTGATGTGAGAGATTGCGTCGCGGGCTGTTCTTCGACCATGTCCTTGTCCTCTGCGAGCGCTTGCTCCAGTTCCGCAATCAGGCCCTCCGCCGACAGCCGGCCCGTCGCTCCGAAGAAGTCGATCACAGCGATTTCTGCGAGACGCTTGCGCAGGCGATTGGTCTGTGAGCGGATCTCCGCGATGTCCACAATGGCCGCGCCTGCAGCTTCCAGTCGGGCGGAAAGCGTGCGTGCCTCGGTGGCAATCGTTCCGTAGTCTTCATCACGGGCCGCATCGAACAGGGCGTGCGCCTGCGCGTCGGTCAGGCCGTCGATCAAACGTGCCTCGCACACCATGGCCTCACCACCGCCCTCAACGATCTCCTTGAGCAACCATTCAAAATCTTCCTGTGTCTCCGCGTTCGCAGGCAGCGCGTAGACCGTGCTCTTGACGGCGACGGCGCCGATACGCTGCAGGCGTCGCCAGACCTTCACCCGGAAGTAGGCCGGCTTGCTTGGCAGTTGATGAATCAAAAGCAGCCAGCGGCGCTCGGCGGGTAAGGCATCAGTGCTCATATGCAAACCGTATCATCAAAACTCTAAAATGCAACACTTGTATCATTTTTGATTCAGGCGTAGCGTCGGGGCCGTTGTGTTTACCTAGAGAGGGCACCATGCACCGGATCATGCCGCTCCCTTTCAAACCGCCGAGGCTCGATGGTCTTTCCGAGCGGCTGCTGGCGAGTCACTATGAGAACAACTACGGAGGCGCCGTGCGCCGCCTGAATGCGATCGAGAGACGGCTCGACGAGCTCGATTGGAGCTCCGCCCCCGTCTTCGATATCAATGGGCTCAAGCGCGAGGAGCTTATCGCGGCGAACTCCGCCATTCTCCACGAGATCTATTTCGACGGTCTCGGCGGATCGGGAGATGCGGCCGGAGACTTAGCCGCCGCGCTGGAACGCGATTTCGGCAGCGTCGCAGGATGGCGCTCGAAATTCTCGGCTTGCGCGAAGGCGCAGGCGGGCGGGTCGGGATGGACCTTGCTCGTCTGGTCGGAACGACATCGCCGCCTGATGATCCAATTGGGACAGGATCACACCAATTGCCTGGCCGGCAGCATCCCCATCCTGGCGCTCGACATGTACGAGCACGCCTACCACATCGATTTCGGGGCCAAGGCGGGCGCCTATGTCGACGCCTTCATGCGGAACATCCATTGGGAACGCGTCGCCAGCCGCTTCCGGCGGATGACCGCGCGATTGCCCGACATCACACCGGACGAAACCACGGCGCAGGAACAGGATATTGCGCCGGAGGATCTGCTGACACGCCTCCAGAGGCAGGAAGACATCGTCGTGCTTGATGTCTGTCTTGCCGAGGACCTGCCGAAGCGGAGCGACATGCTGCCGGGTGCGATTGTCATGCCTCCGGAGACGATCGAAGGTTGGGCCGACGAACTGCCCAAAGACAAGCCGATCATCGTCTACTGTGTCTACGGTTTCCAGGTCAGTCGTGATGCCGTGGCCGAGCTGCGCCGCCGAGGCCTGAATGTGCAGGGGCTCTCCGGCGGAATTGCCGCCTGGCACGCGATCGGCGCCCCGACGGTCCCATTCGCAACTGCTGAAAACTATTAAAGGAGGACAAATCCATGAAATGGGTTACTCGTGAACGCCCGGTCATCGACCGCATCGCCTGTCCCTGGTTGATCGCGAGGTTCATCGACAAGGAACCGGAGTTCCTGTTCGTATCGCCCGACCAGGTGCTCCGGGTGGCCCAGGAGACGGGCGCCATTCCGTACGATGTACCTGACGTCGAATATACCCATGTGGGCGAGGGGTGCAGTTTTGATGCCTTCGTTGCGAAACATGGTCTCGACAGCGATCCGGCAATCACAACGATCGCCACGATCGTTCGTGGAGCCGATACCGATCGACATGACCTCACGCCGCAATCGGCAGGGTTGCTCGCGATCTCCATGGGCCTCCGGGACCTGACCCCCAATGATCACGAGGTGCTGAAGCATGGCTTCGTGATCTATGACGCGCTCTATGCTTGGGCCTCGCGGCGCAAGGCGGAAACGCATAGTTGGCCGCCCGGTGTGAAGCCGCCCGCGGCTTGATCTCAACCAGATGCAGGGGCATTCAAGAAGGAGCAAGATGATGCGAAGAGCAGCAGCCATCAGTGCAATCCTGCTATCGATCCTCGTTACGTCGGCCCATGCCGACCCCGATTGGGTGGCGGTTGGCAAGGCGCTCGGTCGAACCGGCGCGCAGGTGGCTGGCGGAGTCTATTGTGTCGGGCTGCCGCGCTCGGATCTAAAGGTCATGTTGGACGGTGTGCAGCTCAAGCCGGCGTTCGCACTCGGCTCCTGGCTTGCATTCAAGCCGATGGGCGACCACGATGCCATGGTGATGGGCGATCTCGTCCTGACGCAGCCGGAGGTCAACCCGGTGATGATGAAGCTGATCGAAAGCGGGATCGACGTCACGGCTCTTCACAATCATCTGCTGCGTTCCGACCCTGCGACCATGTACATGCATGTCCTCGGACATGGAGATGCGATCAAGCTCGCAACGATCCTGCACGCGGCGTTGCAGGAGAGTGGAACGCCGCTTTCGGATACGCTGGGTAGTGTTCCCCCGGCTGCGATTGAGCTCGACACCGCCCTTATCGATGAAACCCTTCGCCACAAGGGCAAAGTGAACGGCGGAGTTTACCAGATGAGCTTCCCTTGAGCCGAGGCGATCAAGGACGACGGCACGGATGTGCCCGAAGCGATGGGCTCTTCGATCGCCATCAACTTCCAGCCTACCGGCGATGGCAAGGCGGCGATCACGGGTGATTTCGCGCTGATTGCTTCGGAAGTCAATCCTGTGTTGCGGGCGTTGCGGGAAGGCGGCATCGAGGTTACCGCCATCCACAATCACATGCTCGACGACGAACCTCGGCTGTTCTTCATACATTTCTGGGCAAACGACGATGTGGGCAAGCTGGCTCGAGGTCTGAGGTTGGCTTTGGACAAGGTGAGCCTTTAGCATTCGTGACCGTCTCGGATTGCTCTCAGGCAATCTCTCGCGCGGGTGGTCGCCAACGAAGCCTGTACTTTCTTGTTGGATCCTGGCGTGCTGTCGGAATTCGCAACGTGCAAATTCCCGGGACCGAAATTATGCACTTAGAGAATGCTGGTGATGAAGCGATCGACACGCGTTTCCGGTTTGTAGAGGGTTTTGACCAGGATCGCCGCGACAAGCGCCGTCAGCGCGCCACCCATGACATCGCTGACGTAGTGCGTGCCGATATAGACGCGCGAAAAGGACACCAGAATTGCTGACATCAGGAAGAAGAGCCCACGCTTCGGCAGCTTGTGGATAAGGAAGGCCGCGGCTATCGCAAAGCTCGCCGTTGCGTGATCCGAAGGGAACGAAGGATCGCTGCTGCGCTCGATCAGAAGCCGAGTGATCCCAGCATCATATGGGCGGATGCGATGATCGAAGAGCAGGATGATCTGGTTGATTCCGAGCCCTATCAGGAAGGTCAATCCAGCGGCGACCAGGACGTGGCGCGTATTTGCCCGCTCTGAGCCGCTCCACCATTGAGCGGCGACCGCGAGGATGAGCAATGGAACACCGATGTTGGAGATCGCGATCAGGACATGATCCACAAGGCTGTTTCCGGACAAGCTGTTGATCCATCCGGTGATAGCGGCGTCGAGTTCGTACATCTGGTCTCCTATCATCTCACAAGGGGATGCCTCAGTCGGCTGACACCTGCCTGAAGCGCCGAAGCGAGTGAGGACGACGGTGGGCGCTTCAAGCCCTCTTGAAGCGTTCCTTGAAGGCGAGCAGGATCAAGCCCGCAATGGAGGCGAAAGCAGCGCCAGCGACGAAGGTGCTGTCAGGCCCGATCCATTCCCATAGTCCGCCGGCAAGGATGCTGGCGCATAGCAGGGCAATTCCGGAAACGAGATTGAAGACTCCGAAGGCTGTTCCCCTCAGATCGCTTGGAGAGGCGTCCGCGACCAGCGTTGCAAAGATTCCTTGCGTGAAGCCCATGTGCAGACCCCAGAGCAAAACGCCAAGAACCAGCCCCGGTAGCCCTGGAACGAAAGCGAGCGTCAGATCTGCTGCAATCAGAAGGCCGACACCGATCAATAGCAACGTGACACGGCCAACACGGTCGGCAAGGGCTCCAACCGGATACGCAGATAGCGAGTAGACGAAATTCATGCCGATCAGCACCAGCGGAACCAGCATGACGGGCATATTGAACCGTTGGGCATCGAGCAGCAGAAAAGCCTCGCTGAACCGGGCAAGCGTGAAGATCGCTGCAACACCCGTTACAAGCCAGTAGGTGCCTGGAAGACGCAAGAGATCTGCTTTTCGCAACGGAAATTTCGCGCCCTTGTCGCTCGGCGCTTTTGGCGGTTCCTTGACGACGAAAAGGATGAGGCCGACCGCTACGAAGGCTGGAATAGCCGCAACCCAGAAAACCGTGGCGAACTGATCGGATGTCCACCACATGAGAAGCAGCGCGAGCGCCGGGCCGAGAAAGGCACCGATCGTGTCCAGGGACTGTCGCAGTCCGAAGCTTGCGCCGCGAACTTCCGGTGGAGATATATCCGCGATCAGGGCATCCCGCGGCGCACCGCGAATACCCTTGCCGATACGGTCGATGAAACGCGCCGCAACCAGCCAGCCGATCGACGGCGCAATCGGAAAAATCGGCTTGGTCAGTGCGGCCATCCCGTATCCCAGCAGGACCAGCAGCTTTCGCTTGCCGAGCCAATCGCTGATGGCTCCGGAGAACACCTTCGTGATCGCCGCCGTCGCTTCCGCGATGCCTTCGATGATACCGACGGAGAGAGTCGATGCTCCAAGAACGGTGACCATGTAGACAGGGAGCAGGGCGTGGATCATCTCGGAGGAGACGTCCATGAAGAGCGAGACGAAGCCCAGTGCCCAAACACCTCCCGGTATCGTTGGCGTCGACCGCCCGCTCTTTCTTGTGACATCGACCATCGGCAGGCCCTTTCGGCGCATCTTGTTCAGGCGCCCTTGTTTTCTTCGTTGGCTTCAAAAACCTGGCGCGCATAATCGTCCAGCAGTGTCTCGCAGGCTTTGAGCTTCTCGGCAGCTGAGGTTGCCAATTGTGCGTCGTAAAAATCGAGCTTCCTGATCCGCTCGAACCATTCCTGAAGCTTCCTCAGGTCCGTGTCTTCTTCTTCGAGCTCGGCATATGTGAACTTCTGCTTGGATATTTCCTTCGCGATTTCCGCCTCGAAGTCGTCGCAGCGTCCGATAAACTCCCGATAGAGTTCATCGCGGTCTGCATTGAAACGTTCGATCACCTTGTTGAGCTGAGCGTCATCGAGAGGTGCCGAGTCCAGCAGCACGGACTCTCCACCCATCTCGGAGATGTCCAGCTCCGACATCTTCAGCCGTCGAAGGTTCTCGTCTGTGCGGGGCAGGAGACAAACCCCGTTCTGAAGGTAGATCGCGCCCAGTCCCTTAAGGCGCCGCCATAGGGCGACCCTGCGCGCAGCAGGCTCGGCGGGCACCTTATAGGTCAGCAAGATCCATTGACCCAAGCCGTTTCTCCACTCTGTTACGGCCGTTACATTTTCTGTGTGCGATAGCATAGCCTGATCGTTATGGTCAAATCTGTGCCTGAAGCGAGTTACCTCCGGTCCCGCCAGGTCGGCGCGACAGAGACAAGGCATTCGACGTCGATATCGCGGGAGGAAAGTTCACGCGCTGCGTAGGCGGCATGGCCCGCAGCGACGACAACAGTCGGCTTCAGACGGACCAGCGTTTCATTGAGGAACTGGCAGAGGATATCCGGAGGCCAGTTGATCCGCGATCGTGGCTCTGTTCCAAATCCGGACCAGTCGGCAGGGGCTGCCTTGAACCCCAACTTAGGCGCTGCCCGCGGCGGGATCATTTCCAGTTACGTCGAAATCGAACTGAGTGCGGGCAGGAGCAGGATCGACCGACCTTTTGCGACTTCCTTGGGATACACCGACGACATGAAGTTTCCTATTTCAGGTAGGCGCGGAGCACGTCGATCAACTCGGCCGCACCTTCGTCGCGCTCCTCTTGCGATAGTTCCGCTGCTGCGACATGCATCAGGATATGATCCTCGATGACCTCGGCCATCAGCCCGTTGACCGCCCCGCGGACGCCGGCGATCACCTGCATGACTTCCGCGCAACCTTTTTCCTCCTCCAGCATCCGTTCGACACCTTCCATCTGCCCGCGAATGCGGCGCACGCGGTTGATGAGTTTCTGCTTTTCGCGAACGGTGTGGGTCATACGGGCACTCCTTATGGCGGCGAGTTCGAACCTTGATCCTATCGCCTAGCACAGGAAGGCATAGAATTTCAAAGTTGACAACAATTAATATACCCCCCTATGGTATAGGAAGAAGTTGCCCGTTGAAAGTTTGCCCCCATGTCATCTCTCGCAGATCTCCTGCAGCAAGGCGCCGCGCACGCCTGGCTGTTCATCCCCACCGCCATCCTCCTCGGAGCCCTGCACGGACTGGAGCCGGGTCATTCCAAGACCATGATGGCTGCGTTCATCATCGCCATTCGCGGCACGGTCGCCCAGGCAATTATGCTCGGACTTGCCGCCGCCATCTCGCACACGCTGGTCGTCTGGGTCGTTGCGCTCGGGGGGCAATATCTCGGCCGAGGGATGGATGCCGAGACGACGGAACCATATTTCCAGATCGCGTCGGCGGTCATCGTCATCGGCATTGCCGCGTGGATGCTCTGGCGCACCTGGCGCGAGCAACGGAACGAAGCTGGCCACGATCATCACCATCACCACGATCATGCCCACGATCACGGCGAAGAGGTTCGCAAGATCGATACGGGTCACGGTGTGATGGCACTGGAAGTGTTCGAGGATGGTGTGCCGCCGCGTTTCCGTATTCGGTTCGAAACGGGTCATGGCTGGCATGCAAGGGATGTGACGATCGTCACGGAGCGCGCCGACGGCGCACGCCAGGCTTTCGTCTTCGCCGACAGAGGAGGATATCTTGAGAGCCTCGTCGAGATTCCTGAGCCGCATGAGTTCAAGGCAACCGTCAGTTTGGGTCACGGCGATCATACCCATGACTATGAACTGATGTTCGACGAACATGGCCACCATCACGAAGGCCTCAATCTCGGAGGCGATGGCGAGTACATGGACGCCCATGAGCGCGCCCATGCCAATGACATCGCCCGTCGCTTCAAGGATCGCAACGTGACCAATTGGCAGATCATTCTGTTCGGTCTGACGGGTGGCCTTGTTCCTTGCCCGGCCGCGATCACGGTCCTGCTGCTCTGCCTTCAGCTCAAGCAGTTGTCGCTCGGCGCGGTCCTGGTCGTCTGTTTCAGTATTGGACTTGCGGTGACGATGGTGTCAGCCGGAGTTCTGGCCTCGCTCAGCGTGCGCCATGTCCAGAAGCGTTGGTCGGGCTTCAACACCTTTGCCCGGAGAGCGCCTTACGCCTCGGGCATCCTGATGCTCGTGATCGCTCTTTATATGGGATATTCAGGAGTGCGTGGCCTGGAAGGTGGTCACGTTCCGGAGGCGGCTGCGATTACAGGCTCTGCCGGGTCTTGATTGTTATTGGGAGCCGGGAAAGCGGTGATCTTCTGCTTCACATATTGAGATGCGCTTCGGCGTGCGTCGCCACCTCACAATCGATGCATCGAGCGCAGGACATGCTCTAGTCTGTTGAAAGCTGTTTCGATTTGACCTCCGGTTGGTACTGACCCGGCTAAGCGGAGGCAACGCAATAAATGCGCCCTTTCTTGCAATGACTGTAATCTCTCGCACTCGATATCGCGTTGTCGCCGGCGTGACGATGTCTCCGGTTGAGAAATTGCCGGCCGATGGCTATCGTTGGCTCGGTTTGCCGCGATGCCGTCTTCATTGCATCTCAGTCAGTCATCTCGCTCATCGGAGCCGCGCACCACTCCTCGCCTTCGCCAAAAGGCAGCCTCCTCCTCGGCGGTGATATAATCGTCTGTTTCCAATGATGGCGAATCCGGCTCTTCGGGGTAGCCTGCTTCCAGAAACTCTTCCGCTTCCAGATAAGCCAAGGCTTCCGGTCGAACCTCGACCTCCAGCACATGGACCGCCACCTCGCCGGAATATTCCTTGATCGGCTCGACGTAGGAATAGCATCCCCAAGGGAAGAGCTGGATCATCAACTCATGAAGATCACGTGCCCGAATGCGATAATCGATCCGCATCTCCGGTTCACCTTCGTCCAGAATGATGCGCAAATTGCCGAAGACTGGAGAGGAATCGACCCACTCGTCCCAAATGAATATTGCCGTCTGTTCGCCAATTCTTTCCATCAAGGCACGATCGACCGCAAATGCCGAACGCAACAATTTTTGCGGATCCGATGAGATGCTTTCCTCGAAACCCAATCGAGCCGATGCATCCAGTGTGTTGGATGCCGGAACGGCAAGTAACTGCTCTTGTCCGAATGTATCGTATGGTTCCCTCTGAACCCACTGCCACAGAACGTCACCCCGATCGGGGTCGAACAGGAACACGCAAACTGAAAGGGAATGGGATGCCCAGTAATCTAGGCAGTGCCTTTCGACCTGATGAAGGTAATTGCCGCTGTCGTCCTTTCCTGACGATGCCAGCCTGATCTGCATCGGCAGAAAGCGACCGGTTGACCACCCGTCCTTAAGGATCTCGGCGCGGGCATCCAGGCCACTCTCCTGAGGATACGATACCCGCCGAAGACACCAGTTAAAGTCTCGGACAAAGATCTTTTCGACAGCGTCGATAGCAGCGCAGATGGCAGGGTCCGTGTGAGCGGCGCTCAGGGCCACGAGGCGCCACCGTCTTCGCGACAACTCCCCGCTACCGGCTGTCGCAAAGAAGCGATATACCGCCATCCCAGCGGCAACGATTGTCGGAATTACTGTCTGTAGACATCCAGCCATTGAACTTTGCCGTCGAACTAGCCGGTTCCCTCGCTTAGGTGATCGAGCAGTGCCAGCAAACCCTTCAGAATGTCCGTCGGGGACGGCGGGCAGCCGGAAATATGCACGTCGACGGGCACGATCTTTGAGACACCGCCGACCACGGCGTAGCTCCCGGCGAAGCAACCGCCATCGCGCGCACAGTCACCCAGCGCAACGACCCATTTGGGATCCGGCATGGCATTATATGTCCGCTCGAGAGCTTCCGCCATGTTCTTCGTCACGGGACCGGTGACCATCAGCACGTCAGCGTGGCGAGGCGAGGCCACGAACCGCATGCCGAACCGCTCGATATCGTAGAAGGCGTTGCCGAGAGCCTGTGTTTCGAGTTCGCATCCGTTGCACGATCCGGCATCGACGAAGCGGATCGCCAGGCTGCGACCGAGCCTGCGGTGGGCTTTCCTGTCGATTGCGGCTGCAAGTTCTTGAGCCGCCGCATCGGCACGGATCGGCGGGGATTCCGTCAAAGGCGGACGGATCAGGCTTTCGAACAGGAGCTTGCGCATGGTCTCTTGCCTTTACAGATCATGCCCCGAATATGAGCAGTTGAACGACTTGTTGCAGAGCGGAAAGTCGGCGACGATATTGTCCTTGATCGCAGCCTCCAGCAGCGGCCACTGAAACCAGGACGGATCGCGCAGATGGCAACGTTCGATCATGCCCGCGGGCGTCAGACGCAGCCATGCCAGGACATCACCGCGGAACCCTTCCACAAGCGCCACGCCCTCCCGCGTTTCATTGACAGTTGGAACGTCCGCAAAGACCGGACCGTCCGGCAGCCGGTCGAGAATCTGCTCCATGAGCAACAGGCTCTGTTCGACTTCGCGGATGCGGATCCATATCCGGGCGTTCACGTCACCGTCGCGAAGCAGCGGGACGTCGAAGCTCAGTTCGTCATACGGCGGATAGGCAAGGTTACGCCTGATGTCGAAGCTACGGCCGGCTGCCCGCCCGACATAACCGCCGGCACCATATTGGCTGGCAAGCCCACTTTCCACTGTGCCCGTACCGACCGTCCGGTCTTGAAGCGAAGCCGTGTTGTCGTAGAGCTCCACGAGCGCGGGGAATTTCCGGCGGAGTTCGACATGCAAGGCCCGTAGACTGGTCATTCCTTTGCTGTCGAGGTCAATCGCAACGCCGCCGGGCACGATGCGGTCGCGCATCAGCCGGTGCCCGAAAGCGGCCTCAGCCGCGCGCAACACATGTTCACGCAACACGGCGCAATGGGCGAGCATCAGCGCGAAGGCCGCGTCATTGCAGATGGCGCCAATATCGCCCAGATGATTGGCGAGCCGCTCGAATTCAGCCATCAGTGCGCGCAGCCAAACGGCGCGCTGAGATACTTCGAGCCCAAGGGCTGCTTCCGCTGCCCGCGAAAAAGCATAGGCATAGGCGACGCAGCTGTCGCCAGATATCCGCCCGGCAAGCCGCAGCCCGTAAGCCAGATCGGCGCCCGCCATCAGCGCCTCGATCCCCTTGTGGACGTAGCCGAGCCGCTCCTCGAGGCGAACGACGGTTTCACCATTGGCCGTGAAGCGAAAATGCCCAGGCTCGATGACCCCGGCATGCACCGGTCCGACCGGAATTTGATGCAAGCTCTCTCCGTCGGTGGGCAGAAAGGCGTAGGAGAGCTCGGAGGCAGGCGCACTGCACTCTCCGAGCGGAAAGCGCAGATCCCAGCGGCCATGGTCGAGCCACGGCCTATTATCCGGGAGGCCCTCCGGCACCAATCCCGTCAGGTCATGGAGCGCTCGTTCCAGGCGCAGTGCCGGCGGGTGATATTGCGCGATGGAGGGATAACTGCTCTGCAATTCCTCGAGGCTGAGGACCGCGACCATGCCGGTTTGTTCGTCGAGCAGCGCCAAGTGCACGGCGCCGCGCTCACCCCACAGGCCAAGCATCGTCAATTGTCCCTCCGACAACCTCGACGCAGCCGAGATCCAGGTGGAAGAATCGACAACGGCGCGCGGCCAGGGCTTGTGATGCGAAACTGGACGACTGTTGCGTATGAGATCATCTAACATCGACATAGTCCGGTCTCGCTTCATCGAAGAAGATTGGCGATATGCTGAAACCAGGTAACCATCTGGGGCGGCAGGTAAATTCCAGCCGCCAGCACCAGCGCCAGATGCAGGAACATCGGCAGATAGGATGCCTCGGCCGGGGCGAGACTGCCGCGCGGTTGACCGAAGATCGCTCCCGTCAATCGCAGCAATAGAGCTCCGAATGCCACCAGCAGGCCAAATACCAGCGGGATGGCGAGCAACGGCTGCTTTGCAAAGGTCGAACTGACGATGAGGAACTCACTCATGAAGATGCCGGCCGGCGGCAGGCCGGCGATGGCGATTACGCCTGCCAGCAAGCCCCAGCCGAGCCCCGGATGCGTCTCGGTAAGGCCGCGAATGGCGGAAAGCCTCTGCGTCCCCTTGATCTGGGCGATATGCCCGACAGCGAAGAAGATCGCCGATTTGGTCAGCGAATGCATGACCATATGCAGCAGGCCGGCAAAATTGGCGAGCGAGCCGCCGAGCCCGAAGGCAAAGACGATGATGCCCATATGTTCTATGGAGGAGTAGGCGAACAGGCGTTTGATGTCGCGGCGGCGGTAGAGCATGAAGGCGGCAAAGATCAGCGAGATGAGCCCCATCGTCATCATAAGCGGCCCGGGGCTGATGGCCTCCGGCGTGGCGGCAAGCAATATCTTGAAACGCAACACGGCATAGAGCGCGACGTTGAGCAGCAGGCCGGAAAGTACTGCCGAGATCGGTGTCGGCCCTTCTGCATGGGCGTCCGGCAACCAGGCATGAAGCGGTGCCAGTCCGACCTTAGTGCCATAGCCGAGCAGCAGGAAGATAAAGGCGAGGTTGAGAAGAGCCGGGTCGAAGCCGGCGGCATGTTCTACCAATGTCGTCCAGACCATGGCGTCATAGCCGGTGCCGACAACCGCCTGCGCAGCGAGATAGACGAGAATGGTGCCGAACAGCGCAAAAGCGATACCGACGCTTCCAAGAATGAAATATTTCCAGGCAGCTTCCAATGCCTCATGGGTACGGTAGATGCCGACCATCAGCACGGTCGTCAGCGTCGCCAATTCCACCGCCACCCACATCAGACCGATATTGTTCGACACGAATGCGAGGTTCATGCCGAATATCATGATCTGGTACATGGCATGGTAGAATCGCAGGTTGGCGGGTGTCAGGCGGCCGATCTCCAGTTCATGGGCGATGTAATCGGCGCTGAAGACGCTGGTGGTGAAGCCGACGAACGCATTCAGGACGATGAAGATGATGTTGAGATCGTCCACAAGCAGATATCGGCCCGGCGGTGGTCTGGCGCTGAAAAAGAGCGAAAGCGCCGCAAGCAGCGTCAAAAGGCTCGCGACAACGTTCAGCCGCGCCGTCATGCGGTAGCCGGGCAGCAATGCCAGAAGGGCGGCCGCAGTGATCGGAATGACAAGGACGGCTGTGACCGCATCGAAGCCGAGAACGGAGGGGGAGAGGGCGCTCATTTCCGCCTCCTTCCTTTGAAGTCGTGGAGTGCCCGGACATCGACCGTGTCGAAACGCTCGCGGATGCGGAACAGGAAGACGCCGATGACGATGAAGGCGATCAGGATCGAAAAGGCGACGCTGATCTCCACCACCAGTGGCATGCCCTTGGCGCCGGTCGCCGCCAGCACCAATCCGTTTTCCAGCGACATGAAGCCGACGACCTGACTGACGGCATTGCGGCGCGTAACCATGATCAGCAGTCCCAGCAGCAAAACCGACAGGGCGAAGGCGAGATCTTCCCGAGCGATCGGATCGGCCGACGGGGTCACCCGCAACATGACCACCGTGGCCAGCGCCACCAGTCCCAAGCCGGCGAGCATGGTGGGGCCGATGCCGCCGACGGTCTCGATCTCGCGGTGGATGCCGAGTTGGCGGATCATGCGGTGCAGCACGACAGGAATGATGATCGCCTTGAAAATGAGAGCGATCGCCGCCGTCACGAAGAGATGCGGTGCATCCTGGATGACGGCTTGCCAGGCGACCGATAGTGTCAGCACCAGCGAATGAAGCGCAAAGACGTTCAGCAGAGCATAAAGACGATCCTGATAGAGCATCATCATGCTGACGAGCACCAGGCCGCCAGCGAGCATGTGAGCGATGTCGAAGACCGAACCGGTCATCAGAGCCCCCTCGATACGAAGCGCAACAGCGCCGCCAGCAGGCCGAGCATCAGCGCTGCGCCGAGGAAATCCGGCACGCGAAACACGCGCATCTTGGCCGTTGCGGTTTCGAAGAGTGCCAGCAAGGCTCCGCCTGCAGCAAGCTTGGCGAGATAGGCGGCCAGTCCCACTAAGTAGGCAAGCGGCCCGGCTCCGAAGGCGACAAGTTTCCAGGGAACGAAAAGGCAGGCGATCAACGAAATATAGAGCAGCAGCTTGAGCGATGCGGCAAGCTCGATCATGGCAAGGTGCCGCCCGGAATATTCGAGCACCATGGCTTCGTGCACCATGGTCAATTCCAGATGGGTCGCGGGGTTGTCGACCGGAATGCGGGCATTTTCGGCAACGGCGACCATGATGAGAGCAATGAGAGCTATCGCCAGCGAGACCCGCAGCCCGACCTGTGGCGAGGTCATGAAGGCGGCGATTGAGGAAAGCTGTGTCGAGCCGGCGACCAGGGCAAGCGTGAAGATGATGAGCAGCATCGAAGGCTCTGCAAGCGCCGCAATCATCATCTCGCGGCTTGAGCCGATGCCGCCGAAGCAGGTGCCCACATCCATACCGGCAAGCGCCAGGAAGAAGCGCGCGCTTCCAAGCAATGCGATAATGGCGATCAGATCCGCGGTCCAGCTGAAGACGAGGCCGGTGGCGAAGGTCGGGATGAGGGCCGCCGCCACCCATGTGGCGGCAAAGATCAGGTAAGGTGCGGTTCTGAACAGCCAGGACGCGTTTTCCGCAACCACCGCTTCCTTGCGCAGAAGCCGGATGAGGTCGCGATAGGGCTGAATCGGGGAGGGGCCACGGCGGCGCAGCAGCCGCGCCTTGAAAAGGCGCACGAGGCCCGTCAGCAGCGGCGCCAGCAGCACGACGATCGACATCTGGAGGGCTTGGGCGAAGAGGGCTGATATCATGACCATAACGCCAGTGCCAAAAGCAGGAGAACGAGCGTGAGGAAGACCAGGCTCAAGTATCGCCGGATGGTCAGGAATTGCAGGTAATTTAGTTTTTCGGCCGCAAAGCCGACCGCGCCGACGATGGGCAGATAGACACCTTCCCAGATATGATCATGCATCTCCAGCGTGAATCGCGCCGGCCTGATATCGCCGAGTGGCGGCATGGTGACCCGATCGCGTGCGCGAAAGATCAGCGTGCCGAAGACGCGCCGGATAGGCTGCGCGAAACTGCTGGCGGTATATTGCGTTGCCGGGTTGCTTGTCGGAAAGCCACAATCCCAGGCTGGCGCCCGGCGGATGCGTCTCGAGCCAAAACGGTGGACGAGATAGGCGGTGAGCGACGCCGAAAAGAGAATGAAGAGGAAAACGAGCAAGCCGTTATAGGAGCTGCGGGCTTCGGCGATCGGTACGATCGACAGCCATGGAATGTCGGTTTGCGCCGGCATGCGCTGACCGATCAGCGAGAGCGTCACCGGCGCAAGTGAGTCGATGACGATCCCGGGCAGCACGCCGGCGGCAAGGCAGAGGAAAGCCAGCGCCGACATGGCGGAAAGCGAGAAACCGTCGACCTCCGTTGCCCGTTCTGCCAACCCGGTGCGGGGACGACCGAGAAACGTCACGCCGAAGACCTTGACGAAACAGGCAGCAGCAAGGGCAGCGGCAAGGGCGAGCAGGCCGCCCACCGCTGGCACCAGAAGCTTCAATCCCCACTGGGGCAGGGCAGGGCTCTGCAGGACGGCCTGAAATGTCAGCCATTCGGAAACGAAACCATTGAAAGGCGGAAGAGCCGAGATTGCGACGCAGCCGACAAGAAAGACCGCGGCCGTTACCGGCATGCGGTGGATGAGGCCGCCGAGTTTTTCCATGTCCCGCTCCCCGGTCGCCGTCAGCACGGCTCCGGCGCCAAAGAAAAGCAGGCTCTTGAAGAATGAGTGGTTGAGGACATGGAATAGTGCGGCCGTCAGTGCCAGGGCCGCAGCCAGCCCCATGCCGTTCGCCTTGAAGGCAAGCGCCAGGCCGAGGCTAACGAAGATGACGCCGATATTTTCAATGGTGCTATAGGCGAGCAGACGCTTGAGATCGCTTTCCATCAGCGCGTGCAGTATGCCGAGAACTGCAGTGATGCCGCCGATGGCCAGAACGACGATGCCGAACCACCAGGTCGGCGTGCCGAGCAGATCGAAGACCACGCGGATGAAGCCGTAGACCGCGACCTTGGTCATGACGCCACTCATGAGCGCGGAGACATGACTGGGGGCAGCCGGATGCGCACGCGGTAACCAGACGTGTAGCGGCACCAATCCAGCCTTTGATCCGGCGCCGACCAGCAGCAGGGCGAGCACCAGGCCTGAGGTCAATGGTGCGTGTTCGGCGGCTCGCATGGAGGCGAAACTGTAGTTGCCATCCGGTCCGGCAAGCAGACCGAAGGCGAGCAAAAGGGTAAGCGTGCCGAAGCTCGCCATGACGATGTAGAGATAGCCGGCTTTCCGGTTGTTAGTATCCCGATGATGGGAGATCACGAGCGCCCAGGAGGCGAGCGACATGAACTCCCAGGACATCAGGAAGGTGAAGGCGTCGTCCGCGAGGATCACGAGGCTCATGCCGGCGATAAAAGCCGGAAAGAACGGCAGCACTCGGTGCGGCGCGTGCTCGTGGCGGCCATAACCGAGGGCATACAGGCTCGAAAGCATGCCGCCGAAATTGACGACCGTCAGAAAGAAGGCGGATAGCGCGTCCAGACGGAAATGACTGCCAAGCCAGGGCAGGCCGATGGGAAGCACGAGCGAGGATGCGGCGTCGGGAGAGGCCACCGTGGCGAGTGCGTCGACCGCTATGGCAAAAGCGATTGCCGACAGACCGAAGCTCAGACCATAAATGAACTTTATCGCTCGTTTCGACCGGGCGATAAAGGCCGCAAAGATTGCAGTTGCGAGCAGGAAGGCCGAGCATGACAGGAGCGCGGATAGGGCGGTCATGAGCGAGATCCCGTTCCTCGCCCGTACGTGCCGGGTGCCCCATTTTCCGGCAGACTGGCCTTCAGCCTCACGCCGCGCCCTCCATCCTGGCTGACAGCGCCCTCGTTGATCACCTCTATGCCGGCTTCGCTTAGAGCCGCTAGCAGTCGCATCAGGGAATCGACGTTGCCACGCACGACATCGGCGCTTGCCTCCATACGTTGGATTGTCGGAACGGATACCCCCGCCAAGTCGGCGAGTTGGCGCTGATCTATGCCAAGAAGGGCCCTGGCGGCACGCATCTGAGCGGCGGTGATCATGGCGGAACCATCACTTATGCTTCATAAGCTCTGATGTTCGAAATTTAGCACATGCTTATTGATGTTTCAAATCACAATTTTGATGCGACATATTCGCCTGGAAACCGGCACGACCTAGTCCTTGAAAAACGAGAGAAGGAAAGCCTGAGGGTTTCCCGTTCGGTTTCGGAAAGATGTTCGCTCTGAAATCCGGGAAGGAGCAAAGGCCTCGGATGTCGCCGATACGCGCACGCTTTTTTCACTCAGAGGTTGTGCGCCCTGAAGCGCAATATGGGGCGTTCGGGAAGACGTTGCTACAGGACCGTTCAGGTCTGGGGGTGGTGATGCCAAAATATCAAATGAGCTGGACCCTCTGCGTGGCGCCCATGGAATTCCACATCCAGCTCCACGATTCACCCAAAAGTTGGGTCCGGCCATATCGTCACTCAACACGGCATGGTGCGTCGGGATCCTGTCTCAAGGGCGCAATTTCCTGAACGGCTCGAGTTCTTTTGCGAGATGGCTTGACAAGACGTCAACAATGCCGCCTTCTGAGTGAATCCAAAACAGCGGACATATGTCCGAAATATTGGACAGAACAAATGTCACATCAGGGGAACGCCATGACGTCTTCTTTTCGGATCGGCCTGATCGCGCTGGCCGCAGCTACAATTCTTTCCAGCCCAGTTTTCGCCGCAGGAAGTAAGCTAGATGAGGTGCTTGCCCGCGGCCACCTCGTTATGGGGACGGGCAGTACAAATGCGCCCTGGCACTTCAAGAGCGCCGATGACAAACTTCAGGGTTTCGATGTCGATATGGGCCACATCATCGCCAAGGCTCTCTTCGGCGACCCTGACAAGATCGAGTATGTCAACCAATCGTCTGACGCTCGCATTCCGAATATCACGACAGACAAGGTCGATATCACTTGCCAGTTCATGACCGTCACCGGTGAGCGCGCGCAACAGATTGCCTTTACGATCCCATATTATCGAGAAGGCGTTGGGCTCATGCTCAAGGCGGACGGCAAATATGCCGACTATGCGGCGCTGAAGGCTGCCGGGTCATCTGTCACGATCTCCGTCCTGCAGAACGTCTACGCAGAATCGATGGTTCACGCGGCGCTCCCGAATGCAACCGTCGACCAGTACGACTCCGTCGATCTCATCTACCAGGCACTGGAGTCCGGTCGCGCGGACGCTGTTGCCACCGACCAGTCGTCGCTGGCTTGGTACATGACCCAGAACCCGGGGAAATATAAGGATGCCGGCTACGGCTGGAACCCGCAGACTTACGCATGCGGCGTCAAGCGCGGCGACCAGGATTGGCTGAATTTCGTCAACACCGCTCTTCATGAAGCGATGACGGGCGTTGAATTCGATGCCTATGCCAAGTCGTTCAAAACCTGGTTCGGCAAGGATCTGGCGCCGCCGCAAATTGGCTTCCCGGTCGAATATAAGTAACTGGCTCGAGGGGGCGGGGCTTTCCCGCTTCCTCCTTTAAAGGGCGGCCTGCCATGGGTTATACACTGAACTTCGCTGCCGTCTGGCGCAACTTCGATTTCCTTCTTAGCGGCTTGATGCTGAGCCTCGGCCTGGCGGTGATCTCGATCTTGATCGGGGCTATCCTCGGTTTGTTCGTTGCCTTCGCACTGCTGTCCAAGAACCGTGCCGTGGTCGCGCCGGCGCGAATCTATGTTACCGTAATTCGCAATCTTCCCATCCTCGTGCTCGTCCTGTTCGTGTTCTTTGCCTTGCCGCAGATGGGCTTCCGGTTAGACAAGATAAAGAGCTTTGTCCTGGTCCTCTCGCTCTATTCGGGAGCTTACCTCGCAGAAGTATTCCGCGCCGGTTTGCTATCGATACCAAAGGGACTGACCGAAGCCGGGCTGGCGATCGGCTTGACGTCGATGCAGATACGCACGTCAATCATAGCGCCCCTGATGATCCGCAACGTTCTCCCGTCGCTGTCGTCGACCATTATCTCCCTGTTCAAGGATACGTCGCTTGCGGCGACGATTGCCGTGCCCGAACTGACCTTTGCGGCGCGCAAGATCAACGTCGAAAGCTTCCGCGTCATCGAGACCTGGATGGTTACCTCCGCCCTCTATGTCGTGACCTGTTTCCTCATTGCCGCCGTGATGCGTGTCGTCGAGCGGCGCCTGGCATTGCCGAGGTAAGCCGATGTCCCACACGTTTCTCGAACAACTTTGGATCGCCCGCTACGTCATCCTGAACGGGATTGCGATGACGGTGTCGATTTCCTTCCTCGCCATTCTTGCCGGTTCCATTCTCGGCGTTTTCGTCGGCCTCGCGCTGGTTTACGGAGGCGGCCTGCTGCGACTGATCGTGCGAGCCTATACCGACGTCATCCGGGGAACGCCCGTTTTGGTGCTCGTTCTCGCCAGCTACTACGTCTCAAGCGCGGTCGGCATCGAGCTCGGTCCTTTTTCGGCAGGCGTTCTGGCGCTGGCGATCTTCTGCTCGTCGCATGTGGGGGAGATCGTGCGCGGCGCCCTACAGGCAATCCCGAAGGGACAGACGGAAGCGGCAAAAGCGATCGGGTTGACATTCCCGCAGACGTTTACTTCCGTCCTTTGGCCGCAAGCGCTGCGCCAATGTCTACCGGCCTGGGTCAACACGGCGGCGGAAATGGTGAAGGCATCGACGCTGCTGTCGGTTATCGGAGTCGCTGAGCTGCTGCTGCGAACGCAGGAGATCATCTCCCGCAACTTCATGAGCCTGCAGTTCTACTTCCTGGCCGGCGCTCTCTATTTCATCGTTAACTTCGGTATCGAGCGCTTCGGCAAGTTCGTCGAGCGCAAGACCACCCTACCATCCTGAGGAGGCCGCGAGATGGCCAAGACAATGCTTGAAATCAAGGGCCTGCGTAAGACCTACGGGCAGCACGAGGTTCTCAAAGGCGTAGACTGCTCCGTGGAAGAAGGCGAGGTCATTTCTATCATTGGTTCGTCCGGTTCCGGCAAGACGACGATGCTTCGCTGCGTGAACATGCTGGAAGAATTCCAGGGGGGCACGATCAGCCTCGATGGCGAGGAGATCGGCTATCATGTCGAGGGATCGACGCGTCGGCGAAAGAGCGAGAAGGAGATCGCTCGTCAGCGCGCGCTCACGGGGATGGCCTTTCAGCAGTTCAATCTCTTTCCGCACATGACCGCAGCCCAGAATGTCATGCTGGGGTTGATCAAGGTCAAAAAGATGCCGAAGGCCGAAGCGCGGGGGATCGCCGAGCGCTGGCTGGATCGTGTCGGACTATCGGCACGCACCAATCATTATCCCGGTCAGCTTTCCGGTGGGCAGCAGCAACGCGTGGCAATCGCCCGCGCGATCGCGATGTCGCCGCGGCTCATGCTGTTCGATGAAGTGACCTCGGCGCTTGATCCCGAATTGGTTGGCGAAGTCTTGCAGGTCATTAAGGGTCTGGCGGCAGACGGCATGACCATGCTGCTGGTCACGCATGAAATGCGGTTTGCCTACGAAGTCTCGTCGCGCGTCATCTTCATGAACCAGGGTGTTATTTGCGAACAGGGTGATCCAAAGGAGATGTTCTTGAAACCTCAAACGGAGCGGCTTGCCGAATTCCTCAGAACGTCCAGCTTCAACTAGAGTGAACCTCCGAACAAGGGTGACCCAGTGTCATAGAATGGGGAAGGGGCCGTCAGACAGAGGCCTGTTCCGTGTCGCTCGATGAAAGGCGATCGCCGCTAGGTTATCGAAAAGCTGATTGCCATACTTACGACGGCGGGTTACAGCGCCGAAGACGCCGTGTACGCAGGCGTGCGACCAAGGGACCGGCGCACGCCTGGCATATTAACGGCATATCTGTTTCGTATCCGTCGACGTGAGTGTGTGCCCAATCGCGCATGCTGGTCGACTGCGAAGTCGAAGGCCGTTGCCTGGCTTGCCGCGCGATACGCGCCAAAAATTGGAGAAGAGCATGGCCGAGACTGGAGTCGACACGATATCGCGGCGCACGCGTGGATTGGATCGTGCCTTTGAGATACTTGAATTCCTGAGGGTCAAGCGCCAGCCAATGCGACCAAACGAGATTGCTGCGGAAATCGGTGCGCCGCGATCCTCGGTCTACGAACTTGTCAATCGCCTGCTCAGCCACGGTATGCTCGACTATTACGGGGGCGATGGCCGGGTCTTTCTTGGTCGACGGCTCTATTTCCTCGGAACGGCCTATGCCGAACAGTTCGATCTGATGCGCGAATGCGAACGCATGCTGGGACACCTCGCTGAGGAGACCAGGGAAACAGCCCAGATGTGCCTTCTTGAAGGCAACAAATATACGGTGGCGATGATGCGCGAAGGTGTCAGGCCTTTTCGTATTTCCTCCAACATCGGCGAACTCGTACCCATTCCATGGACCGCTTCGGGGCGGCTTCTCGTCTCGCATTTGTCCGATCAGGAAATTCTCGATTTCATCCCGCCTGACGACTATGTGCTGCCTGACGGTAGACGCCTCGATCCATCGAGTTTCATCGGCCAGGTCCGTGGCGCAGCACGCGACGGCTATTTTACGTTCAACAGCGAGGTAGAAAATTTCACACATTGCTTCGCAGTGCCGATCCGTCAGGCCGAGGGCATATGTGTTGCCACGCTTTGCCTCGTCGCTCCGCGAGAGGATGGCCTTCGCCATCGCGAGCCATATTTGGCTAGCCTTCTTTCGGCAGCCAATGAGATTTCTGAGAAGCTTGGATACAATGCCATCGACAGAAAAGTCGCCAATCTAGGAAGCTAGGCCCGCCAGTTGCCTTGGCTCGGTGCCGTAGACTCTATGACAACTCGCAGTGTTGTCAGCGCGCGATCAAGGTGACAGTAAGCCAATTTCTGTCCATACCCGAGGTACGGATCGAATCCTCGGGGTGCATGGTATGGCGATCCGCGCTGTCGATATGTGGCGCAGAATGCCTGTGGCTCCGTAGCCGCGTGCCGAAAGTGTGCTGTCTGAGCTCCAGGCAGGCGCGTTGACGATGCCCGACATCCCTGCGGCCGAGAATGCCAATCCCCGAAGGCGGATGCAGCATTTCACTGTATCGTCACTCATTGACGCGGGCATACTTCGCCACGATAAGATCGAGCCGAAAAATGTGGCAAGCGCCAGCGAGACAATAACAGGAGTGTAATAGTGAGCGAACCGACCGTAGCAGATGCAATCAACCGTGTTTATGAATCGCTCCAAGCGGACAATGCCGACATCGACTTGCATATCACGACTCTCAAGGCGGCTTTGACCCGAGCCGGTTTGAAGGAAGCCGTGTTCGATCCGGCTAGACTCGCGCATAATAATCGTTCCGGCAGGAAACTTATGCAGGCCTACTTTCGGCAGCGCGGCGTAACGGTGAAATTCACCACCTCGTGACGCCTTTCAATGATGCTTGATGGGCCGCAACATACATCGACCGGATCACCCTCAATGAGGCCGGACACCAAAGTTTGGCCTTCGGACACGCATTGAGGCGCCGCACCCGTTCCGGGGCGCGATACTGTCAAAGAAACTTGGCAGCTCTCCACCCCGAAGCGGTCATTTCATCGAGGTTGAGCCAGGTGAGGCCCGCTGCGTTAAAGTTTAGGAACAGACGCTCAGTTAGTCACCGATCTTGCCCGGCCGTATCGACATGCTGGCGGTGATGGTTTCGTCTCGTTCCAGAACTTTCATTCCGTGATGCGCCGCGCCTCCAGGCAGATTGAAGGCGTCGACCGGATGGGAGACCGGTTCGAAACAGAAAAAGTCGGCGTCAGCGGAGGGTGAGAAGACGACATACTGGTCGAGCTCTTCGCTTGCCGTGATCGTCGCGTTGAGGTCGCGCCCTGGCCAGGAGATCTGCGCATTGCCATCCCACCCGCCGAACCAGTTGTTGATCCAGCGGTTCGGCAGTTGACGCGGCTCGTTGAAGTCCATGTCGGCATGTTGGGCAATCGCATTCTTTGCAGCGGGCAAATGGTCATCGCGCTCGAGCCAGACTTCGTCAGCCGATGCCGTTAGGCGGGTATCGCGGTCACGGACAAACCAGGGATGAAAGCCGACCCCGAAGGGCAGCCGTATCCCTCGGTTGATCACTGAAAGATGCATCACGAGTGATGGTCCTTCGAGAGCGTAGCGCATCTCCGCGTCATAGCGGAAGGGGCCGGGGCCAGCGGCGGAGAGCTCAAGCGTCAGGCTTTCTCGCGTCTGTCCTGTGATGCTCCAAGGCATTGCAAAGGCATTGCCGTGGATCGGATATTTTTCCGTCGAAATGTTGCGTTCGATGGCATGGAACTGCCCCTCGAACGTGAAGCCTCCGCCGGATACCCGGCCGGAAAACGGAACCAGCAGGACATTGGAAAGCTGGAACGGATGCTCGGTGCCGTCCGCAACGCGGCGGAAGATCGGCTGCCACGCGACCCCATCATAGACATCATAGCCTATTGCTCCGGCCCCGAGATCGGAGCGGATGCTTATCCGCGCCAGGTCGTTGTCGAGCGTGATGGCCATCACCAGCCGCCATTGATTGCGATATTCTGGCCTGAAATCATGTCCGAGACCGGGGAGACTAAAAACAGGGCCAGCTCCGCTATATCTGCGGGCTGGATGCGTTTCTTCAGCGATTGGCTCTCGATGATCCAATCGTTGTATTGCTGCAGCCGATCCCCAAAGACGCGCTCCTCGGCTTCAGAGACGACGGCGCCTGGCGAGATCGCATTAACCCGGATCCCATGCGGACCGAGTTCGCGGGCAAGCGATTTGGTAAGCCCGTACATGGCGCCCTTGGACGCGACGTAGGGCACATAGCCATCCCATCGTCCGTTGAGCGTGATCGAGCAGAAGTTGACGATCTTGCCGTACCCCTTCTGCTTCATAGCCGGCGCCACGGCGCGCGTCAGTGCGAAGGCTGCTGACGAATTCACCCGTAACTGGTCTTCATATTCTTCCAGAGAAAATTGCTCGAAGGGCTTATTGATGATCAGCGCTGCATTGTTGATCAGTATATCGATACCGCCATGGGCCGCGGCGAGCTCGGCTATTTTCTGCTCGCTCTCGGCGAGGCGGTTGAGGTCCTGTCCAACATAGAGCGCATTGCGACCGGTTTCAGAGGTGATACTTGCGGCCAATGGCTCGCCATTCTCTGCCCCCGGCCGGTCGAGCAGGAGCACAATTGCCCCCGCTTCAGCGAGCATTCTTGCCTGCGCCCGGCCAAGAGTACCGAGCGCACCGGTCAGTAGCGCAGTTTTTCCCGAGAGAATTGCCATCTCAGCCTCACAAGAGTTCGTGGACTTCATCTATCGAGGTGTCTGCGGTCTGCCGATCGAAAACGATCTCGCCGCGAGCCATCGCTACGATCCGGTCACAAGATTGGAAGACATGCTGCATGTTATGTGAAATGAAGATGCCCGTCAGGCCCTGCGCCTTCAGACCACGCACGAAACCGATGACCTTGTTCGTCTCCTTGACGGAGAGGTGGTTGGTCGGCTCGTCGAGGATCAGCACCTTCGACTTGAAATGCATCGCACGCGCAATCGCCACGCCTTGCCGCTGGCCGCCGGAGAGCTCTCCTACCAGCGCATCCGGTGAGCGCAGATGCAGGTCGACATCGGCGATCGCCTTGACGCTCTCGTCGCGCATGCGCTTCTGGTCCATGATACCGAAATTGCCGATGCGCCATTTCATCGGTTCGCGGCCAATGAACAGGTTCCGGGCGATCGACATGGTCGGAACCATCGAATTGTACTGATAGATCGTCTCCAGCCCGTGATGCATTGCATCCTTGGGAGAGCGGAAATTGACTTCCCGGCCCTCGATGAGGATTTGGCCGTCATCCTGGTGGTGGACGCCGGACAGGATCTTGATGAGCGTCGACTTGCCTGCGCCATTATCGCCCACCAGACCGACAGACTCGCCGGGTTTGATGGTCAGCGACACGTTCTTCAGGGCATGTACGCCGCTATACCACTTCTGCAGGTTGCGGCACTCGATAATCGGCTGGGTCATTTGTGCGCCTCCACCTTGATCTTGCGGGACATCTTGCCCATCCAGGCATTGGCGATGACGGCGAACATGGTGAGCATACCGATCGCGAATTTGAACCAGTTGGCGTCGACGCGCGAGAGCACGAGGCCGTTGTCGATCGTGCGGATCAAGAGCGTACCGATGATCGCGCCGAACACTGTGCCGATGCCACCGGCCAATGCGGTGCCGCCAATGACGGCGGCGGCGACCGCCTGCAGTTCCAAACCCTCGCCGATCGACGGCAACGGCGAGCCGAGGCGCAGCACCTGGAGCAGGCCGGCAAAGCCCGCCAGCATCGAGCAAAGCATGAAGCAGACGATCTTTACACGGCGAACGGGAATGCCCATCGACGCGGCAGCCTCGTTGAAGCCGCCAACGGCGCGGATCCAGTTGCCGAAATTCGTTAGAGAAAGGAAGGCCGCCGCGACAATGGCGATCAGCGCGAACCACAGGAAGGACATGCGCAGGATCGCACCCTGCCAGATGTAGTCTGTAAATAGCCAGGTGGGAAGATTATCAGGCAACAGCGGCGGGAAGCCACCTGAAATGACGATGGTCAGAGATCGCGCGATGAATAGCATGCCGAGCGTGGTAATGAAGCTCGGAATCGAGAACTGCAGCGCGACATAGCCGTTGATGAGGCCGATGACCGCACAGAGAGCCAGTCCCAGCAGAAGCGAAAGACTGAATGGGATTCCATCGTTCAGCATCACCGCCATAGACATCGGCATCAATGCGAAGACCGAACCAACAGACAGGTCGAATTCGCCACAGATCATCAAGATGGTCACGCCGATAGCAACCAGCGCCATCTCCGGAAGCAGCCCCATGATGCCGCGTATGTTCTCAAACGACAACAATACGCCGTTCGATTTGATCTGGAACAGGACGATCAGAATGATCAACAGCGCAAGCCCTGCCAGCTCGGGCTTATCGAGATAGACTTTCAGAAACCGCTTCATCGGCGTATCGCTCGTAGTAGGTCGGCGTCCCGTTCCGTGGAGCAAGACGCCGGGTGCAACTGAATGGTTCTATTAACGCAGGCCGCGCTTCGACATTTCCATGATCGTGGCAACGTCCTTGGGCGTGACAATGCCCTGGCCGGTATCTATGTCCGAAGGCGCAAGGCCGGCGGTCTTCCAGAGATAGGCCTCCATGACGGGCATGAAGCCCTGCATGTAAGGCTGCTGGTCAACCTGGACCTGCACATAACCGGCCGTCATCTGCTGCAGAACCTCGGGAACGAGGTCGAAGCCGCCGAGCAGAACCTTGCCCGGTGCGATGCCGCGGTCCTTCAGCACCTTGGCAACGCCTGCGCCCCAGAAGCCGGTGTCGAAGTAGGCCGTCGTGTTTGGATTGGCGTTGAGGTAGGCGCCGATGCGGTCGGCGGTGATTGCAAGGTCGGTGGCTGAATCGATGCGCGTGATATTGACCTCGCGATCCTTATGTTCGGCCTTGTATTCTTCGAGGAATTTGGTGACGCCGGCGGCGCGCTGCTCGGACCATGTTTGCCCCGGGGCGTTGACGCCTACGAGCAGGTTCAGCGGGCCGTCCTTCGGAAAGTTCAGGGATTGAGCCTTGGCGAGCGAATAACCTGCCGCGACGAAACCCTGGCCTATGAAAGCCTTGCGTGCATTGCCCTTCGCACCCTGGCTGTCGTCGACATTGACGGCAAGCACGAGGATGCCGGCATCGGTGGCTTCCTTGATCGCTGCATCATAGGCCTTGTCGTCGACAATGGCGACGAAGATCGCATCCGGCTTGGTGGCGATAGCTGCCTGAAGGTTTGCGACCGCCTGCTCGACCGAGCCCTCGGTCTGGGTCAGGACGAGCTGGCAATTGGCCGCGACGCGGGTGCACGCATCGTCAAAACCCTTCTTCACCGACTGCCAGAAAGTGTTGGAGGCCGAGGAGTGGCTGATGAATGTTATATTCAGTCCCCCGGCAGACGCGCCGGATGCCATCAACGACAGGCCGAGCGCCGTACCGGCGATCAATTTCTTAAGCATGCTTTCCTCCCTTGTTTTGTAGTAATATGTGCTGCGCTCACTCCGTATCGTCGAACAGCTCCGCGCGAGAGCGGGCGATTTCAGGCAAGGACGTCAGTATCTCGCGCAGATGCAGCCGGATCGCCTCCTCCGCGGCGGTCTTGTCGCCGGCAGCAATGCCATCGACTATTTTCTCATGCTGTTCGATCAACCGCCCGATATGCAGATCGTCGACGGAGAGAAACCGCACGCGGTCCATCTGCGCCTTGACACTTTCGATCACGCTCCAGGCATAGGACTTGCCGGCTGCAGCGGCGAGCGTGTGATGGAAAAGTTCGTCGAGGCGCAGAAACCCCGTACGATCGTCGTGCGATACCTTCCGCTGTTCGGCGAGTTGACGGCGCAGCTCAGCGACTGTCTCGGCCGCAGGATCTCCGGCGACCACGCGCACGATATCGGCTTCGATCGCCTCACGGACAAAACGTACGTCCATGACCGACGCCACCGAGATCTTTGTGACGAACGTGCCGCGCTGCGGAAGCACCTGCACCAACCCTTCCTCGGAGAGTTTGATGAAGGCTTCCCGCACCGGCTGTCGGCTGACCGACAGGGATTTGGCGGCATCCGATTCCGAGAGCCGTTCTCCCGGCAGTAGTTCCGCCTGAATGATGCGCTCTCGCAGGATGCGATAGACCTGTGGGCCAACGGACTCGCCCATCGCGACCACTTTGGCGGGTCTGGCGTTCTGCATGCGACGGTTCTCCTCCCGGTGTCGGTCCAATGCGAATTGTCTACTAACCTACTACCATACAAGTCAAGTGTTTTTGCATGGATCATGCCTCTATTCGGGCCATGCGCCGGTAAACCGTGAATTTTCTGTCGAGATCCATCGCCAGTTCGACACCGTGGCCAGGGCCTGGCGGAACGGTGATCATTCCGTTGGTCACCGTCGGCAATTGCGTCGTAAGGTCGGCGTACCACGTGCGGTAATAGGCGCGCACGCTCTCCTGCACGAGGGCGTTTGGTGCATTGAGCGACAGGTGCGTTGATGCTGAAAGAACGACAGGGCCTGTGCAATCATGCGGCGCGACAGGCAGGTGCCAGGCTTCGGCCATGGTGGCGATCTTCTTTGCCTCGGAGATGCCGCCGCACCAGGAAAGGTCGAGCATAACGATCCCGGCGCTGTCGGTTTCGAGCAGATCGCGAAAAGCCCAACGCGTCGCCAACGTTTCGGAGGCGCACAAAGGTGCGGAACTGGCGGCCGCATAGCGCTTCAGACTGGACAGCGAATCCATCTTGATGGGATCTTCATGCCAGAAAGTGCCGTAGGGTTCGAGCGCACGTGCAATCCAGATCGCCGGGGTAAGTTGCCACATCGAATGGAACTCGACCATGATGTCCATCTTGTCGCCGACCCGCTTGCGAATCTTTTCGAAAGGCTCAAGCGCCTTGCGCAGATCGGGTCCCGAAATATATTGGCCGCCGCTTGCTTCCGCAGCGATGTCGAAAGGCCAGATCTTCATCGCCGAAATGCCTTCGGAAAGTAGATCCTCCGCCAGATCGTCTGCGTGTTCGAGGAAGCCGTTGAGGTCGTCATAGTCGCGACCGGGACCGCCTATGCCGTAATTTCCCGTCTGCTGGCCGCTTGCTTCACGCATGTAGGTGTTGCCGGCGCAGGTATTGTAGGTTCGGATTTCCTGGCGCGAAAAGCCGCCGAGCAATTGCGCAATCGGCAAGTCGGTTGATTTTCCGAACAAGTCCCAGAGACCGATGTCGACGGCGGAGTTGCCGCGCATCTCGACACCTGTGGAGCGGAAGCCGAGATAGCCGGTGAGGTCTTTTGAGATGCGATCGATCTCCAAGGGGTCGCGACCAAGCAGTTTCGGTGCGACGACCTCATGGATGTAGGCCTCCACCGTTTCCGCCATGAAGAAGGTTTCGCCAAGCCCGACGAGACCTTCATTCGTATGAATCCTCACCCATAGAATATTCGGGAATTCCTTGACGCGGACGGTTTCGAACGCGGTGATCTTCATCAGTATACTCCCGCCGCTAGCAGTGCTTTCACGGTGAGGTCGAAATGCTCGACCATCGCGGCCTCGCCTCTGGCCGGATCGCCGTTGGCGATGGCCTGCGCGATCGCGAAGTGGCCGTCGATGCTTTCCTGTCGCGTTTCGTTGCTGCCGCGGCTCGCCCAGCCGATCGGCCAGGTGTGGCGCGTCACCACATGGAAGGAGCCGACGATCAACGAAAACATCGGGTTCTTCGATGCCGAGCCGATCGCCTCGTGAAAGGCGATGTCGTGCTCCATGACTTTCTGCGGCTCATAGAAATCGCGCTGCATGGCCTCCGCCAGCGCGTAGATTTCTGCCGCTTCCCGATCGCTTCGGCGCAACGCCGCAAGCGCTACGGTTCGACGCTCAATGGTGCGGCGCACGTCGAAAATCTGCTGGATGGTTGCCTGGTTTGTATGGACGGCGTGATCTGTGATCATCGCCAGCACATCGGCCTTCGGTGCTGCCACCCGCGCCCGGCGTCCGTTGCCGATATCGATCAGCGTCAATGCGGCGAGGGAACGATAGGCCTCACGAACGATGGTTCGCGATGTGCCGGTCTGTTCCGCAAATGCGCCCTCGCTTGGCAGTTCGTCGCCCACCTGCAGGCCATTGTCGCGGATATACGCCTTTACCGAAGTCATGACGCTGCCGAGCAATCCCTCGGCTCCAGCGTGACGTTCTCCGACATCCTTCGTATCAGAAGAGAATTCCATAAAGCTCTTCTCCAACCTGTATTATAGGTATAAATTAAGCTTGATTTAGATTGTCGATTTCCTATTGTCAATCGCAAGTTTCACTATGAAGAGGGAGGGAATATGCGGGTCCGCATTTTATTCGATGCGCAGGACATCGTGGGTGAGAGCATTGTCTGGTCGAGTGAGGAGGGTGCGCTCTACTGGGTCGATATCGGCGGCAAACGCATTCATCGGCTGGAATTAAAGACGGGCATGCACCAGACCTGGCCTACACCGGATTTCCCGACATCGATCGGCATGTGCAAGAGCGGTGGCTTTATCGTTGGACTTGCCCGCGACGTCTGCCTCTGGCGGCCCGGGGGGGTATTCGAGCCTTTTGCAAGGCCGGAACCGGCAAGACCCGAAAATCGGTTGAACGAAGGCCGGGTCGCACCCGATGGTTCCTTCTGGGTGTCTACGATGCAGAACAATCTCAATGCGGATGGAACGCCGAAGGATATGACAGCCAATGCCGGCGCGATCTATCGCATCGATCCGTCGGGCGAGATCAAGCAGTTGACGCCGAATGATTATGGTATCACCAACACAATGGGCTGGACGCAGGACAATCGCTTTCTGTTTGCCGACACGCGCGCCAACGAAATCTATTCCTTTGCCTACGATCCAGAGGCAAAGACGATCTCGGGTCGCCGCACCGTGGTGAGTGGGTTTACGCGCGGCTTGCCCGACGGCTCATGTCTCGATGCGGATGATCATCTCTGGAATTGCCGCGTGGTCGGCGGCGCCGCCGTCGCCCGTTTCAGCGCCGAAGGCGCGCTGCGAGATCTCGTCGAGCTGCCGGTTTTATGGCCCACGAGCTGCACCTTCGGCGGAGAAGATCTTTCCACGCTCTATGTTACATCTGCCCGCTTCGCCATGACCCGAGAACATCTTTCTACCCATCCACTCGAAGGTAGTCTGCTGGCGGTCGAAACCGGCTTTCGCGGTGTCGCAGAACCCAAATTCGGATATTGACATACTGGTATGGTAGAATGTTAATAAGCGAAAACGCGTGGAGGAGCGCCCTTTATGGAATTCGAAGGCAAGAGCATCATCGTCACCGGCGGTAGCCTGGGCATGGGGCGTGCTTGCGCGGAGCGCTTCGCAAAGGCCGGTGCACAGGTCCTCATCGTTTCCAACGACCGGCAGTCCGTCGATAAGACGGTGGGTGAGGTCGGCGGCAAGACAAGCGGCTTTGTCGGTGATGTTCGCAAGGCTGCGGATATGCAAGCTGCCGTCGAACAGGCGACGGCGGAGTTTGGTGGTGTCGATATTCTCGTCTGCAGTGCTGGCATCCAACGCTACGGCACGGTGGTCGATACGCCGGAGGATGTTTGGGACGACGTGCTCGACGTCAATCTGAAAGGCATCTACCTCGCCTCGAAGTTTGCCATTCCGGAAATGAGAAAGCGGGGTGGTGGTGCAATTGTCGCCATCTCGTCGATACAGTCCTACGCCTCGCAGGCAAATGTAGCCGCCTACACCGCCAGCAAGGGCGCCATCAACGCACTCGTGCGTGCCATGGCGCTCGATCATGCCGCCGACAACATCACGGTCAATGCCGTTTGCCCAGCCTCGATCGATACGCCCATGCTGCGCTGGGCCGCCGATCTCTTCAAGGGTGACATGACCCAGGATGAGATGGTTGCTCAATGGGGCAAGGGCCATCCGGTCGGCCGCGTCGGCAAGCAGGAAGAAGTTGCCGATCTGGTAGCATTTCTTGCCAGCGACAAGGCTCGTTTCATCACCGGCGCTGACATAAAGATCGATGGCGGTACCATGGCCAAGCTCGGCATCGTGCTGCCGGAGTAAGTTATTGCATTCATTTGAACGGAGACCTGCATGAAGCGGCCCAAGATCACCGACATCCGCGCAACAACCGTGACCGTGCCGCTCGAAGCGCCGCTGCGGCATTCCAACGGCGCGCATTGGGGTCGTTTCGTGCGCACGATCATCGAGGTGGAAACGGATATCGGCATCGTCGGCCTCGGTGAGATGGGGGGAGGAGGCGAGAGTGCGGAGGCGGCATTCCGCGCGCTCAAGACCTACCTTGTCGGGCATGACCCGTTCGAGCTCGAGCAGCTGCGTTTCAAGATCTGCAATCCGACAGCCAGCCTTTACAACAACCGTACACAGATGCATGCGGCCATCGAATTTGCCTGCATCGATATTATCGGCAAGTTTCTGGGCGTTCCCGCCTATGACGTCCTCGGCGGCAAGATGCGCAATGAGGTTGGTTTTGCAAGTTATCTCTTTTTCCGTCTGCCGAATAAAGAGACCGGCAAGGGAGAGATCCGCACTGCCGACCAACTGATCGAACAGGCGCTGGAACTCAAGCGCAGTCATGGTTTCAAGGCGCATAAGCTCAAGAGTGGCGTCTTCCCGCCTGACTATGAACTTGAAGTCTTCCGCGCACTTGCAAAGGCTGTTGGCAGCGATTCCGTGCGGTATGATCCGAACGCCGCCTTCAGCGTTGAAGAGGCCATCCGCTTTGCCAAGGGTATCGAGGATCTCAATAACGATTACTATGAGGATCCGACCTGGGGTCTGAATGGCATGCGGCGCGTGCGGGAAAACACACATATGCCACTCGCCACCAATACCATCGTCATCAACTTCGAGCAGCTTGCAACCAATGTGCTGAACCCGGCCGTCGATGTGATCCTGCTCGATACCACCTTCTGGGGTGGCATCCGACCCTGCATCAAGGCGGCAGGCGTGTGCGAGACATTCCAGCTCGGTGTTGCCGTGCATTCTTCCGGCGAGCTCGGCATCCAGCTCGCCACCATGCTGCATCTTGGTGCCGTCCTGCCGAACCTCGTCTACACGGCGGATGCGCATTACCACCAGCTCACCGACGACATCATCGTTGGCGGTCCGATGAAATATGTCGATGGCGCCATTGCGGTGCCGGACGGTCCCGGCCTTGGCGTGACGCTTGATCGTGACAAGCTCGGCCAATATGCCGATCTTTACAAGTCGCTCGGCGGTTATCTTTACGATCGCGATCCCGCGCGGCCCGGCTGGTTTTCGACCGTGCCAAACACGCGCTGGGCCGATCCACAGGACGGCAGGGTGGTGGACTATTGAGATTGCATCTTGGCAGGATGCTGCTAGCTACGCGGTGAAACGAACGCGCAACGTCGCCGGTAACCGGGAAGGCCTTATGCTCGTGCGATTGGAAAATATGGAGTGGAACCCTCTCTTCACGGATTGTCACCGGAGCGCTTCACTCTCTCTTTTCAGGGATCAGACGTATAAAATTTCCCTTACATGTCGCAACGTTGATTGCTGTTGATATCTGACGAAGCGATCCACGCGCGACCAGCGCTTCCGGTCGAGGGATCTTTCCGGGACCTGCATCGATAAAGGCGGCCCACTCGTCCTCGGAGTCGAGCAGCGCCATGAACGATGTCGCGACGATTACCTGGCCGCAGGCGGCGCATCGAAGAGTGTATGAGCCGTCGTGGACGACCGGTTCGGCTTTGTCTGATCCACACGCCGTGCAAGTCAACATATCGCTCATTGCGTTATCCCAAACTCCACCGGCTAGAAGACGTCTCGACAACAGAGTTCGATATCGCAAATTCGTCAATGGGTTCCCGGCCACCGAATGGATCAGCCACACATGCAAATCCAGATCCTAGCGTCGTGAAACTGAAGACCTCTGGCGCATTGAGGCGGTTCAGGGCATCCTATGATGGCTGAAAGTTGTGTTTATGGCAGTTGGAGGAACGCCGATGCGCTGCTTTACCGTGCTTGGACCTTCGCAGACCGGAAAATCGACAGTCGTGGAAAAGCTCGGCTCCCTGGAGGGGGCACCGAAAAAATCCAGCTCCCCTTATGGATTGAACATCACAGAATTCACCTTCGGAAACGAGGCGTGGTGCGCGCTCGACGCGCCGGGACCGAACGAAGCATTGGCGCATGCGCAGCACGCGCTTCTTGCCAGTGACGCCTGCATCCTGTGCGTTTCATCGGCACCCGAGGAAGCCGTGCTCGCGGCGCCCTACCTGCGAATAATCGAAGCCTCGGGGACGCCTTGCATCCTCTTCGTCAATCGGATGGACGAACCGAGAGGGCGGCTGAGGGACGTGATCGCCGCGCTTCAGGACTACGCCAACCACACCCTTTTGCTTCGTCAGATCCCGATTCGCGAGGGGGACAGGATCGTAGGTAGTTGCGATCTGATTTCGGAACGGGCGTGGCGCTACCGGGAAGGCCAGACTTCGGCGCTGATCGCAATACCCGATGGCGCCGCCGAACGCGAGCGCGAAGCACGCGCCGAACTCCTGGAACACCTGTCCGAATTCGATGACTGGCTTCTTGAAGAACTGATCGAGGACCGCGAACCACCAAGCGACGCGCTTTATGCCATCTCATCACGGGTTCTCCGGGAAAACAAGATTATCCCGGTTCTGATCGGTGCTGCTGGTCACGGCAACGGCATGATGAGGCTGATGAAGGCGCTGCGTCACGAGGCGCCGCCGGTCGGGGTTCTTCGGCAGCGTCTCGCTCGTGCAGCAGCCGTCGACGAAGGCAAGCTGGTGGCCGTGAGCTTCCACGCCTATCATCGCCAAAATGTCGGCAAGACGGTGCTCGTGCGCGCGCTTGGTGAGGGATTGCGGCAAGGCGCATTGCTTGGCGGCTCAAGCCTTGGCGCAGTACAAAATCTTGCCAATGGACGGTCCAATTCGGCGGTTCTGCCAACGCCGGGGGATGTCTTCGCAACAGTCAAGTCCGACCACCTGTCTGTCCCTTCACTGCTGACTACTGGCGCGGTGGTTGCCCCGCCTGAATGGACGGAACCACCGACGCCGATGCTTGAAAGGATCCTGATTCCGGGCAGCGAGCGCGATGAAAACAAGCTTTCAGAGACGCTGGCGAAACTCTCCGAGACGGATCGCGGTCTGAAAGTCTTGCAGGAGGAAGGTACGGGCGCTCAACTCGTCCGTGCCCAAGGGCCTGTGCATCTGCGTGATCTCTTCCGCACACTGTCCGATGTCTTTCACATCTCAGTGACCGACCGAACGCCCAGCCCGATCTACCGCGAGACGATCACGAAACCATCGGAGGTTCACTACCGTCATCGCAAGCAGACCGGCGGTGCCGGGCAATTTGCGGATGTGAAGCTCAGCATTTACCCCAACGAGCGCGGCCGGGGCTTCACCTTTGATGAAACCATCAAGGGCGGCGCCGTTCCCCGCAATTACATCCCCGCCGTCGAAGCGGGTGCACGCGAAGCAATGGAGAAAGGACCGCTAGGCTTCGAAGTCATTGATGTTGGCGTAACGTTGTCAGATGGTCAGCACCATACCGTCGACAGTTCGGAACACGCCTTCCGAACTGCATCGAAAATGGGGGTGCGTCAGGCGCTTTCGGAAGGATCGACCGTCTTGATGCAGCCGGTTTTTCGCAGCGAGTTTCATATTCCGTCGGTCTATTCGGGCAACCTCGTCCAGATCGTCTCCGCTCTTAACGGCCAGGTTCTCGGCTTCGACCGCGATGAAGCCGCCAAGGGATGGGACATCTTCCGGGCGCTCGTTCCGGGCGGCGCACTTGACGATCTGGCGCGAGCGCTGCGCTCGGCGACGCAGGGCATTGGTTATTTTTCCAAGACCTTCGATCACTTCGAGGAACTATACGGCAAGGAAGCGGACGCCATCGTGAGGGCACAAGAGAAATCAGGCGCCGCACACTGAACCGTTCGTGCTGGTCCGTCGATGGGAGAGCGTCGGGAACCGCGATATCAAGTTCCTATTTGGAGCAGGTCCAATTGACGATACGGCAGCCGCGATCGTTTTCCCGGCAATTTGCAAGCGCGGTATACCGAGCCTCGCCACGCCTCGCGCTCCAGCCATAGCCGAACCCTCTCCTGCTTCCGACGGCGAGAGCCCCGCAGGCATTGCGGAAATAAACCACGATCCGACAGTCGTCGGCATAGGAGGAGCAGTTGGACAGTGCCTCGTCCTCGGCATCGGCCCGCGTGGAATAGTTGTGGGAGGAACCGTATGATCCCGTGCTTCTTGAGTAGGCCAAAGCGCCGAATTCCGCAGCAGAGGCGACAGTCGCGGCCATGGTCAATGTTAGCAGCGCTGTTGTTGCGGCAAATTTCAAACGTGTCATTTCCATATCCTAACAGGGGCTTGAAAGGGGGCTGAACCAACAGGCGCTTTTGCGCGTCCTCTACGAAGTATCTAACCGAGGTCGCCCATGGTCGGCATGGTTTCTAAGAAAGGAAATATACCGGAAACGTCACCGGAACTAGGCGTTGCCTTGGCGCGGTTGTCGCCGATCAGTGCAAAGTGGTTCGATTGCGAGCGAAACGTCGTCATTACATTGACCTGTGCGGTTACAAGAATTCTGAGTGAGAGCAGGCGTGTGCCATTTTTGATCGAGAGTTCCTTGTCGAAGACGTCCTCCAATGTGTCAACGGACTATTTTTGGGTGCATTTTCACGCGCAGCCACAAAGACTTCGTCTTCTCAAGCACGTTCCAATGTTAAGCAGCGCCGAGCATGGCATCAACTTGAGGGAAATCGGACGCGTAGTGACAGGCCACATCAGCCCGTGATTCGCTCTATCGTCGCCATCGCTTTCCTATCAGAGTCATTTCCAAGCGATTTGGCTAGGCTACAGCAATCTTGCCGCTCCGATTGAATGTGCGGTCGGGTCGACGCACACCTGATTACGTCCGTTCAGCTTCGCCGCGTAAAGGGCGAGATCCGCCCTTCGATAGAGATCATTGACATCGTCGCCACGCAGGGCAGACGCGATACCGGCGGAAAACGTGTAAGAGAAGTCGGGTTGGTCGGGCAGGGGGCGTGATTGCCTCACGGCAAGCAGCATACGATAAACGATCGTTTCTGCGCGGTCCGGTGTGATTTTGGGGAGAATCAGAGCAAATTCTTCTCCTCCGATGCGTCCAACAATATCGGTCTTGCGGGCGATTTTCTGGAGCGTTGCCGCAAAATCTCTGAGAACCGCGTCGCCAATGCTATGGCCGAAGCGATCATTGATCGACTTGAAGTTATCGATGTCGAGTATGGCAAAACACCCAACTTGCTCGGCTGCGCCACCCTGACCACCGACGAGCTCACCAAGCTTTGGCATGACGAATCTCCGGCTTGGAACGCCCGTCAATTCGTCGGTCTGCGAGGCTTTTAGCGCAAAGTCGCGGTCTTGCCGCAGGGAGCGTTCGTCCGATCGGATCGTGGTGATGTCGCTTGCAACGCAGAGCATCCAGCCACTGTGCTCCATGGTCTCCGTCATCCAGAGCCAGCGGCCATCATGAAGATCTGTTTCGAAGGCGCGAAAGCCGGTTTTCCCTCGTCTCGCCTGTGTAGTCAGCAGCCAGCTCTCGAAATCAGTGGTTTTGATGATCGTTCCGCGCATGGCATGATAGTTACGGCGCATGAGGTCGGACCATAATGGATGCTCGTTATCGTCGATGAACCAGGCCATTCGAAACGCACGGTTGGCGAAGCGAAGGCGATCATCCTGATCGTACACGGCAACGAGCGCACCCGACCCTTCGATCAATTGCGCCATGCGCAATATGTATTCTGCGTTACCCAAGGCCATCATGCCCTCAGACTGGTTGTGTCGCCCTGAATTGTGACCGGCAGGGATAAAATTTATGTTAGTATGTTAGGATGAGCGAGAAATATTGTCACGCGGTCCGCGGTGTGACGGGCCGAAAATTGACCTTATCAAAGACGGGTTTTGCCGTTGGGCTCATACCGCCGCTGACGCTACGATGCAGTCGAAAGCCTCATGCGGCAGGCAGCACGCTGATAGGAATGTCGTCGCTCTCGTCTCCGCGTTCGAACGCCATTTGGTCGGCGAGCTGGCGGAGTTGGTTGAAATCGGCCGGGCCGTCGAAGGAGATGCCGCCGAGGCGGATGGCGACGGAAAGCGGCGCGCCTTCTGCGCTGAAGGTGGCCTCGGAGACGCGCGCGCGGATGCGGGTGCCTATGTCGTGGGCGTTCTCGATCGTGGCGCCAGGTAGGAAGATGCCGAGTTCGTTGGTTGCAAGCCGCGCCACCAGATCACCACTACGAACCGAGGATTGGATGATCGAGGCAAGCGATTGCATCACGGTGTCGGCCCATCGCGGCCCGTAGCGACGGCTGATGTCGTCGAGTGTATCGATGATGACGGCGACGACGATGCCGCCGGCATCGGCGGCGGCATGCTTGCGCCGGTCGATAAAGTGCTCAACGGCTGCGGCAAAGGCGGTGCCGTTCAGCGTCTTCGTTACGCTGTCGTAGCGCGCCGCCTGGGTGACGTTTTCCTGCATCTTGCGGAGCACGCTTTTGTTGAGCTGCAAGGCAAAAAACAGCGGAAAGGCCACAAAAGCAGAAACAAGTGCTGCACCGACGAATCCGACCAGAAATGGCTGATCCGGCATTAATAGGTTTAAAATAAGCAAAAGACCAAAGGAACCGACCACGGCGCATAGTGCGCCGAGCGTGGCCCTCCGCAGGGCTTTGAAAATGGTGTCGGAGGGATGTCGGTGTTGTAGAATCATGTCGGAGCTATACCCGTTCTTAATGCTGCGTTAGCTAAACAGGGGCCTGAAAAAAACAGCTTAAGAAATCCTGTAAAATTTGTTGCTTCGTATGGTTGTTTTCGCGAATTGGCGGCGTTCGGATGAATATCTGAAACCGTTGTCGGGAAGACAAGGGATAGATCCACTTGAGCGCGGATCAAGTGGAACATATTGGCTCCGATATCCGGAGTGCCTTGGGCGATCCGGGGAGCGAGCCAGTTCGTCTGTTGATAGCCATGATCACCCGGATGGCCTGCTTCTTCGACGCGATCGGCGCCTCGGCGACCACAGCCGAGCCGATGCCGCCAAGCCAGGCTGAGTTGGCCAGCATTTTAAAGCAAGTCGTCGATTTCGGTCGCTGGATAGCTTCCCCCGGAGGAGAGTGTGGCTATTGGGGTGTGATCTTGTCGCACCGTTTGTGGGCAGCACAGTTCGCCTCTACTACGCGCCCTCCGAGCCCGGAGAAATCACCGGCCTCAATACAGCAAAGAAAAAGGGGATGGGCGCGGATCCGGATTTCTTACTTTGAAGAGAATCGAGTATTGCTAATAAAGCAATGTGAAACGTTAGGGGAGGGGCGAGGGGCGTTCAACAGACACATCCGAGACGTCTCGCCCTTCACACGAGCACCACATTCGAGAGCCTTTCGGCTCCCCAATTCGGCGCCTTATGTTTCCGGACTATCGAAAAGGGCCGCCCTGAAATATTGCTGATCACGACGCGGGAAACACATCGTTGGACGATACCGAAGGGCTGGCCTATCAAAGGGCTGAAACCTCACGAAGTCGTGGAACGTGAGGCTTGGGAAGAGGCTGGCATCAAAGGCAAGGCAAAAAAGAAGCCTTATGGCTTTTACACCTATTTGAAGCGGCTCGCAGATAGTCGGACAGTAACAGCGTCCGTGGAGGTTCATGCCTTGGAGGTCAAGGAGACCTGTCTCAATTTTCCGGAGACCGGTCAGCGAACATTGATCTGGTTGCCGCCCATTGAAGCTGCGCTCCAGGTTCCCGAGCCGCAACTCAAAGAGTTGCTGGCGGGCTTTATGGCAAATGAGATAGGTAAGATCGGTTCGTGACGTAGCCGATACAAGGAATGGCAGGCCGACGAACTGTGCCTATCCTGGAGCCATTGCAGTCAAAATGAGTGTAGATAAGGGGGCGCCGGTAGAGATCGACAAGGCGACTGGAAACGGGAAGTCACCGAGTTCTTCATTCTATGTATGGAAAGTTGGCGAAATAGCTTCGATCGCGGCTGGAGCATGGCTCGATGGTTTCGAAGACGAGCAGCGTCGCCACCAGAGCTGAGGCGGCGAGGCGTCGCTTGGCATCCCATCGCTCGCGAGAGGCGGGCGATGACCTAGCCAGAACTGCGTGCCAGGGTGTGTCTTCGACGGGGTGTGGCGAGACGATCTGGATACTCGTTCTATAAGCAGCGCAGCGTGTGCATAGCTGCATTGCACAATAAATGTTTTCCATTTGATCAAAAAACGGGCATAAAGCTCGTGGCTGATGCACATGACGGTCTCCTCCCAGTTCCGTCGCAGCAGCTGTTCCCCTCTGGAGGTCTTTGACCTTCACACTTTATGGGCCACGGTTTCGACCGGCGGCCCTTTTTTCTTATGCAAGTCCCTCCGCCACCCCGCACTGCTTGGACTCAATGCGCTCCCAACTGCGGTCCGAGGTCCTGGATCGCGGAGTTCTGAAGCTGCATGTCCTTTTCGCGCCACCGGCGTGTGCTCACGTTGGCGGCGTCGGCGAGAGCTTCCAATTCCGCGATGTCGTCGCCGGTGAGCGTCATGGTGCTGGCTCCTACCAGGTCATCGATGTAGCTGGGCTTGGTGAAGCCGATGATCGGCGTTGTACCCTTGGCGATAGCCCAAGCCGTCGCGACATCGGCGGCCACGGCTCCCTGCGCCTGACCGATCACGGCCAGCCTCTCCGTCAGCACCTTCAATTGAGACAGAATGCCATTGTAAACTTCAGCCCGGCCAATGCCTTTCGGCGGCGGATTTTCAGGACTGTATCTGCCGCACAAATCGGCTGTTTCACACAGGCCAGTTGATGGGTAAGCTGAGGAACCCGATCTAGATTGGAAACTGCAGCGCACGGTTGTTGGTGCCAATCCTGCCAAAGATGTCATTCATTTCGGGCTCGTCTCCTTGGCTCGTTTTGTCCGTGTTCTTCGCCGTGATAACGACGCTCTCTCCAACACCATCGACCTGCCCCGGAGCAATGCAAGCAGAAGGTCGCATCGACCGCCTGAAGACGAAGCGGCAATGTATGTAGGCACATACAGGGCATTCTCAGAATGCGAATGATGCCGATCGAATGGCCGATCTCCACACAGCTTGAGGAAAGCCCGAATTAAGTGGAAAGTCAGAGGAATAAATTTGCTAAGTAGCGCTTATTATTTCTGAGTGGCAAAATTGTATATGTACGGTCCGCATGTTTATATATGTACAACCAGTATGTTTGAATAAATATATCCATTCCGCATCTGTCGTAAATACTTAGAAATATTTGGCGAAATATGACGTATTTTTGCATCTAAAAAATTTTTATGCAGAGGAATACTGCCGCCAGTGGAGAAATAAATTTCCCGCATCACCATGATGACTCTAGGTTGCTGAGGGGAGCGATTGGGCTCCTGATAATAGGGAACGGCCGGATTGGCGAACCCGGAGATGATCTTAGGCGGATTCAAATCTGGCACATCGATTGGAGAGAAAATGAACATCAAGAGCCTTCTTCTTGGCTCCGCTGCTGCGTTGGCAGCAGTATCCGGTGCTCACGCAGCCGACGCAATCGTCGCTGCTGAGCCGGAGCCGCTTGAATACGTCCGCATCTGCGATGCATATGGCGCTGGCTACTTCTTCATTCCGGGTACCGAAACCTGCCTCAAGATCGGCGGCAAAGTTCGTACCGAAGGTCAGTGGTACGATGCATATAACCCTGATACCCATTTCGGCACCAAATGGCACACTCGCGCTGAGCTGCAGCTGCAGACGGCTTCGGACACCGAATACGGCCCGCTGAAGACCAACACCGAAATGCGTTGGGACTGGAACGACGGCAACCCAACCGCGACCAACCTGCTGCACGCCAGCATCAGCCTCGGTGGCTTCACCATCGGTAAGGAAGACTCGCAGTTCAACGTCTTCACCGGTTATGCCGGCGACGTCATCAACGACGACGTGGTCTATGACGGTCCATATGAACTGAACCAGATCACCTACAACTACGACGCTGGAAACGGCTTCACGGCTGTGATCTCGGTTGAAGACAGCAATTCGGGCTACACCACGAATGCTGCTGGTGTGACGGTACCAGTCACAGGCCCCAACGGCGAAGACAGCCACAACCACTACGCTCCAGACGCCGTTGCCGGTGTGGGCTACAAGGCCGGCGCATGGGCCTTCAAGCTCGTTGGCGGTTACGACTCGATCGTCGAAGAAGGCGCCATCAAGGCCCGCGTAGACGCTGACTTCGGCGTATTCTCGGCCTTCTTGATGGGCGGCTGGAACACGAACGGCGATAAGCTTAACAAGTATGCTGGTGCGGGAGGTGCAGGCCCGGCTGCCAATATCGGCTGGGGTGACTGGGCAGTTTGGGGCGGTGCAAGCGTTCCGATCAACGAAAAGCTGAAGTGGAACCTGCAGCTCGCCTACACCGACTCCAAGATCTTCGCTGCTACGACGAACGTCAAGTGGAACCCGGTTAAGAACCTGCTCGTCGAGCCGGAAGTCTCCTACACCAACTGGGACAACATCAATCAGGACCAGTGGGCCGGTATTCTCCGCTTCGAGCGCACTTTCTGATCTGATCTGAAATAGACCTCCGATCAGAGACGGAGGAAGGCCCTGTTTCCATGAGAGCCTTCCTCTTTTCGGTAGAAGCTCTTTCCGAGACGGCCACATCCACGCGAACTTGTGTCGGGGAACTATTGAAACCTAGTTTGCTGCGAGACCGCGATAGTTTTCCTGATCGGCATTATTCAGTTCGCTTCTTCATCTGCGAAAACAAGAGCGGGTGATGCAGCGCTGCCGCTCGCCTGGCGCCCGCAACATTTGGTCAGCGTGATCGCCGCACTCCGAAATCCCACCCCAAGCACTCGCCGTCGAGAACCTGCGCCTGATGATGGAGCAGGGCCGCCATTCAATCGATGTCGTCGCGCTGGAAACCGGTTTTGCTGATCGCGAACGCATGCGCGGCGCTTTCGTGCGCGCCTTCGGTCACACCGCAAGCCGTTCGCCGTTTGGCGCAGCTGGAGGAACGGACGTAATGAATCCATCAACGCGTGATCCTCACTCCGATCTTGGAGCACATAGGATTGTCGTCATAAAACCGATACAACTATATCGTCATTGCAGTTGCAGTCTGGAGCAAACCAGAGCTTGGTTCAGATCAGAGCCAAGGTTTCAGTGCCGCTGAACGTCCAGTCGAGTTTGCGTTTGGCGGGTAAGGCGAAGCATGATGCCTCATCGGCCGACAGACAAGGGAACTACCGTGCGCGCGATATCACTAGGAAGCATTGAAATTTCCAACTCGAAGGCAATGGTCTTCATCGGCGGTGTCAACGTGCTGGAAAGCCGCGATCTGGCAATGCAAGTCGCCGAAGAAATGAAAAGAGAGACGGATCGCCAGCAAATCCCGTACGTCTTCAAAGCCTCCTTCGACAAGGCCAATCGCTCCTCGAACCAATCCTTTCGCGGCCCGGGCATTTACGAGGGTATGAGAATCCTTCAAGAGGTTCGCGACACTTTCGGTGTTCCGATCCTGACGGATGTTCATCTCCCCGATCAGGCAACAGTGGCCGCCGAAGTATGCGACATCCTGCAGCTCCCCGCATTTCTCGCCCGCCAAACCGACTTGATCGAGGCCCTCGCTAAGACGGGAAAAATCGTCAACGTGAAAAAGCCTCAGTTCATGAGCCCGCGCCAGATCGGAAATGTCATCGATAAGTTCGCAGATTTCGGAAACGACAAGGCGATCATCTGCGAGCGCGGGAGCTGCTTTGGCTATGATAACCTGGTGGTCGATATGCTCGGATTTAGCGTCATGAAGGAAGTGAGCGCTGACGCGCCTATTATCTTCGATGTGACGCATTCGCTGCAGATGCGCGACCCGAGCGCAAAAAGTTCCGGCGGCCGCCGAAAACAAGTCTTCGAGTTGGCTCGTTCTGGCCTGGCCTTGGGGCTGGCAGGCATATTCTTGGAAGCGCATCCTGACCCTGATCGCGCCTTATGCGATGGACCTAGCGCATTAGCACTCGACAAAGTTTCCGCTTTCTTGAGCCAAATGAAAGCCGTCGACGAGTTGGTAAAGTCTTTCCCAACCGTCGACCTTGCCTAACTAGAGTGACATTCCGCGTTTGAGCGCATCTTGGTTACAGGGAGCATGCTGGGGAGGGCGACAGGCGCATTTGAAAATGGAATCTGCCAATTACTGGCATGTCGCACTTGGAAATAGAATGTACCCGGCTACACACGTTGTGGCGGATGAGTTGGAATGTCGGCCGATTTGCAAAGTAGAAATGTCCCTTTGGGCGCATCGTCAGCCATTTAGAAATGCGACACTCGATATGTCCACTTGCACTGTGGCAAGCCCCCGACCGGGCCGGGTTGCAAGGGAAGGGAGGGGGCGGGTGAGACGCACCCCTTCGGCTTTAGCTTCCTCACTATCAATTCGTCTTCTCCTGGTAGATGGTTGACGGCATCGACATGCCACCAGGTTAGAACCAGGACTGCGCCATGCTGCCGGAAATCAAATTGCTGGGTGACGTCGATGTCGCCGCTCTGTCGCCGCTGATGCGCGGCATGCTTCTTTCGGTTGCCTATGCGGAGGGCGAGGGGGGGCATCGGGATGCGGAGGGCGAGGGGGGGCATCGGG
>NZ_JARWLA010000020.1:0-116069 GCF_047445805.1 Rhizobium sp. BR 314 | reverse complement strand
GGACATATCTCTGGTGGACCTGTTGTCCTGCCAAGGGCATAGCAGGGTAGCTATATATGGAATGGATAACCGCTGAAGGCATCTAAGCGGGAAACCAACCTGAAAACGAGTGTTCCCTATCAGAGCCGTGGAAGACGACCACGTTGATAGGCCGGGTGTGGAAGTGCGGCAACGCATGAAGCTTACCGGTACTAATAGCTCGATTGGCTTGATCGTTCCCATTGCCAGTGCTCATCTCAGGCTGAATGCGAAGCATTCATGCCTATCCCCCGCTGAATGCGAAGCATTCATGCGGCGTGAGCAAACCAAAGGCGTGTTCATAAAGACAAAACGAGGCTTCTGGCCTCACCAGCTTCTCATAGGGCATAAACCGCTGGCGCGGTTTAGCCCGAAGTTGCGCTTTGCCGACCTGGTGGTTATGGCGGGGTGGCTGCACCCGTTCCCATTCCGAACACGGCCGTGAAACGCCCCTGCGCCCATGGTACTTCGTCTTAAGACGCGGGAGAGTAGGTCGCTGCCAGGTCTGCTAAACGCAACTTCAGTCTCATACAAATGAGGCTAACAATCTTCTCATCACACAAACGGCTTAGGCCGTGTTACAATAGGCCGCTAACAAGCGGCCTTTGTCGCTTCCGAAAGCAAAACACTTCTCCCCTTGCCCCCCGAAATATGAGGACAAGGGTACTCACGATAAACCCTTCGGGTTTACGCTGGTGACGCGGGGTGGAGCAGCCCGGTAGCTCGTCAGGCTCATAACCTGAAGGCCGCAGGTTCAAATCCTGCCCCCGCAACCAAAACACTTCCCAAGCTGCCGGATAAAACCAAACACAAAACGCGCTCCCGGCGATAGAGCATCGGCCCTACGAAAAGCGAAGGGCGCAGATACCTCCATCTTGTCGAAGTCAGCCACAAGCGCAAAAATGGCGCCCTCGCGCAAGTCACAATGAACCATCTAGAGTGTGGCCAACCTGACGCTGACTTATATGCTGGCTCACCGCGAGAAAAACCAAGCAAACATTCGCTTTCGCGCAGACCTTTATGCCTTTACACCGACCGATGCGGGACCGCTTCGTTTTTTCGCAACAGCGCAATGCTCCCGCAATGCAGCCTGCCGAGATTGCCGCCGCAATAGCGATCGAAGGCGGATGGTATGCGATTATCCTTTCTGTTGGCATGTGTCTTACTGACCGGTGGACACTGCATGGGGGCGCAGGCGAGCCCAGCCTTGCACAAGCCGACGGTTCTTCCGGTTCAATACAGATACGACCCCTGCACGGATGGCCGCGTCAGCGATGGGCGGCCGCGGACTTGCACCGAGATCACGCGCGCATTGCGCCATGATCGATGGGATCCCCGGCCAGTCGACCATTATGAGCGGCGGGAGACCCCCCGCGTCAATCCTTGCACCGACGGGCGTTTCAGCGACGGACGGCCTAGAAGCTGCCGCGAACTGCTGGAATGGCTGGACACGCAATGAAGGCGGTTCTGTCCCTCTCATCCTGGCCGCTGGTGTTCTTTTCCGGCCTTCTGTGTACCTACTTCGCTTTCGCCAGCGAGCGGCCGATGTTCGCTTTTGCTCTCGTCTATGCCGGCGAAGTCCTGCTGCTTTTCCTGTTGGAGCGCTATATCCCATACGAACGGCGCTGGCTGATCTCAGACGGAGAAATGGCAAATGACATCGCTCACACGCTTCTGACCAAGGGCCTGGTGCAACTGATGGCGCTATTGGGCGCCGTCTTCCCGATGTACACGGCAATCCTGCTATTACCGTTCACGGGTGCGCAGCTGAATCTCTGGCCGACCTCCATTCCTATGTTGCTGCAGGTCGCAATGGGTGTTCTGATCGCCGAATTTGGCTTGTACTGGTCGCATCGCATTGCTCATGAGAGGCTTTTCTTCTGGCGGTTCCATGCCTTGCATCACAGCGTCACGCGGCTTTGGGTCATCAATACCGGCCGCTTTCACATCGCCGATTCGCTGTTCAAGGTCGCGCTCAGCCAGCTTCCGCTCTTCCTTCTCGGCGCGCCGCTCCCGGTGTTCCTGTGGCTCGGCGCCGTCACGGCGTTCATGGGCATTCTCACCCATTGCAATGTCGACATGAGAACCGGTTTCTTCGATTATATCTTCAGCACGCCGCGCCTACACCGGTGGCATCATTCGAAGGAAATTCGCGAAGGCAACACGAACTACGGGGAGAACGTCGTGTTCTTCGATCTTCTGTTCGGCACCTACTTCAATCCGGATCGGCCGTCCTCGACCGATATTGGTATTCGGGGCCAGATCGCGAGAAGCTTCCTGGGCCAATTGGCGCAGCCCTTCAGAAAGGATGGTGTCCGGCAGATCCTCGGTCGGCCGACAAAAAACGGCTGATGCCGCGGCGCGCAATGCTCACGTAATCCCTGGGACGTACCCCGCTGCTTGCGATCATCTCCAGTTGCAAAGGACGTTCTTGATGTCTGCCAATAGAGCATTTCCGGGAAAAGTGCGCGGCGGTTTTCCGTTTGGAATGCGTAAGAAACCAGAGGGTGAAGTAGCTTCGCGAAAAGACGGGCAGCGGAACCATTCTGGAATGAAGCGGCTCCCGGTCGGCGCTGCTGCGCTTGGCATACTGCTAACTCTTTCGGCCTGCGCCTCACAAGTCATGAAGAGCTATATCGGCGCGCCGATCAGCAGCGTCATGCTTGATTATGGCCCGCCCGACAATGTCTATAATCTGCGCCCCGGCGAGCGCGCCTACCAGTGGCGTAAGCAGAAGACGCAGGTCATGCCGGGCCAGTCCAGCGGCGAGATCAGGGAAACACGCCACGGCCGGCGCTTCGAAACCACGGAGACACCAGGCTATGTCGAGCACACCGAATGCTTTTACACCTTCTACACCCGAAGCTCCGGTTCGGATTGGTACGTCACCAGCTTCCGCCAGCCCTCGCTCGAGTGCGAATGAGCCTGACCGCAACCCCTTCAGCTGGAGCATTTCAGGAAATGAGACGCGCGTCCTTTATCACTGCCGCTTCGGCGCTACTGTCCATCGCTCTCGCCGCTCCGGCGCACGCCGAGGAAAAGCTGGCCCAGAGTGCCGGCCTCATTCGTGTCGTCGGTGAGGGGCAGGTTCTTCGCAGTCCGGATCTCGCCGTTATCTGCCTGACGGTATTGCGTCAGGCGAGCGAGGCAAACCAAGCGGTTTCGGCTTCTACGGAAGCGACCAGGAAGCTCATCGCCTCGCTCGCATCGTCTGGTATTGACGGAGATGACATTCAGAGCGCTGATTTTCAGATCACGCCGCGCTTCGACTTCACACCGAGGCCTGACGGCACCCTGCCATCCTCCACCATCGCCGGCTATGATGCCAGGAACACGCTTCTGGTCCGCGTGCGCAAGGTGTCCGAGGTCGGCAACGTCCTCGACATCGCCCTGAAGAACGGTGTCAACGAGGGAGGCTCCGTGGATTTCGTTGTCGACGACGTGGCCCGAGCGGTCGATGAGGCGCGCAAGATCGCGGTTGCCGCTGCAACGAAAAGCGCCGGTTCCATAGCACAGGCTTCCGGTCTCAAGCTTGGACCGATCGTCGCCATCGAGGATCAGCCGGCAGCAACAGTATTCCCCTATGCTTCGCCGGAGGTGAGGATGCGCTCGGCCAGCATGGATGGCGGCGTACCCGTCGTATCTGGCAAGAATGTCGTCACCGCACGGGTTGCGGTGTCTTATCTCGCTGCAAGATGAATGGAGAACTCATGAAGCCCGCATGCCTGTTCGTCGTTGCCGCCGCTTTCGCAGCATTTCCTGCCACGTCGCATGCCGAGACGATCTGCTCGATCGTCGAGGATGTCGCAAGCGGCAAAACCCTTCTAAAACAAGGGGATTGCGACCGCAAACTCTCCCCCGCGTCCACATTCAAGCTGGCGCTGAGCCTGATGGGCTATGACGCTCATGTTCTGGTGGACGAAGCCAAACCAGTATGGCCCTATGTGAAGGGTTACTCCGATTGGCCGACGACATGGGAAGACAGTGCTGGCCCGCGCCTGTGGATGGAAAAATCCATCGTCTGGTATTCTCAGCGCCTCACGGAGGCACTCGGCCCAGCGAAATTTCAAAGCTACGTTCAGCAGTTTGGCTATGGCAATCGCGACGTATCAGGTAATCCCGGCAAGCATGATGGTTTGACCCATGCCTGGCTCGGGTCGTCCTTGAAGATCTCCCCCGTCGAGCAACTCGTGTTCCTGCGCAAAATGGTGCGGCGTGAGCTCGGAGTCAGCGACGTCGCTTACGACATGACAGCAAAGATAGCCGACTATGGAGTACGGCAATCCGGCTGGCATGCTTTCGGCAAGACCGGCGCCATGTCCGCTTTGCGCATCGGCATCCGGAATGATCGCTACAAAATGTATGGCTGGTTCGTCGGATGGGCGACCAAGGGAGACCGTAAAATCGTCTTTGCTCGCCTGATTAGGGAGGAACAAAAGATACCGGGTTCGGCCGGAAAACGGGCGCGCGATGCGATCCTGGCGGACCTCTTCTCAAAGCCCGACGGTATATAGGTGCTTCTCTTTAATCATTGTGATTCCAAGCATCCGGGCAGGAAACGACCCGATGCTTTTTTGTAGGCGTTCGAGACGACACGGGCGGTTGCCCGCGAGCCTAAGGCGTTGGCCTCAACGATTGCCATCGTCTTTGGCTTCACCCCAGCGCCACCGCCATGGGGCATCGCTCTTCCACCAACTTATCAGCAGCACCAGCGCCGTCGGAATGAAGATTGCGACTGCATAGTGGATCGGATGGCTAACCGAATAAGGCCCCGCGAAAACGGCCACCATGACGATGGCCACGAGATAGATCGCGAGCACCGCCCAGCCCTGCCAGCGGCAAGGCAGGCCAGCACCGAAACCATAGGCTTTGACGCGGAACCAGGGGTCGTTTCTCGTCATGTTGTTGCATCCTTCAACCGTTCGGTTTCCGGACGTTCACGTTTCTTCAGCAGCATTGTCCTGCAGCTTTCGATCAAGGACAAGGCGACCGGCACGAATACGAGCGTCAGTGCCGTTGAGGAGACCAGGCCGCCGATGACCGCATGAGCCATCGATGCACGCTCCTGTCCGCCCTCGCCGAAACCCAACGCCAGCGGCATCATGCCGATGATCATGGCCGAGGTGGTCATGACGATCGGACGGAACCGGACCGTGCCGGCCTCGATCAGACTTTGCCGCCTGCTGGCGCCCTCCAGCCGGCGCTTATTGGCATGATCTACCAGCAGGATGGCGTTCTTCGTCACCAGACCCATCAGCATGATGAAGCCGATCACCGAGAAGATGTTGATGGTCGAGCCGGTTACAAGAAGACCGAGCAGTACGCCGCTGATCGAAAGAGGCAGGCTCGTCATGATCGCGATGGGTTGGATGAAGGAGCCGAATTGCGAGGCAAGGATGAGGTAGATGAAGACGATGGCCAGGACCAGCGCTTGCACCGCATAGCCGAAGCTCTCCATCATGTCGTCGGCCTCGCCGCCGATAGTGATGCGGTAGCCCGCCGGCAGGCTCGTCGAGGCGATGACCATCTGGATATTGCTGACGACGGTACCGAGCGGCTGCCCGCTCAGATTTGCGGAGAGACGAACCTCGCGGTCGCCGTCGCGGCGGACGATCGTTTGTGGTGCCATGGTTTCCGTGACATCCGCGACCTGGGACAATGGCACGGTTGTCGCCGGGCCGGTCGCGCCCGCCCGTTCTACAGGGATGGGAATCTGTTTGAGATCGTCAATGGTTCGGCGACCGGCTTCCGGCAGCCGAATCGCGACATAGCGGGATTCGGCGCCGCCATGCGCCCAGCTCGTCAGCTTTTCCCCTGCCACTAGCGGCCGGAGGTTGCGCTCGATGGTCGCCGTGGAAATTGCGAGATCGGCCGCCTCAACCGTGCGAAGCCGGATCATGAGCATCGGGCGCTTCTTATCAGCGGAGGATTCAAGGTCTATCAACCCTTTGATCTTGGCAAGCTTGGCCTTCATATCCCGCGACAGGCGCTCAAGTACGTCGAGGTCGCCGCCCTGGACGGATATTTGGATCGTTTTTGACCCCGAGCCGGTGCCATCTCCCGGCTGCCCGACCTCAATGGTGACACCAGCAACGGGGCTCAACGCATCGCGCAGCTTCGGTGCGATGGTGACTGACGTCATCGTTCTTTTGTCCGAGGGCACCAGCGAAGCGGCAATTCTCGCCTCATTGGTATTGGCGCCATCGCCGCTATTCACCGTGGAATAGAGATCCTGAATGTCCGGAAACGTCCGCAGGATGGCTTCGGTTTGCCTGATCTTCGCGGCGGTATATTCGACCGACGAACCCTCAGGCAAGGTAAGGCCGACCGTAACCATGCCCTGATCCGATTTCGGCACGAATTCCGTACCGATCTTCATGACGAGGCAGAGCCCTCCAACGAACAATGCCGCGACGCAGATCGAGGTTATGCCACGATGCCCGAGGCACCAGCCGACAACCCTGCCGTAACGCTGCGCAACGCGTTCGAAGCCATGGTCGAAGCGGTCGAGGATCGCCTGAAGGCGCCCTCTCTTTCCCGATGAGGAATTGTCGACCCAGACGCTGGACAGCATGGGATCGAGCGTGAAGGACACGAAGAGCGAGATCAGAACCGCGACGGAAACGGTGATGCCGAACTGGAGGAAGAACCGGCCGATAATGCCGCCCATAAAGGCGACGGGAAGAAAAACGGCAACGATGGAGAGTGTCGTGGCGAGCACCGCAAGGCCAATCTCCGATGTGCCGTCCAGCGCTGCCCGCTTGCTATCCTTGCCCATGGCCGCATGACGGCTGATATTCTCTCGCACGACGATGGCGTCGTCTATCAGGATGCCGATGCAGATCGACAGAGCCAGCATGGTCATCAGGTTGAGGCTGAAGCCCATAACGGCCATAGCGGCGAAGGTGCCGATGACCGCAACAGGCAAGGTGAGCGCGGTGATGATGGTCGAGCGCCAGGAATTGAGAAACAGCAAGACGATGACGATCGTCAGCGCGCCACCCTCGATGATCGTTCTCTGCACATCGCCGATTTGCCCGACGATCGTTCGGGAGCTGTCCTGCGACACGACGATGCCGATATCCCGCAGAGCGTCATCTTTTCTCAGGCGGGCCAGTTCCCGCTCGATACCCTGCGCGACCTCGACGGTGTTTGCACCTTCCAGCTTGTTGATATCGAGGCCGAGCGCCGGCTTGCCGTTGAACCAGGCGCGGCTCTTCGGATCGGCGCCGGCCTCCATCACGTCGGCGACTTCCGAGAGGCGGATGGCACGGCCGGCGCTGTCCTGCGTGACGACGATGTCGGCGAAGTCCCTGACGCTGCCCGGTTGAACGCTGACGGTGATGCTGCGCTCGCGCGTCGAGGAGACGATGGAGCCAATGGCGCTGTCGCGTGTTGCGCGCTGTACAGCTTCAATGACGGTCGGGATCGGAATGCCGAAAGACTGCAGCTTTGCCGGATCGGGCTGGATGCGCACTTGATCTTCACTGCCGCCGACAATGGTCACCTGGCCGACGCCCGGTACGCGACGCAAGCGCGGCACGATCGTCGTGTCGGCGATCTTCGTCATTCGGCTGAGCGACGTTTCCGACGAAAAGGCTGCGAGCGACATGATCGGCGCATCCTGCGGATTGAAGCGCGTCACGATCGGCCGATCCGCGCCGTCGGGAAGCGCGTCCTGCAGGCGCGATATGCGATCTCGCACCTCGTCTGCTGCTGCTCGCGACGGCGTCTCGAGCGTAAATTCCGCAATGACTAGCGAATTGCCGGTCGAGGAGCGTGACGTGACCTTCTTGACGCCGGCGATGGCGCCGATGCTCTCTTCGATAGGCCGGCTGACCTGCTGCTCGATAGCCAGCGCCGATGCCCCATCGAAATTGGTGGAGACCACCACGGTCGGCAGGTCGATCGAAGGCAGCAGGTCCACGGGTAGGCGCGACCAGGCTGTCACGCCAAGCACGACGATGGCAACCATGACCATCGTCGCGAAAACGGGCTGCTGAATGGAAATACGGGCTAGAAGCATTGATGGCCCTCAGCGTTCCGCGATTTTCACGGAGGTGCCGTTGGAGGCGTCTTTGAGCGGGACGGCTATGATGACATCGCCTTCACTCAATCCCGAGCGAATCTCGACCAGATCCTCACCAACCTTGGTCGAGCCGAGAGTGACGGCTTGCCGGCGTATCGCGCCGTCGACGATGGTTCGGATGAAGGCTTCTCCGCCGTCCTTGATGACCGCGGCGACAGGGACTGCGAGAATATTCGTGTGTTTCTCAATCTGCAGCATGCCGTGGCCGAACATACCACCGCGAAGGCCGGGCATGGCGTGATCGAGCCTGAGATAGGCCTGTAGCGAGCGCGAATTGTCTATCGTTGCTGGGCTTATCCTGTCGAGCCGGGCCGATAGCAACTTTTCTGGCAGCCCTTCGATCTCGATGGATGCCGTTTGCCCGATGGAAAGCTCGGCGCTCTCCTGCGGTGGAATGAGCGCCACCAGATCCAGTTGCGCGATATCGACGATCTCGAACAGCTCGGTATTGACCGACACGGCTTGGCCCGGATTGACCTTGCGGGCGTTGACGATGCCATCGAAAGGTGCGGCGACAACCGCGTCGTCCAGCGCCCGCCGTGCCTCGGCCTCTTCGGCCTGAAGGGCGCGCAGTTCGGCTCTCAGCACCGCGAGATTGGTCTCGACTTCGGTCAATTTCGCCTGTGCGACACCGCCGGTGGCGGCAAGGCTGCGAGTGCGTTCGAGATCCTTCTGCGCGCGCAGGATCGTCGCCGCCTTGGCTTCCGTGGTTGCGACCAGCTTGTTCAGCGAAAGCGTCAGCGTTTCGGTATCGAAGCGCGCTATGACGTCGCCTGCATGAACAGCCGTCCCGACGTCGGCATCGACTGAGGCCAGAGTGCCGGACAATCTCGCGGTCAGCGTCACGCGGCGGGCAGGCTGGATGAAACCGTTGATACGAATATCCTGCGTATAGCTTTGCCGGCGAACTTTCGTCACCTCCATCGGAGCGAGTTCGATCGTCTTCGCCGGAGGCGTCAGTTCTGCCTGGGCCGAGCCGCGAACGTCACGGCTCGCCGGTGCAATCACGGCACTCGTGATCCCCAACGCTATGAACGTGAGGGTGATCGTTATTTTCGCGACACGGCTCGTCATGGAACCCAACATTGTACAGGCGTCTCGAAAGCGAGAGCGGCGAGTCGGCCGACTCGGGGTTTGATCGGTCGACTGTCGCCGCTCTCCGTCAGGCGCGCCCCGCGTGAAAGGTGCACCGACCTCTACGGACCTTGTCCGGTTAGAGCATGGTGCCGAAAAGTGTGTACGGCTTTCGGACGACATCATGCTCTACTTCTTTGATTCTAGAGCGGATTCAGATTTTAGATCTAGCGGACCTAAAATCATCCGGCTCTAGAAGCGGTAGTTCAGGCCGGCCTTGATGACATGGTCATGCAGATCGGTCTTTGATTTGCCGCTGGCCGAATAAGTCGTCACATCGTTGGTCGTGACATAGTTGTATTCGAGCTTGGCGGAGAGGCCGCCGGCGAAGCCCTGTTCGACGCCGGCGCCGAGCAGGTAACCCTGCTTCCAGCCGCTCGGGCCGGAAATGCCCTTGCCGCCTTCGTATTTGGTCATCGTCAGGCCCGCCGTCCCGTAAACGAAGGTGCGGTCGAAGGTCAGACCGGCCTTGGCCTTGGCGGCGCCGCGGAAACGTTCTTCCAGACGGCCGTTCGGCACACGCACCTCGGCATTTCCGAGATAGGAGCCTTCCAGTTCCGCACCGATGATGCCGGGGCCGACCTGGAAATTGTAGCCGGCCTGCACGCCGGCGGCGAAGCCCTTGCCACCGGAGAACGGGTTGAGCTTCGGTGAGGCGATACCCCCATGCGCGCCGAAGTAGGCGCCGCTCCATTGGAAGGACGGCGGGCGTTCGTAGCTGTTATCCGGTGCCGGATAATTGTAATCGGCGGCGGATGCATTGGTCGCTGCCGTAATGGTCAGAGCTGCGAACAGAATCGATTTTGCGCTGAGCGACATTGGTAAACTCCATACGAAACCCATTTGCCATCCCTTGGCGCTCGAAGGGTCTCAGTTTGTGTTGGAGAACCGGAAACCGGTCCCTGCTGCTCTCCGGTGCCATCCGTCTTGGGAACGGACTGGTCCAAGGAGATGCATGTCATTTTGCTCACGAGAATTGCGGCTACATTGCAGGATTTGAAAATATTGAAAAATTATTTAGTATTTTTATGGAGTTGGACGGAAATATTTAACTTATTTTTAAGGAAGGCTCGAGCGTTCGGCCCTAGAGTGGAAAGGTAAGATGAAAGCATGCACCGCCGCGCGGATTGTCCGAGGCGACAACCTGGCCACCGTGACGCTGCATGATTTCCCGCACCAGATTGAGCCCGAGACCGGCCCCGTGCTCATGCGCATGCAGACGATGGAAGGGTTCGAAGATCCGCTCCCGTTCGCCTGCCGGTATGCCCGGACCTTCGTCCGTGATTTCGATGTTCGCGGGTTGCACGATCCTGATCGTGATGGTTCCCTTGCCGCCGCCATGCTCGATGGCATTCTGGACGATATTGAAGACGACACGCTGCAGCGCGCCGGCGTCCCCCTGGATGACCAGATGCTCGAGTCTCGTTTCCAGCGAAAGGTCATAGCCCTGGGCGATGGCCAGGGGCGCCATGTCGGCGGCAACGTTGCGGCATATGTCCACCAGATCGACGGGCGTGAATCGTTCGCGCATGACATCGAGACGTTGCAGGTCGAGCAACTGCTCGGCAAGCGCCGCGATGCGGCTTGCATCCGACAGAAGCCGGTTGCGGATCGGCCCTTCTGCTATCGTCTCCACCCGCGTCTGCAGAATGGCGACCGGCGTGCGCAGCTCATGCGCCGCATCGAGAATGAACCGCTGATGACGCTCATGGCCCTCATCGAGCCGCTGCAGGGCACCGTTGATGGCGTTGACGAGCGGTACGACCTCATTGGGAATTCCAGTCTCCGGCAGCCTGTAGCCGCGCCGGTCGATATCGATAGCTTCCGCTTCCTTCGCGATGGTGGAAAGCCGCGAGAAGGCCCGGCTCACGATCCATGGAATGGCGATGACCGTGATGATGACCAGGAGGACAAGGATTGGCACCATCAGCAGGTTGGAGAGAAGGAGGATGGCATAGGTCATGCTCAGCACATCGCCTTTGCCAAGCACGATGAAATCGCCGGCAGGCCCAGAAGAGCGGCGAATGACCGCAAGATACGTGAATGGCGCCTGAGTATCCCTGATGTCGGCAAAGGTGATGCTGTCCAGATGCTGCGCCATGACGGCATAGACCGGCGGCACATCGCCCGTCTGGATGATCTCGCCCTTCTCGCTGCGGGCGACGAACCAGAAGTTGGTGGAATGCTGCCGGAGCTTGGTGAGCTCCTCCGTTTCGTTGAGAACGAGATGGCCGTCGGCCTTGCGTTCGATGGCGTTTGCAGCGGCATCGGCAAATGCGGGATCGGAAAGAACGATACCCTCACCGACCTGCAGCAGGTAGGCGACAAAGGCGACGCTGAACAGAAAGAGAATGCCGACCTGGAAAAGCAGAAGCTGAGCGATCAGACGGCGCTTCAGCGATTTCGACGTGAGAAGCTTCATATAACCGGCCTCAAGAGGTAACCGACCCCTCGAATGCCGTGAATTTCGACACCGGCCTGCGCGTCCGCCAGCTTCTTGCGAAGCCTCGATACATGCGAATCAAGCGCGTTCGACTGGATCTCGTCGTCGAAGGCATAGACTGCCTCTTCAAGGGCGGCCCGTAGAACCGTCCTACCTTGCCGACGGATCAATGTTTCCAGAACGAGAAGCTCGCGCCTCGGCAGGTCGAGCACCTTGCCGGCGATTCTGGCCTCCCTGTTGTCGAGGCTGAATTCCAGCCGGCCGAGCCTGGCGACCATCGGCGCGACATTTGCAGGCCGGCGCATCAGGGCGCGGATGCGTGCGAGCAGCTCTTCCAGAGCGAAAGGCTTGGCAAGATAGTCGTCGGCTCCAAGATCCAGCCCGTTCACTCGGTCCGCAAGCGAGCCGCGCGCGGTCAACACGATAACCGGCACCGTTGCGCCGATCGATCGCAGATGCTGGATCAGTTCCAGGCCATCGCCATCGGGCAGCTGCCTGTCGAGCACGATCATGTCATGCACATGTTCGGCGACGGCGCTTCTGGCGAAATCCAAGGTCAGCGCATGGTCGACGATGATGTCATATTGATGCAAGGCAGTTGCGAGCGCATCCGCCATTTGCGGCTCATCTTCCACGAGCAAGAGGCGCATTCTTTCCCTCATCCAAACCGACCAATGTCGTTCAAGACATAGCGATGAACATTACGATATCATTGCGCGCAATGGGATTTTATTGCCTCGCACGACTCAACGCTGAATGTTTCCCGGCTAATCGTTTTCCATGGATTCCAGCCAGGCAGCGCTGACCGCCGCCGCCATTGTCAGCAGGAGCACCAGAAGAGTGCAGGTCGTGCGAAACGAGGTGAGGCCGATTGCCGTGCCCGTCAGCAGATATTCGAGCGGCAGAAATAGCAGGACCACCGAATAGGAAAACCCCATCACATAGGGCCGGCGACCGCGTGGCGCCTTGACCTGCAGGATCGTGACGAATGCGGGCGAGAGCCAGCCGTTCGCCAGTCCGGCAACCAAGCCCGCCAGCATCATCGTCAAGGGAGAAATCTCGACCCACATCAGGCCCGCCGCGAATGCCAGCCCGAGGAGCGCTCGCGAAACGATGGATGCCGCCGGGGGCGCGCTTTGACGGGAAGCCAGATGCAGGTTCATCATGATCGTACCGGTTGCCGATGCTGCGATGAAGATGCCGAGCCAGGCGATCGAAGCACCCTGCAGGCGCAAGGCGGCCGGCACGAGGAAGATCTGCAGCGTCATGAAGAAGCCGAGCGCCGCGCTTGCGCACAAGGCAAGCGGCAGCGAGACGGCGAGGCCGCGAAACTGCCGCCCCGCCGCGATGATATCCCGCAGACGTGGGGCTGGCCGCAACCGAAAATTCGGCAGGCTGAGGGACAGCAGTGCCATGGCGGCGAAGTTGCAGATCGCGATCCACCAGGCGGCGTCCTTGGCACCGATGACGGCGATGATGAAGGCGCTTGCAGCCGAAGCGGTGAGGAGCACCAGGCCATCGATCATGTCGTCGATGGAATTGGCATTGGTCGGCGAAAGGCCCGAAAGCCGCGCAATTTCAGGCACCTTCGCTTCCGTGGCGACCGTTGCCGGACCGTCGAGGATCGCGCTCAGAAGGCCGAGGAGAATGAGCACGCCAGGGCTCAGAAGGTCGGCCGTGTAGAGAGCGGCGACCAGCAGCGACGTCAACGCGCCGATCTTGGCGGAGATGAGCGCGGTATAGCGTATGCCGAGCCACTCGGCCACGTAGCCGCCGAAAGCCATCCCCACCAGAAGCACGACCCCGTTCATGCACACCATCAGGGCCATGTAGACGACGCTGCCAGTCAGGTCGTACATGATCCAGGGGTAGAGGACGGTCGCAAAAGCGTGGCTGAAATTCAGGGCCACATTGCTGAGCTGCAGCCCGATGAAGGGCCATCGCGCATTGCGCTGAAGTCGTTGAAGCACGGTATCACCCCGATGATCTCTAAAATATTTCCAGCGGAACAACGCATCGGTTCTCGAGCTGGAATGCGAAAAGCAGCAAGATTACGCATGTCCGCGATTCAAACAGGGGCGGAAATGCTTGAGGTCTTCAGGTTGGGGGCGCTGCCTTGCGGTAACATTACGGGCGTCTAAGTTTCTTTGGAGAGCTCGGTCGTGGTCAATTTAGGCCCGGAATAGGCCTGACTAGCCCATTTTCACCGAAGAGATCGTTCGCTCGGACGAAGTTAAATTGATCGTCAATCGCGCGCCGCCGGTCCTGCTGGCCCCGGCCTTGACGCTGCCGCCGTGCAGCTCGGCGATCTGCCGGACGAGATGAAGTCCGAGGCCGGTCCCGCGCGAGCGTGGCTTCAACCGATAAAATGGTTCGAAGATGCGATCACGTTCGGCAGGCGGGATACCGGGACCGTCGTCGCACACCTCCATGATGCCGGGGGCGATGTGGACGTTGATCGTTCCGCGCCCGCCGCCATGATCGATGGCATTCTGAATGAGGCTTGCCAACGCTCGTCCGAGCGCCGCTTCGTCGCCCTGGATTGGATGGTCGGAGCCGTGGTGGATCAGATCGAGCTCGTAGCCTGCTGGAAAGGCAAGCGGCGCCATGTCGCTCACCACCCGTTTGCCGAGATCCAGCAGCGACACGGGCTTGAACTCGGCAATATCCCGTCCGAGCCGCTCGATATCCAGCAGCTGTTCGGTCAGCGTCGTCAGCCGCGCCACGTCAGCAACCAGCTGCAGGCGCTCAGGCGTCGGCGGCAGCGCGGTGATCCGGATGCCGAGAATAGCGATGGGCGTCCTCAGTTCGTGCGCGGCGTCGGCAAGGAAGCGCTGATGCCGCTCATAGCCTTCGTCCAGCCGACTGAGGGCGTCGTTGACGGCGCGAATGAGTGATGCGATCTCGGGAGGCGTGCCTGCCGTCTCCAGCCGCACGCCACGCTGGCTGATATCGATGAGGGCGGCCTGTTCTTCGGCTTTCGCAATGCCGGCCACCGCGCTGCGCACGACAAGCGGCGTCGCCAGCAGAATGCCGAGGACGATGACGATCATGATCGGCAACCCGATCTTGATAAACACGAGCACGAGCCCAAGCGCAACGATCAACGGCGGAGCCTTACCCTCGGTTCCCGTCAGGATTTGTATCTCGCCGGCCGGGGAATAAACCGTTCGCATGCGCGCCTCCGGCCGGTTCATGGCGGCACCGTCGGTCGTAGACCCGAAGCGGGCTTGGCCGATGCCGGGCAGCACGGTGCTGATGCGCTTGAAGATCGGGGGGACGGGGCCCTCCGAGATTTCCGCTCCCTGGGTGTCGGTGATGATGAGCCATAGGGCCGGCTCGGCTGCTCTCAAAGTGGTCAGCTCCGGCGTGTCGCGGAGCTGCAACGCGCCGGCTGCATCGCGCTGAACGGAATGGCGAACTGCCTCTATCGTTCCATCCATCGAACGGAATGCGAAGAGATCGCCTCTGAAGAACATGATGCCGAGAACGAGAAAGAGGATCAGACTCTGGAGGATAAGCAGTCGCCGGATAAGTTGCCACTTGAGGGAGCGGCTGGTAGTCCCCTTCATATCTGCTCCATCAGCATGTAACCGACGCCGCGCACGCCGTTGATGGTGACGCCGGCATCGGCGTCCGTAAGCTTGCGCCGGAGCCGCGATATATGGCTGTCGAGCGTGTTGGACTGTACCTCGTCGCTCATGCCGAAGACCGCTTCCATGAGGATCTCGCGCGGCACCATCCGGCCCGCGCGCCGCATCAGCGCCTCAAGCACAAGAAGCTCGCGCCGCGGCAGGTCGAAGCGCATGTCTTCCACCCTCGCTTCGCGATGGTCGAGGTCGAGCGTGAGGCGGCCGAGCTTGACGGCCATGGGCCTGAGGTGATCGGGCCGGCGCATCACGGCGCGCAGCCGCGCTAGCAGTTCCTCGAAGGCGAAGGGCTTGGCCAGATAGTCGTCGGCGCCGCTGTCGAGACCGGTGACGCGCTCGGCAAGACGTCCACGCGCCGTCAACACGATCACCGGAATGCTCGCCCTGTGTTGCCTTATCTTCGGGATCAGCGACAGGCCGTCGCCATCGGGAAGCCCGCGGTCGAGGATGATCGCATCGTAAGACCCGGCGAGGATCATCTCCATGGCAACCGCCAGCCCGTCGGCATGGTCGGCGATCATATCGTGCCTGCGCAAAGCCGACTGCAGGGCAGTCGCCATCTCCGGCTCGTCTTCGACCACAAGGAGCCGCATCGGTCTATCCCTTCGCCATTTTTCAAACGCGCTTCCTGCCTGCGCCACATTGCGACAACATGACGTTTCGAAGCAATGCACGCATCAGGTGTTCCGTCCAAACCCTTGTGGGAAACAATCAGCAGACAAGGGATGAACCGAGACTATGAAGGACAGCCTGTTTTTCTTGCGCCAATGGGCCATGGCTCCACTTCGCACGGCGGCCGTCGCGCCGTCCGGCCGCGCGCTCGCAAGGCTCATGACGAGTGAGATCACGCCGGCGACAGGCCGCGTGATCGAGCTCGGCCCCGGCACCGGCGTTTTTACCAACGCATTGCGCAATCGCGGTGTGGCCGAGCATGACATCACCCTGGTCGAGCTCAATCCGGATTTTGCGGCGTTGTTGAAGCAGCGGTTTCCGACAGCACGCGTATTGCAGATGAACGCCGCCGATGTCTCCGATTCCGCCGAGATGGTGGAGGACAGCGCCGGAGCTGTATTGAGCGGCCTCGGCGTGCTGTCCATGCCGACAGGCGTCGTCGTCAGGATCATGCAAGGCGCATTTCGCTGCCTGGGGCCAACGGGCGCTTTCTACCAATTTACCTACGGCCCCCGCTGTCCCGTGTCGAACGGGGTTCTGAACTTTCTTGGCCTGCGGTCGGAGAGAATAGGGGGAACTTTCTTCAATCTGCCGCCGGCTTCGGTCTATCGGATCACGCGCGCACCGAGCTGGCCTAGCGGGACGCTCTATCGCCGCGTGGCAAATGGCGCACCGCGCCCGGAACTCGGTGCTCCTAGCAACTGACGGCGCGAGGCGCGAAGGCTGGCGCGCTCATTCGCAGCGCCGGCCGGTAGCGCGATCGAAGAGATGCAGGGCGCTGGCATCGAAGCCGAGCTTCAATTGCTGTCCTTCGGCAATGGCGGCGCGCGGTGGCAGGCAGGCCATCAGCCGCTGTGAGCCGGCCTGCGCCGTCACGATCAGTTCCGGTCCTGTCAGCTCCGCCACCTCACAAACCGCCTCGAGCGGACCCTCTTCGTCAAGGTGCAGCGTTTCAGGCCTGATACCGATCACCAGCCCCTGCCCTTGTTTGATCTCAGCCTTCGTTGTCGGCATGGGCAGGGTGATCGAGGTTCCGTCGATGCGGAGTGAACCTCGATCGGCGGTCGCGTTCAGGAGGTTCATCGGCGGCGCCCCAACGAAGGTCGCGACATAGAGCGTTGCCGGGTGATTGTAGATCTCGTCCGGCGTGCCGAGTTGCTCGATGCGACCGTCCCGCATCACGGCGATGCGGGTTGCAAGCGTCATCGCCTCGATCTGATCGTGCGTCACGTAGACGACGGTGGTCTTCAGCATCTGGTGGAGGCGCTTCAGCTCGGTGCGCATCTCCATGCGCAGCTTGGCATCGAGGTTGGAGAGCGGCTCGTCGAACAGGAAGACTTCCGGCTTGCGCACCAAGGCACGGCCGATTGCGACGCGCTGGCGCTGGCCGCCTGAAAGCTGGCTCGGCCTGCGCTCCAGCAAAGCCTCGATCTGCAAGAGCTTTGCCGCCTCTTGCACCGCCTTGTCGCGCTCGGCGGCTGGCACTTTGCGCATTTCCAGGCCGAAACCGATGTTGCGATGGACCGAAAGGTTCGGATAGAGCGCGTAGGATTGGAACACCATGGCGATATCCCGGTCCTTTGGATGGACGCCGAGTACGGAGCGATCGCCGATGCGGATATCGCCGCTGGTCGCCTCGGCAAGCCCGGCGATGATGTTCAAAAGCGTGGATTTGCCGCAGCCCGAGGAGCCGAGCAGCACCAGGAACTCGCCGCTCTCAAGCGAAATATCGATGCCCTTCAACGTCTCAAGCGCGCCATAGCTCTTGCGGATATTCTGGATTTCGAGCGCGCTCATCAAACGTCCTCCTCGGATGCGTTGGCCGGGCTGTAGCTGCGCGGCAGTGTGGAAATGGCGCGGGAAGCGACCGCGGTCCCCGCCGAAAGGCAGGCTGCAATCGGCGCGCTGCGGGCAAGGGCCGCCAGGAAGCCGGCATTGAAGACATCGCCTGCGCCGATCGTGTCGACGACCGTGACCTGCGGCGCTGAAGCCGAAACGAGATCACCGCCGGCATCGATGGCAAGCGCGCCGTCCGGACCGCGCTTGACGACGAAGGCGGCGCCTTCCGGCATCAGCGCGTGAAGCGCCCGTGCCGCTTCGGACGGGTCATTCATGCCGGCAAGCGTTGTCGTTTCGACCTCGTTCAGGAGCGCGATGCCGCAACGCGATAGCCAGCGGCGGGTGGCATCGCAATTTGCCGGGGTCCAGCCATCGAGCGGCCAGCCTGTGTCGAGCGCTATCGTGATCCGGTGCTCGTCGGCCCAATCGAACAGGGCGTCGTAGTCGCGTGCGAGGTCGTCCGTGAGGAAGGCGCCGCAGACAAGCGCATAGCCGTCGGAGAGCCTGTCGCCATCGAGAGCGGCCAGGACATCGGCAAAGCTCAATCGCGGCAGGTGGCCGCGCGTGGTGAAAAAGGTGCGCTCGCCATCGGGGTGAGTGATGCCGACGGAGAGCGTCGTGCCCTCCGGCCTGACAGGCCATTTGCTGCTGCGTGCGCCGAAGGCCTCGCTGAGCCAGCGCCCGAACTGGTCGCTGCCGACATTGGCCGAGATCTCGTAGTCGACGCCGAGGCCTTCCCAGGCAAGCGCTGTGTTGCCCGCCTGGCCGCCGACGCGCAGCTCGTCATGATCGACGATGATCTCGGTGCCGGCCTTCGGCCAGGGCGCGGCCGGTCCGAGGATCAGGTCGATATTGACGTTGCCGATGACTGCAAGCGGCTTCATTCACTCGCTCCGGGTGATCTTGGTGGAGCGCACCGGCGTGCCGGCATTCTCCACCCGCTCGTCGGCAAAGGCGATCATCAGCAGCTGGGCGACGGGCAGCATCTGGAAGATCGCGGCAATACCCGTTTCCGGCTTGAAGCGCAGGGTGACGCAGCCGGGCACGGGCTCGTCCTCAGAACTGTCAAAGACAATGACGGGCGCACCCGCTTCGACAGCGGAGACGGCCATGGCCGTCACGAGGCTCGCCGTCGCATCATTGCCGCGAAACAGCACGACGCCAACCGAGGGGCCGAGCATTTCCATCGGACCGTGGCGCAGCTGGCCGCCTTCGAGCGAGAAGCAGGGACGGCGGGATAATTCGGTTAAACCAAGCGCCAGAGCCTCTGCAACACCCTGTAGACGTCGACCGGAGGTGACGACCGTCACGACATTGGCGAGAGCGGAAAGTGCCGGCTTGATGTCGGTCGCTTCAGGCGCTTGAAGCACGGCGAGCGCAGGCGCCGGATCCAGCCCGAGAGCTGCGAAGATCGCCAGATGCAGCGCGAAGCTCACGGTGAGGCTGCGGGTTGCAGCGAAGGCAAGTTCGGTGCCGCCGGCGCCGACGAGAGAAGGCGCGGTTTTCGCGAGGAAGGAGCTGCCCTCCAGTGTCAGCCCGAAGGTCTCGGCAGTGCCGCCCGTTTCGTTGAACCAACGCCCGACCTCGGCGCTCTCGCCGGATTGGGAGGTCATGAAGATCGTTCGGCCATCCAGCGACAGCGGCTGACCGAGTTGCTCGGAGAGCGGCAGCGCGATCGCATCGATGTCGGCGGCGCGATAGAGCGGTTCGACGGCGCGGTTGACGGCATGCGAGCCACCCATGCCGAGCAGCAGCAGCTTGCCGGTGCGCTTCAGCGAGGCGGCGGCCCTGGCTGCCATATTGGCGGATGCTTCGAAGGAGGCAAGCGCATCGGCATGCTGGCGGGCCATTTCGCGGTCGATGGCGGCTAGGCCGGCGGGGCGTGTTTTCTCTTGATTCATGGTCATCCCTTGACGCCGCCATTGGTCAGGCCCGAGATCAGGGCGCGTTGCATCACAAGGCCGATCAGCACCGGGGGCAGGGCGGCGAGCACGCCGGCAGTGGCGATCAGTCCGTAATCTGAGACACGGCCGCCGGCGAGATCCGCTATGGCGACGGTGAGGGTTTTTGCGCGTTGGTCCGACGTGAACAGCAGCGCATAGAAGAATTCATCCCAGGCAAGAAGGAAGGCGAAGAGCGCCGAGGTCGCCATCACGGGCATGGCTAGCGGCAGCGTGATGATCCTCAGCGTCTGGAACAGACCGGCGCCGTCGATCATCGCTGCCGCCTCGATCTCCTTCGGAATGGAATCGAAGCCGGATTTCATCAGCCAGGTCGTGAATGGCGCGAGGATCGTCAGATAGACGAGCGCCAGCCCGAAGACATTGTTCAGCATGCCGAGATGGGCAAGGCCCATATAAAGCGGTACGGCAAGCGCCACCGGCGGCAGCATGTAGGTGGCGATGACCATCGAAAGCGACCATCCCACGGATGGCGTTCGCGATACAGCCCAGCCGGCGGGAATGGCGAGCGCTATTGCCGCTATGGTCGCCATGCCGGCGACTTCAATGCTGTTGCGCAGCGACGAGGTGAAGGCCGCGCCCTCGCTGTTTGCAAGTGTGGACAGCAGTACCTTGTAGCGCGAGAAATCAGCCGCCTGCGGCCACCAGTGCAGCGGCTTGGCAGCAAGATCGGCAGCCGGCGAAATGCTCATGATGAAGAGCCAGGCGATCGGCGCCAGGATGACAACGGCAAGCAGCACGGCGCAGATATAGATGAAGCAGGTGAAGAGCGGGCTCTGGCGTTCCATCAGGTGGCACTCCCTGCGGTTTTGCGGACGAGCGCGGCATAGGCGGCGGCAAGCACCGTGACCAGCAGCGTGACGATGAGGGCTAGCGACGCGCCGGACCCCGCTCGCTGGAAGGAAAAGGCTTCCTGATAGACAAGGATCGACAGCGTGCGCGTGCTGTTTGCCGGGCCGCCGCGCGTCATGACCCAGATGATGTCGAAGACTTTGAAAGCCTCGATGGTGCGCAGCACCAGCGCCACCATCAGCGGCCCCACAAGATAGGGAAGAATGACGAAGCGGAAGCGCTTGAAGGGTCCGGCGCCATCCACGAGCGAGGCGGCCGTGATGTCTCGCGGCACGGCCTGCAGGGCGGCGAGCGCAATCAGCGCGACCAGCGGAAAATTCTTCCAGCAGTCGGCAACGATGAGTGCCGTCAGCGCCGTGCCGGGTTCGCCGAGCCAGGAGCGATAGGCGTCTAGCAGGCCGAGCTGGGTAAGGGCGGCGTTCAGCGCGCCATATTCGGGATTGTAGATCAGCCGCCACAGCGTCGCGTTGACGACCGTCGGCAGCGCCCAAGGCAGGATCATCAGCGCGCGCAGCACGCCGCGGCCCTTGAAATCCTGGTTGAGCAGCAACGCAGCCAGCACGCCGAGCACCATTTCGGCGGCGACGGAGACGATCGCGAACCATGCCGTGGTGATCAGCGTCCGTTGGAAATTGGAGTTTGCCAGCATCTTCGCATAATTGTCGATGCCGACGAAATTGCCGCCGGTTCCCACAAGCTTCGCATCGGTGAAAGAAAGGCCGACGGTATCGACGAGCGGCCAGCCGATGACGGCAACCATCACCACGAGCAGCGGCAGCATCAAAAACCAGGCGCGAGTTGTCATCCAGGTGCCGGACATGGCGGGCCCCTTCTTTCATTCGTCATGGAGGGTAAGAGGCGGGCGGCGACTAGAGCATGATGCCGAAGAGTGTGATCGGCTTTCGGTCGAACAGACCAAAATCATCTGCGCTAGCACCGCCCGATAAGACTATCAGAGACCGCTGTTGGAGGCAGCCGACTTCAGCGCGTCTTCCGGAGAAGACTGGCCGAGCAGCGATTCCTGGATCGCCTGCTGAAGCGCTGTCGATAGTTCCTGATATTTCGGCGTCGTCGGACGCGGATACATCACTGCGAGGCCGACCTTTGCGGCCGCGATCAGTTCTTCCTGGCCCTTGGTCACGGTCGGATCGCTATAGGACGATGCCCAGATCGGCAGGCTAAGCTTGGCATACTGGTTCTGCGTCGCCTGCGAAGTCATGTAGCTGATGTATTTCCATGCTTCGTCCGGATGCTTGCTGGCGGAGGTCACGCCGAGGCCCATCGAGCCATTGACCGCGGAAGCCTCGCTCTTGCCGGCAACGCCCGGCGCCGGCACGACGCCCACTTTGCCCGCGACCTTGCTGTCCTTCGGGTCGTTGGCCATGTTGTACATGTAGGTCCAGTTCAGCGCGAAGGCGGCATCGCCGTTTTCGAAGACCTTGCGGACATCCTCTTCGAGGAATTCCTTGGAGTTCGGGTTGGTGAGGCCGGACTTGTAGCTGGTGACCATGTATTTCAGCGCATCGAGGCCACCGCCGGTCTGGAAGTCCGGCTTGCCGTCCTTGATGAAGTCGCCCTTATAGGCGCTGACGAGTGTGGCATAGTCGCAGATCGCGGCTTCGGCCTGTGACCAGCTCCAGGCGATCGGGGTGGCGGCAAGACCCTTGTCCTTGATGGTCTTCGCCTGTTCGTTCAGTTCGTCCCAGGTCTTCGGCGGCGTCTTGATGCCGGCCTTTTCCAGGATTTCCTTGTTGTAGAACAGGTACTTGGTATCGAGGATCCAGGGCATGCCATAATATTTGCCGTCGTACTGGACCGTCGTCCAGGCGCCCGGCAGCACGCTCTTCTTCGTGTCGTCCGAGATACGCGAGGACACGTCGACCAGAACCTTGTTGGTTGCGTATTCGGCCGGCCAGATCACGTCGAAGAGCACCACGTCGTAGCCGCCGCCGGAGCCTTGCGCCAGTACGGTCTTGTCGTGCAGGCCTTCGTAGGGAACGAATTCGAGATTGACCTTGATGTCCGGATTGGCCTTGGAGAAGGCGTCCGTCATGGCGCGGACATCGGCTTCGCTGTAGGCGGCCTGCGCCATGAAGAGGGCATTGATTGTCGTTTCGGCAAAGGCATGCGAGGCGAAGGAAGCGCTGATCAGCGCCGCGCCGAGCAATGTCTTGTTCAATGATTTCAACATTCCATCCTCCAGTTTTTGACACTCACGCGATTTTTCCACTGGCGGCCAAGCGTCGCCATGGGTCGTCGGGCAGGCAATTGGCCGGGCCGGTCGCCGAACATAGGTCGGCGCGTGTTGGAGACTGTGGCTCCCTATGTTCCCCGATGAAACTCTGCGGTTTCTTTAAGTCAATTGTCTTGACTAATTTGTTCTTCAATAATCTAGTGGTGTCAAGAGGCAAATAAAGATGAACGATAAACGCCCGATCAGGGCCACGAGCGGAACAAACCACGAGGGCACCAGCGCCCATAACCGGCGAGTGATCATCGATGCTTTGCGGCTGAACGGTGCGCTCTCCCGCGCCGATCTTGCGCGCGCCACCCGCCTGACGAAGCAGACAGTCTCCAACATCATGGAGGAGCTGGAGGGTGACGGGCTCGTGACGTCGCGGGAAAGCGTGCGCCATGGTCGCGGGCAGCCGTCCACGCCCTATGGCCTCGTGCCGGAAGGCGCCTTCGCCATCGGCCTGCAGATCGACCGTCACATTACCCGCGCCATTGCCGTCGATCTCGTCGGCAATGTCCTCATCCGCAAGGAAGCAAACCTGCCCACCAGCGGCCCGACGACGGGCACGCCTGTCGTTCTGCAGCTGGTGCAGGACGTGCGCACGGAGCTGAAACAGCGCGTCGCCCAGGCGGAGAAGCGCCTTGTCGGCCTCGGTGCTGCAATGCCCGGACCTTTCGGGCTCGAGCGTGATGATGCCGACAATCCCTGGATGATGGGTCCTTGGCAGCGCTTTCCGCTGCTGGAAACGCTTGCCGCCGGCACCGGCCTCAATGTCACCTTGCAAAACGACGCGGCCGCCTGCGCGACGGCCGAGCGGATGGTCGGTGCAGCACACGGTCTTGACCACGCTGTCTGTCTCTACGTCGGCTACGGTATCGGTGCCGGGCTCATTCTCGGCGGTGAGCTCTATAGCGGCGCGCGCGGCAACGCCGGAGAAATCGGCATGGCGCTCTTGTCGTCCGGCGGCCGCAGGACTGTAGAACACAACGCATCCCTGGCGTCGCTCTACGAGCATCTCGGTGTCGATCCGACGGCGCCCGACATCTACTCGCTGATAGACGAGCGGGCCGCCGCTGATGATCCGGATATTCTGGCCTGGGTCGAAAAGGCGGCCGTCGACCTGCGCTGGAGCGTGCACCTGATCGAAACCGTCTTCGATCCGCAGACGGTGATCCTGTGCGGCGGCGCACCGGCGGCTCTTGCCGTTCGGCTGATGGCCGCCATGCAGCCGCTGTTGCCTTCCAACGCCGATCACCCCAACCGGTCGCTGCCACGACTGCAGCTTGGCATGACCGACCCTTGGGCGGTGGCGCGCGGGGCGGCAGTGGAGCCGATCGGCCACGCCTTCGACCCGCGCTTCTCGGCGATCCTGAAGTCCTGAACGTCAGGCCGGAAATTCAGGGATGACGGGGGCTGGCGCCTAGGCGCACGAGCACCTTGTTCGGGATCTCGTAGCGCTGAATGACGTCGCGGCTATTGCGCAGGCCACAGATCTCGCGGTGAATGAACATTGCCCAGACGGCTTCGGCGGCGCTATCGACCAGCCGCTCGTGGTCTACGCCTTGTCTGCCCTTCGCCTCGCCGTCGCGCAGCGCCGCAAGCGCCGTCTCTACCTTCACGCCGTGCTGGCCGAGCGTGCTGGCGCGCTCCGACATCATTTCATATTCAAGAATCCCGAGACCGGTGTCGTTGATCCGGGATGGATTGAAGCTGCTTGGCGGGCGAACGGTCATCTCTGGCTCCGCTTGCTGGTGAAATGTCCTGTCTCGGTTCTACACAATGTCGGCCCCTTTCCCAAGAGCGAGTATGTTGCCTCCGCTCGTTGCGACAGTGCCGCACGGATCCGAAATCGCTGGATTTCGCGGCCAACGTCTCTTTTCGGGTGGCTGGAGACGGGCATTTCGGGTCCTATGGGGTAACAAGCGCTTCAAGAAGGTAATTCTGCCGGAGACAGTAAGCGCAATTCAAGGAAAGGATATCGGCATGACCAAAGCTGCGGGATATGACGGAAAGCACTATGTCTATCGGATCATGAATTCGCCCGTTGGCGCGCTCAAGCTTGTCGGCAGCGATGATGGTCTTGCCGCGATTCTGTGGGACAACGACCGGCCGAAGCGCGTGCCGCTGTCGATCGTCGCCGAAGACGGGAATCATCCAGTTCTGCTGGAAGCCGAACGGCAGCTGCTGGAATATTTTGCCGGCAAACGGCGTAGCTTCGAGCTGCCGCTCGATTTCGCGGGAACGGAGTTTCAGCGTAAGGTCTGGCACGCATTGCTGACTATCCCCTTCGGCGAGACGCGTACCTATCGGCAGATCGCGGCTGAGATCGGCGCTCTGAAGGCGGTGCGGGCGGTCGGCGCTGCCAACGGCCGCAACCCGATCTCGATCATCGCCCCCTGCCACCGGATCATCGGATCGACGGGCGAGCTTCGCGGATTTGCGGGAGGTCTGGAGCGCAAGGCCTATCTGCTGCGCCTGGAAGGCGCGGAGACAAAGGTCTTCGATTTCGCTGCCTGAGCATAGCGGAACGATTGTCGGCATGGCCGTATGGAAAACAGCCCATCCGGATGCCGGATGGGCTGTTCTTGTCTCATGCGCTTAGCTCAGCGAAAGCCGCTTCGCATCAGCCCTCAAGCCACTTCACCTGTTCCGGCGTCAGCTTGATGTCGAGCGCCGAAAGGCTGTCTTCGAGCTCAGCGACCGTGCGCGGGCCAATCAGCGGGACGACGGGGAAGGGCTGGGCAACGACATAGGCAAGCGCGATGTGGATCGGGCTGCGGCCGAGCTTCTGCGCCAGTTCGATCGCCCTGTCGCGGCGACCGAAATTGCGGTCGGAATACCAGACGCGAACCAACTCCTCGTCGTCGCGCTTGTCGCGGCCGGCGCGGTCGGTGAAGAAGCCGCGGCCCTGGCTCGACCAGGCGAAGTTCGGGATTTGCTTGGCATTGAGCCAGGCCTTCCATTCGTCGTCGGAAGCCGCAACGCAGCCGGCCCAGATCGGGTCGAGCATTTCCGCCAGCGAAAAGTTGTTGGAAAGTGCTGCCGGCGCCGTCTTGCCGTTCTTCTCTGCATAGGCGATCGCCTCGTCGAAGCGGGCGCGCGTCCAGTTCGAGCCGCCAAAGATGCCGCGAATGCGGCCGGCCTTCACCTCGGCATCCATGGCATCGACGAACTCGCCGACGGGAACGTCGGTATTGTCACGGTGCATGAAGTAGATGTCGACATAGTCGGTCTTCAGGCGGTTGAGGGACTGGTCGAGCTGCTTGGCGATCACGTCCGGATAGCAAAGCGGCGAATGCGCCCCCTTTCCGATCAGCACGATCTCCTCGCGCGGCACGTTGCGGCTGGTATGCCAGTCGCCGAAGATGCTCTCGGTCTTGCCGCCGCCATAAACATAGGCCGTGTCGAAGGCATTGCCGCCGGCTTCATAGAAGGCGTCGAGCGTCAGCGAGGCGGCCGCGAAATTCGGGAAGAACTCGAAGCCGAGCGTGACGAGCGATGCTGGCTTGGAGATGCCCGGAATGCTGCGCTTCGGGATGCTGTTGCCCTTGGTGACGGTCGCCCCGGCGATGTTCTTCGTCCGATGCGTTGCCTTCTCGACCACATATTCGAGGCCGATCGAAGCGCGCCATTGGTCGAGAACCCTGAGATTGCCGATCGAATCCGCCCAACCGATGCCGGGATAGGCGAATTCCTTTTGTCCGGCGCGAATGGCATCGCCTGCAGCGTCGACCTCGAAGGAGTACAGCCAGCGCTCTTCCTTGACTTCGATCGTCTGGGTCTCGCCGCCCTTGATTACGTCGATCTTGCCGATGCCGCCCTTGTGGCCGGAGGCGAACCAGAAGTCGGCAACCTCGATGCGGCCTTCCGAGCCGATGATGCGTAGCGTGTTGTCCTGGTTTGCCATGATCGAGCAGGACACTTCGGCGATGACTTCGTTCGGGAACTTCAGGACGGCGGAGGCCCATTCGTCGACGCCGGTCTGGCCGAGATGGCCGACGCCCGACACCTTGTCGGGATCGAGGAACGGCTTACCGCTCGCTGCACCGGCGATCAGGCGGGCCATGGATACCGGATAGCCGCCGACATCGAGGATGCCGCCGCCGGCCATGTCATTGGCGAACAGCCGGTGTTCCGGGCTTACCTTGCCCATGTTGAAACCAAAGGAGGAGCGGATGATGCGCAGATCGCCGATGACGCCGCTCTTCACCAGCTCGATCAGCTTCGCCGTCTGCGGGTGAACGCGATACATGAAGGCTTCGCCGGCGAAAACGCCAGCCTTCTTCGCTTCGTAGTAGATGGCTTCGGCATCGAAGGCAGAGAGAGCGATCGGCTTTTCGACGAGCACATGCTTGCCGGCGCGGATCGCCTTGATCGCCCACTCGGCATGGCCGGTATGCGGGGTCGCGATATAGATCGCGTCGACTTCCTTGTCGGCCAGCAGAGCCTCATAGCCGTCGACGATGCGTGCGCCGGGGAAGCCGTCTCCGAGACCCGGTTTGCCGGGGTTGCGGCTGGCGATGGCCACCAGCTTGCCGCTACGGGAATGGGCGACGCCATCGGCAAAAGTCTGTGCGATCCGGCCGGGGCCGATGATGCCCCAGCGGATGGATGTATCGGTCGTCATGAAATGGTCCTTTCCTAAATCTGCATGCTGTCTTGGGAGGGGATAGAGCGTGATGTCGAAAAGTGTAGGCGGTTTTCGGACGACATCACGCTCTACGTCTTTGATTCTAGAGCGGATTCAGACTTCAGGTCGAACAGACCTAGAGCCATCCGGCTCCATGGGGCAGCGCCTACCGCAATCGGTTGCCCGCGCTGTCGAACAGGAATGCCTTGGCCGCCGATAGTGCCACGGTGAGCTTGTCGCTGTTGCCTGTAGTGCGGGACTCCTCGCGTTCGATCACGATCTGCTCGTCGGCAGCGATATTGGCGTAAATGTAGCTGGTATTGCCGAGATGCTCCGCAACGTCGACATCGACGGTCAGATCCGCATCGCCGCGCCCGGCGTCGAGGAAATGTTCCGGACGCACGCCGATCGTTACTTGTTGGCCGACCTCCGCCTTTGCCGCGGCAACGGGAAGCGTGAGGCGAACATTGCGCTGGCTCTTCAGCACGATGACGACGCTGCCGGGCTGGCTGTCGACCACCTCGGCGCGCAGGAAGTTCATCTTCGGCGAGCCGACGAATCCGGCTACGAACTGGTTGGCCGGGTCGTCATAGAGATCGAGCGGAGCGCCAACCTGTTCGATATTGCCGCTGCGCAGCACGACGATTTTGTCGGCGAGCGTCATGGCCTCGGTCTGGTCGTGCGTGACATAGATCATCGTCGTGCCGAGCTTCTTGTGAAGGCGCGAGATTTCGACGCGCATCTGCACGCGCAACTCGGCATCGAGGTTTGACAGAGGCTCGTCGAACAGGAAGATCTGCGGCTCGCGCACGATGGCCCGGCCGATGGCGACGCGTTGGCGCTGGCCGCCAGAGAGCTGCTTCGGCCGGCGTTGCATCAGCTCCGATATCTGCAGGATCTCGGCGGCTTGCTTGACGCGGCGATCGGTGTCGGCCTTCGGATTGCCGTTCATGCGCAGGCCGAAGTTGAGGTTCTGCTCGACTGTCAGATGCGGATAAAGCGCATAGGACTGGAAGACCATGGCGATGCCGCGATCGGCGGGCTCCACATCATTGACGAGGCGGCCGCCGATCTTCAGTTCGCCGCCGGAAATATCCTCCAGACCGGCGATCATGCGCAGCAACGTGGACTTGCCGCATCCCGACGGACCGACGAAAACGACGAACTCGCCGTCCTTCACCTCGAGATTGGCGCCGTGAATGATTTCCAGCGCACCGTAGCGTTTGACGACATTGGTAAGAGACAGTTCAGCCATACGGGTCCCCGGAATTATTTGATTGCGCCGGCGGCGATGCCGGCGATGAAGTGGCGCTGCAGGAGAACGAAGATGATAAGGATCGGCGCCGTCAGCATCACGGCGCCGGCCATGATACCGCCCCAGGATACCCTGGTGAGGCCGATGAGCGTCCCGAGCGCCACGGGCGCGGTCATCATTCCCGGCCGGGAATTGATGAGCAGCGGCCAGAGGTAGTTGTTCCAGGAAGCGAGGAACAGGATGATGGCGAGCGCCGCCATCGTCGGCCTTGCGAGCGGCAGGGCGATGCGCAGGAAGATCTGCCATTCCTTGACACCCTCGACGCGCGCTGCATCGAAAAGTTCGCCCGGCATCATCGAGAAGGCCTGGCGCATGAACAGCACTCCGAGCGAATTGAAGAGCGGCGGCACGATCAGCGCGACCCATGAATTGGCCAGCCCGAAATCGCGCGCCACCATGATGAACTGCGGGATGACGACGACGGAGTAGGGCAAGGTGATTGTGCCGAGGATGATGCCGATGACGCCTGAACGGCCGGCGAACTGGTAGCGCGCCAGAGCCCATCCGGCCATCGAGGTCAGCAGCACAGACAGTACGGTATAGATGACCGCAACGACGATGGAGATCGTCATGGCGCCGATGAAGTTGGTATCTGCCTGCAGGTTGCGGACGTTGTCCATGAAACCTGTCGACGGTGTCAGGATGATACCTGGGCTGAAAATGCCGTAGTCGGGCATTGTGGAGAAGACGAACATCATCCAGAGCGGAAACAGCCAGATGATGGCGAGCGGCGCCAGCAGGCCGTGCAAGGCGAGCGAGCGGATCAGAGTGGATTTGGACTTTGATTTCATTTCGCTTCGCGCCCCACCCAGAGATTGAGAAGAGAGATGACCACCGCGAGTGCCGCCATCGTGTAGGCGATCGCCGAGGCATAGCCGAAGTTGGTCGACTGGAAGGCCTGGCGATAAAGCAACAGGCCGAGCGTCTCCGTCCCGCCGCCGGGGCCACCCCTGTTGGTGATCAGATATGGTTCGGTGAAGAGCTGCATGGTGCCGATGACGGACAGGACCACGCAGAACAGAATGATCGGCTTTAAGAGCGGCAGGGTGATATGGATGAACTGCTGGAAGCGGTTGACACGGTCGAGCGTCGCGGCCTCGTAGACATCCTCGGGGATCGATTGCAGCCCGGAGAGAATGATAATGGCGTTGTATCCGGCCCAGCGCCAGGTGACGGCTATGATGATAAGAACCATGGCGGCATGAGAGTCTGCAAACCACGACACCGGCGAAATGCCGACACCGCCGAGCAGCTTATTGATGATGCCGAAATCGACATTGAACATCAGGCGGAAGACAGCCGCATAGGCAACTTCGCCGACCACGACGGGTGCGAAGAAGGCGAAGCGGAAAATGCCGCGCGCCTTGAGCAGTGGTGAATTCAGCAGCACCGCCATGACCGTGGCGAGCGTGATCATGACGGGTACCTGGACGATCAGGATTATAAGCGTGTTTTGAAGCGCGTTATAGAAGGCTGGGTCGCCGAACAGGCGCCCCCAATTGAGCGGCAGGTTGAAGGTCCAAGGATTGACGCGGGTGTTCTGGAACGAAATCAGGAACGAATCGATGATCGGCCACACCCAGAAGGCCGTAAACACCAGAAGATAGGGCGCAAGAAACGCATAGGCGCTCCGGTTCTGCAGCCGCATGAAAGCCTCCTCCTTTATGCGCAGTGAAGTGACACGTGACGTCGCATCCCCGCCGCCGAAGGGGCGGCGGGGATGCCGGGCGCGGCTTGGGATGCGCGCCCGGCAGTGTCACTCATTTCGCGAGCGGCAGACCTGTCGCCGAGGCGATCTGCTGGGCTGCATCGTCGAGCGCCGCCTTGCCGTTCGGATAGCCGCCGGCAAGGTATTTCGTCTGGACGGCCTTTATGATCTCGTCGGCGTCGCTGAAGTACGGCGTGCCGGGGTTCGGGCGGATCTTCGGCAGGGTGGCGAGGATGTCAGTCCAGATTTTCTGGCCGCCCCAATAGGGCTGCGGCTGGTTGACGAAGGGATCCTGAACCGCGGTCAGCAGCGACGGCACGAGGCCGAAGGATTTCAGCATCGTCACCTGGCCCTCATTGGTGCCGAGCGTGTATTCCAGGTACTTCCAAGCGGCTTCCTTGTTCTTCGAGCCGTTGGCAATCGCCAGCGAAGAACCGCCGAGATTGGCAGCATGAGGGCCGTCAGCCGTCATGCTCGGCATCGGATAGACGCCCCATTTGCCGGCGAGATCCGGCGAGGTGGAGCGGACGGTGCCTTCATACCAGCCGCCATAGAGCTGCGATGCCACCTTGCTGGCAGTGTTCGCCTGGATTTTCTCGTTCCAGTTCGCAGCGCTCAGTAGGCCCGCGTCCTTGATTGCCTTCACCTTTTCCAGGGCCTTGACGCAGGCCGGCTGGTTGACAGTGATGCTCTGGCTGTCGTCCGAGAAATAGCCGCAGCCCTGTTCGTTGGCGAGCATACGGAACCATTCGGTGTCACCGTTGAGATCGGCCTGCGCCATGATCACACCGGGATTTGCGGCGGAGATCTTCTTGCCGGCCGCGATGAAATCGTCCCAGGTCTTGACCGTTGCCGGATCGACGCCGGCTTTTTCATACATGTCGCGACGGTAGAACATCGTGACCGGGCCGGAATCCCACGGCATCGCATAGGCGGCGGCGCCGACCTCAAGCTCTGCGCGCTTGAAATCCGGGAACTGCTTCTTAAGGCTGTCGTTGTAGCCGAGCTTCGTCAGGTCGGTCAGGCAGTCCGGGAAGCGATTCCAGAAGATCGAAGCCTTGTGGTTTTCGATCGACATGACATCGGGCAGGCCGTCGCCGCCAGCGGCGCAGGCAGCCAGCATCTTGTCGAAGACTTGGGGGTTGCCGATGTCCTGCACATCGACCTTGATATCCGGATATTTCTTATTGAACCCCTCGACCGTGGACTTCAGCGCCGACGCGGCGATGTTCCAGCTCCAGACTGTAATGGTCGTCTGTTCTGCATAGGCAGAACCGGAAGCGAGCAAAGCGGCAAGCGCAGTCGCTCCAGCAAGTTTTAAACGCATTGAAAATCCTCCCTTTTCAATTGCTGTCCGCTAGCGAACGCGCTTAAATTAGCTTCAGGTACGCTTCTGTCTCCTAAAAAGGGAACATCGACTTGGCGAAAAGTAAGGTGGGTCAAAGAGCGGTCTATCAGCCGGGCGCAAGCAGCGTCGAAGGGCTTCCGACATTCCTGCAGATGTTCCACAACCATCCGCTGCCGATGGCAAAGCCGCATTGGCATGCGCAGGTGGAGGTGAACTACATCGTGCGCGGCACCGTGCACTACCGCATAGGCGATCACGAGCTTACTCTGAAGGCAGGGGAGATCTGCCTTTTCTGGGGTGGCCAGCCGCACCAGCTTGATGAACTGTCCGAAGACGCGATCTATGCGGGCGCGCATCTGCCGCTCGTCCATTTCTTCCGGCTGCGTCTGCCGCTCGACATCTCCGGCCGCCTCATTCGCGGACAGACGCTGATAAGTTCGGCAACCGATGCCGCCGATGACGAGAATTTCGCGCGCTGGTACCGCTATGTCATGTCGGATGACGGGGCCAAGGCCGAGCATGCCGTTGCCGAACTGCTCCTGCGGTTGGAGCGCATCGCTTTCGAGCCTTATCGCATGATGCCGGAGAAGGAAGAGGGCCTGACGAACGAACAGGCCCATCCGCAATCCTCTCGCAGCCTGGCCAGAATGTGCGACTTCATCGCCGAGAATTTCCTGGACGACATCGATACCGTCGATATCGCCAAGGCTGCGCGCCTTCATCCGAAATATGCCATGAACCTCTTCAAGAAATCGACAGGCATGACGCTCGCGAAGTATGTGAACCTGCTGCGCCTTTCTCGTGCCCAGGCGATGCTGATGCGCGACGGCGCCAATGTGTTGCAAGTCGCCATGGACAGCGGCTTCGGCTCGATCAGCGCCTTCAATAAGTCTTTCCGCCACATTGCCGGTATGACGCCTTCCGATTTTCGCCGCGACATGCGCGTGCTTTCCGCGATGAATGTGGAAGCCCTCGAATCTTCCATTAGACGCCCTCCGCAGGTTCAGCGTTGAGACCCCTTGCGGTCGCTGCCGATCCCGAGCATTGCTGGTGACAATGTGGGAGGAGATTTCAATGCGGCAGTTTTCGGCTTGTATCGAGTGGTTGTTCGCGCGCGACGGCGATGCGTTTGCGGATCGTATTCGGCGAGCGCATGAGGCGGGTGTGGCCGCGATCGAATTCTGGCACTGGCGGAACAAGGATCTAGGTGCAATCGCAACCGCCGTTGCCGAGACGGGTATCGCGGTGTCCGGCATGGTTGCCGAGCCGATGATCGCACTTACGAATCCGGCAAACAAAGAAGCCTGGCTGGAAGGTCTGCACCAGTCCGTCGCCGTGGCGCAGCGCCTCGGAGCGTCCGTCTTGATTGCGCAGGCCGGCGATGATTTGCCTGAGTTTTCACGCGCAGAGCAGCGGGCGTCATTGATCGAGACTCTTACCGCCGGCGCGGATATTCTGAAGGGATCCGGCGTTCGGCTCGGCCTTGAGCCGCTGAACACCAAGATCGACCATGTCGGCTACTATCTCTCTTCGACCGCTGAAGGTCTGGATATCGTCGACGAAGTCGGCCGTCCTGAAATAGGCATCGTCTATGATCTCTATCATTCGGCCGTTATGGGTGAAAACACGCAGGAAGTCGTTGCCGATCGGATCGAGCGGATCGTGCATCTCCATGTTGCCGACCACCCCGGCCGCAGCGACCCCGGCACTGGCCGGATTGACCTTCGGGAGCGGCTCGATTGGTTGTTTGCCCAAGGCTATCGCGGCAGGGTGGGGCTGGAATACAGGCCGGCGACCAGTAATGCCTCTGCCGTTCGTGCGGTGATCAAGTCGCTTGGCGGCTAGGCCTTCCGGAAAGCGTCAGGTTCTACACCGGCTCCATCATACCGAAGACGGCAACAAGACCGATCACGGCAACCCCAATGACGATCTCGGCGATGCTGCCAAGCCGGAGTGCCCGCAAGGCGCGGCGCGGATTTCTACCAATCCAGGGGACGAAGACATAACGATTGACGATGGCCAGAAGCGCCATGCCTGCGACCAGTGCGATCTTGACGGCAAGCAGCCTCTGGTAGGGCGAGGACCAGTCGGTCGGCAGCCGCTTCAGGATCAGCATGGTGTTGGCGATGCCCGACAGGATGACGAGGGCAACGGCCCAGTGTCCGACGGTGGAGAACCGACGCAACGCACGCTGCGAATCCGCCTTGCATTCCGGCCTGCCGAGAAGCCGCAAAATCGAGATCAGCGGCACCAGTGCTCCCAGCCAGCCGCCGCCCATCAGCACATGGAAAACGTCGTTGCCGCGATGGACTTGGCGTAGCCAGCCTTCCAGCATAGAAGCATGACCGGTGAGGGAAAGTGCCGCCAGCCCAAAGCCGGACGCACATGCCAAACCAAGGCGGCGCCGGTTTTCCGGCAGCAGGAAGGCGGAAAGCATCAGCACGGCTGCAATCGCCTGCGCCCGCCAGGCTTGGCCAACCGTCGTATCGAGAAGGACGTCGCGGACGATGCCGATATCAAGCCCGTCGCTCCAGCCACTTCCGATAAGGGCCGTTGCCGCCGGCAGAGAGATCAGTGTCGTCAGGGCAGCGATCACGGCGATCAGGAAAAACGGCCTCGCCAACAATCGCCAGACAGTGTCGGCGAGCGTGCTTGGCACCAAAAGGCAGAGATAGGCGCAGGCACCCCACAGCAGCATCAGCGATGCACCGTGAAAGAAGCGGCAGAGTTCCAGCACAACAGTAGGGTTCATCAAGACTTCACGATAAAGTTACAGCCTACATCGAAGATCGACGCTCCGGGCTAGGGGTTGATCCATTCCTGCGGAATGCCGGTGCAAGGCCGCGCCGCCGATGCCGGAATAGCGTGAATATATACCGGGGTCTGCAATCCGGGCGATCGGCCTTTCTCCCGTTAGGATCTCAAGCGCGATAGAATTGCGGATACTCCCTGTCAACTTTCTCCATGCATAAAGGCGTCGTTCGAGGCGCTTTGCCGCAAGGCAACCCGGTACCGCAGGCCCCAATCGGTCGCGATACCGCCTGTGGGCGTCGATTCCTGCTTTTTGGCACAGAATCGTCGCTTTTGAGTTCTCTTACAGAGATTGCCAAGGCGTCTCGGGGTGTATGCTCGAAAGGGAGTTCTATGTCGGCAGCTAGGATACGCGAAAGGATGGCTCATGGTTTCGGCCATCGCCGGTCTCGCGAACGGCTCGAAAATCTCGATATGCCTACCTATGTCATTGGCGACGTTCATGGCCGATACGACCTCCTGAGCGCACTGGAACGCAAAATCGTTACCGACGCTGCCGGACTTCCTGGTCGCAAGCTTATCGTCATGCTGGGAGACTATATCGATCGCGGCCCTGCCTCGGCCCAGGTCGTCGGTCGACTGATGGCGCCGCCGCCCAAGGGCTTCGATCGCATCTGCCTGACCGGCAATCATGAAATGGAGATGCTTGCCTATATCGATGGTGAGATATCTCTGGATGACTGGATGGCGCTTGGGGGCGATGCCACTCTTGCATCCTATGGTGCGGATATCCCGACATTGCGGCAGCAATATCCGAGCCAGAAGAAACTCGACACCTTCCTGCGAACCTGGCTACCCGACGATCACATCAATTTCCTGCGGCGTTTGCCGATCATGCTGGATACGCGGCAAGCCCTGTTCGTCCATGCCGGCATTGATCCGGATCGTTCGATTGCGGATCAGCAGGACCACGATCTCGTCTTCATCCGCTCTCGTTTCTTTGATACTGCGCAACCGCTGCCCAAGCTTATCGTGCACGGCCATACGCCGATCGCCCAGGTCGATGCCCACGGCCTCCGGCTCAATCTCGACACCGGTGCTTTTCGCACGGGTAAGTTGACTGCGGCGCGGTTATGGCAGGGCCGTATCAGCATTACTTCAACCTAGAGAGTTTCCGCTTTCCTTGAATTGCGGAAACCCTCCATCCTCCTGCTTTCTTACGCATTTCAGATGCAAAGCCGTTGCGCCTCCTTGCCGGAGGCGCTGATTTGCCGGCTATACGTTGCCCATGCAGAGATACTTCATTTCCAGGTAGTCATCGGCGCCATGGCGCGAGCCTTCGCGGCCAAGGCCGGATTGCTTGATGCCGCCGAACGGCGCGGTCTCCGACGACATGATGCCGGTATTGATGCCGACCATGCCATATTCCAGTGCTTCCGCCACCCGCCAGACCTTTTTCAGGTCGCCGGCGAAGAAATAGGCGGCAAGGCCGAATTCCGTATCGTTCGCCTGCGCGATGACATCCTCGACCGTTTCGAAGCGGAAGAGCGGTGCGACCGGGCCGAAGGTTTCTTCGCGGGCGACCTTCATCGTCCGGTCGATACCGGTCAGAATGGTCGGCGCGAAGAAGGTACCGGCACCTTCAATACGCTTGCCGCCGAGCAGGATCCGCGCGCCCTTCGATACCGCATCGCGAACATGATCTTCCGCCTTGGCAACGCCTTGCTCATCAATCAGCGGCCCGATGGTGACGCCCGGCTTGAAGCCGTCTCCGACGGCAAGCGCCGAGACCTTGGCCGCGAGCTTGGCAGCGAAGGCATCATAGACATTGGACTGAACATAGATGCGGTTGGCGCAGACGCAGGTCTGGCCGGCATTACGATATTTCGAAGCCAACGCTCCTTCGACGGCGGCGTCGAGATCGGCATCGTCGAAGACGATGAAGGGCGCATTGCCGCCGAGCTCGAGGCTGACCTTCTTGATCTGGTCGGCGCACTGGCGCATCAGGATGCGGCCGACTTCGGTCGAGCCGGTGAAGCTGATCTTGCGCACCTTCGGATTACCGCAAAGCTCGCGGCCGATCGCCGGGCCATCCGTGCCGACGATGACGTTGAAGACGCCGGCTGGAATGCCTGCTTCTTCTGCGAGGACAGCAAGCGCAATCGCCGTCAATGGCGTCTGTTCGGCCGGCTTCGAGACGATCGTGCAGCCGACGGCCAGCGCCGGAGCAATCTTGCGGGCGATCATCGCGGCGGGGAAGTTCCAGGGCGTGATCGTGCCGACGACGCCGACCGGTTGTTTGATGACGATCATGCGCTTGTCGTTGGACGGCGCCGGGATGGTTTCGCCATAGATGCGCTTGGCTTCTTCCGCATACCATTCGACATAGGACGCGGCGTAGAGGATTTCGCCTCTCGCTTCCGGTAGCGGCTTGCCCATTTCGGCCGTCAGGATGTTGGCCAACTCATCGGCATTGGCAACCATGAGATCGAACCACTTGCGCAGGATGACGGAGCGTTCCTTGGCCGGGCGTCCGGCCCAGGCCGCCTGTGCCGCATAGGCGGCGTCAATCGCGGCCGTTGTCTCGGCAACACCCATTTCGGGGAGGCTGGCGAGCACTTCGCCGGTGGCGGGATTGATGACATCGAAGGTCTTCGTCGCACTACCCGCCGTCCAGGCGCCGTTGATATAGCCGGCGGCCCGCAGGAAGCGCGAGGAGAATGGCACATGCTTGGTCATTGCGGTCGTAAAGGACATTTCATGCACTCCGACAGTTTTCGCCCGGCATGCCGCACGGGCTGATCGTAAAAATGGATCACAGGATCTGGCGCGGTCAGCGACCGGCGCTGGCTTCCAGCAGAGATACCTCGAGAATATCGAGCGCCTCGCTGAACACGTTGTCCTGAATGGTGATCGGCGACAGAAAGCGGATCACATTGCCATGGACGCCACAGGTCAGCAGAATGAGCCCCTTGTCGAGCGCGATCAGCCGCACCTTGTTGGCGAAATCGGCGCTCGGCAGCTTCGTCGTCGCATCGTTGAATTCCACGGCATTCATGAATCCGGGGCCGCGGATATCCGCGATCTCGGGCACCTTGTCGCGCAGCGATTCCAATCGTTGCTTCAGGCGCGAGCCGAGCTGGTTGGCGCGGTCGCACAGGCCCTCGTCGGCGATGACGTCGAGTACGGCGTGGGCAGCGGCGATACCAAGCGGATTGCCGCCGTATGTGCCGCCTAGGCCGCCCGGACCGGGTGCATCCATGATTTCGGCGCGGCCGGTTACGGCGGCGAGCGGGAAGCCGCCGGCAAGGCTTTTCGCCATGGTGACGAGATCCGCGGCCACTTCATGATGATCCATCGCAAACATCTTGCCGGTGCGCGCAAAGCCGGTCTGCACTTCATCGGCGATCAAGAGAATGCCGTGCTGGTCGCAGATTTCGCGCAGCGCCTTCATGAAGGCTGAGGGCGCCGGATAGAAGCCGCCTTCGCCCTGGACGGGCTCGAGGATGATCGCGGCCACGCGCTGCGGATCGACATCGGCCGCAAAGAGCTTCTTCAGTGTCACCAGCGATTGTTCGACGCTAACGCCATGCAGCGGCACGGGGAAGGGCGCATGGAAGACGTCGCCCGGCATCGGGCCGAAGCCGATCTTGTAGGGCGCGACCTTGCCGGTCAGCGCCATGCCCATGAAGGTACGGCCATGGAAGCCGCCGCCAAAGGCGATGATGGCGGAGCGGCCCGTGGCGGCGCGGGCGATCTTGATGGCGTTTTCGACCGCTTCTGCACCCGTCGTCACGAAGATCGTCTTCTTGGCGAAGTTACCGGGGACGATCGCGTTCAGCCGTTCGGCCAGATGGACATAGCTCTCATAGGGCACGACCTGATGGCACGTATGCGTGAAACGATCGAGCTGCTCCTTGACGGCGGCGATGACGCGGGGATGGCGATGGCCGGTGTTCACCACCGCGATGCCGGACGCAAAATCGATGTAGCGGCGCCCTTCCTTATCCCAGATCTCGGAATTTTCGGCACGATCGGCATAAATCTGCGTCATCATGCCGACACCGCGAGAAATGGCGGTATTTTTGCGCTCGGTCAGGGTCATCGCTGCGGCTCCCAGAAAGCAGTTCTGAATTATCTTGCAGAAGTTCTGCAAATTATTTAGAAAACTCCTACATTTTTCCTGCAAGATTTCAAGCGGGATTTTGTGTGGGTGACAAGAATGCGCTGGAGGCTCCGATTCCGTGCCGCGCGGGTCATGCGAAGCGTTCCAGGCGGGCCCCGGCGCATTGAAAAGCTACCTCGTTTCTTAAATCGATTTAGGGAGTTGTGCAGTTGGCGTTTCATTCGTGCTAAGCAGATCGAAAGACCAGAGCATCGTCGGGAGGTCAGCAGCGGCTGTCTGTCCGGAATGTGCTGGGAAATAAGAAAATTGAGCATTCTCGCGATTCGCAGAAAACCGAAAATGCTTGAGAGATCAGGGATCATTGGCAAATGAGCAGCATCGAGCCCGAGCGCTATTTAGTGCGCTACAAGGTGGCGGAAGCGGCGCGTCTGGCCGGCGTGTCGGCTTCCACCTTGCGCCTATGGGAAAGCCAGGGGCTGGTGGTGCCTTCCCGCTCTGAAACGGGACACCGTCAATATAGCGCCGAGGATGTGGCGCGGTTGAAGCGTATTTCCTGGTTCCGGGCCGAGCGCGGTCTCAACCCCGCAGCGATCCGTGAAGCGCTCGAGACGGAGGAGGGCGGCGCCTCCGGTTTGGAGAATGGCGAGCAATCGGCATCCTCCGATATCGGCCGCCGCTTTCGCTCGCTGCGCCACGCCGCCAGCAAGACATTAGAGCAGGTTGCGGCCGACATGGGCATGACGTCCTCGACATTGTCGACGCTGGAGCGCACGTCGCAGGGCGTCAGCTTCAAAACCCTGCATGATCTTGCGGATTATTACGGCACCACCGTTTCGCGCCTGTCAGGCGAGGAGCGTGAGGATGTGCCGGCCTTGATCCGATCGGGCGAATGGCGGGCCTGGCCGGCGACCACGCCCGGAGTGACGGTGCAGCTGCTGGCCGAAGGGCGGACGATGATGGATTGCCATCGCTTCGTGCTGGCGCCCGGTGCTGCGAGCGAAGGCGCCTATCGCCACGAGGGTGAGGAGTTCATTCATGTGCTGGCCGGACGCCTGGAACTGGTGCTCGACAGCGACCAGTTCTTCGACCTGCTGCCCGGCGATTCGCTTTACTTCGAGAGCCGCCGTTATCACTCCTGGCGTAACCGGCACGACGGCGAGACTGTGCTGCTCTGGATCAACACGCCGCCGACATTCTAGAGGCTCGCAAGAAAAATGCGCAGCGGATTTTCGCCTTGAATACGCGAAGAAACAACAAGCGCCAGATGTGACGGTATCGTTATCTACCCGTCTGTTCTATAGAACGGACGAAAAACGAACTCAGAAAAACAGAGCCGGGAGAATCTCATGGCTGCCACCATCCGCTATCATGAAGGCGATATTTCCGCCGCCGATGCCGCCCGCTACACCGGCGCCATCGCAATCGATACCGAGACCCTCGGCCTCATCCCGCGTCGCGACCGGCTTTGCGTCGTGCAGCTGTCGCCGGGCGACGGCACGGCCGATATCATCCGCATCGCAGCCGGACAGAAGCAGGCGCCCAATCTCGTCGCCATGCTTGCCGACCCCGCGCGCCAAAAGATCTTTCACTATGGCCGCTTCGACATCGCCGTCCTGTTCCACACCTTCGGCGTCACCACCACACCTGTCTTCTGCACCAAGATCGCATCGCGCCTCTGCCGCACCTACACCGATCGCCATGGCCTCAAGGATAATCTCAAGGAAATGCTTGAGGTCGATATCTCCAAGGCGCAGCAGTCGTCCGACTGGGGAGCGGAAACGCTTTCGCCCGCACAGCTCGAATATGCGGCCTCGGATGTGCTTTATCTTCATGCCCTGCGCGAAAAGCTGACGCAGCGTCTGCTGCGCGACGGCCGCATGGATTACGCCGACGATTGCTTTGCCTTCCTGCCAACCCGTGCCAAGCTCGATCTTCTCGGCTGGGAAGAGGCGGATATCTTCGCGCATAGCTGACGGCTGCGCTCATCAGGCAAAATTCGAGGGCCGGTGCCGCGAAAGTGGTGCCGGTTCTCTCATTTAGGAATCCATTAACGATTCGACTGCTATTTTGCGGATGGTTTCCAGCTCATCGCGTTTGCGTATCGCCACCCGGGTTATCTGGCGCTAGGAAATCCACCGGCCGCATGAGCGGCCTTGATTGAACCTGCCCCCCGCTTCCATCGTCGCCTTGCCAGACAAAGGAGCATGTCATGTTGCTTCCCGCCGTTGGTGCCGTGTCCGCTGTAAGCGCGTCCATCGAAAAACCTGTCGTCGTAACGGCGGAAACGTCGGGGCTGCAGACCACGGCAACGCCGATGGCGGTCTTGTCGAGCGCGGTCAGTGCCAGCGTCGAAGGCAAGCTGAACATGCTGCTGGTCGCAGCGCGCGAGCGCATGTTCGACAGCCTCCTTTCCGCTATCGATACCGCCGCGCGCGCATTGAATCTCGCGCGCGAGCCCGGCGAGAGCAATGCCGTCTATGCGCAGCGTGTGGCTGCCGCCATCAGCAATCTTTCGCCGCAGCAGCTTGCCGCGGCCCAGCAGCGCATGGATGCGCAAATGAGCACGCCCGTGCCGCTGCCGCTACTTGCTGCGGCCCTGGCGGATCCTGAAAGCCCGCAAACCGTCCAGCTGGCACTCGGCCTGGAACAGGCATCGACAGTTGAGCCTGACGCCGTGTTGAAGGCGGTCGTCAATTCCTACGGGCAGAATGCCGGCGAAGCGAAGGCTGCAGCAACCCAGTCGCTCGCGCCTGCGATACTGCAGAAAGTCGCCGATATTGCTGCCCAGGCGGCAAGCCTGGCATCCCCCGTGAAAGAGCCGACGTCCGCTGGCGCCACTGCACAGCCCATGCAGACGGCACCTGCACTCCAGGAAGCGGCTCAGTCAGGCGCGACAAGCCCCTCTCCAGCGACCACAACTCAGGCCGCTTCCGGGCAAGCGCTGCCGCAAACTGGAACAGTTACAGCACCGCAAGCTGCTCCCACTGCTTCCGCCGGCCTTGGCATCAACGCCGCAACGACTTCACCCTCGCAGCCGGTACCTCCTCCGGGCAATCCGGTAGCGGGGCCGCTTTTGGCGGCGATCGTCGCCGAAGCCAAGCTTCCGATCGAAATCGAGTTGATCAGATCGCCGCTTGCGCCGCCGCCTGTGCCACGGGATATCCAGCAAATCCAGGCCGATCTCAAACAGGGGCTGCAGGTTGTCATCAACCCGCCCGCCATGGCCATCAATTCCGATCTGCTGCAGATCATCAACAATCCGGCGGCCTCCGTCGAAAAGATCATAGCGCAGGCGCTGATGGCCAATGCCGCGGGACAGACGCAGCAGCAGCCCGTCGATGAAAGCGGCAGGAGCCATCCCATCCCGCCCATCTCGGCGCCGGTCGCACTGGCGAGCGAAGAGGAAATATCAGTCCCTCTCGCAGCGCTTTCCGGTAGGCCGCAAGCTCCGGCGTCTGCTGCGGCTGCGATTGCGATGTACAATACGGCCGAGCAGGCCGGAATGCCGGTGTCCCTGCCGATTGGCGTGCCCTTTGCTGTCGCCAACTACCTGCCGGCTGCTGCGCCCTCCAAGGCGAGCGAACAGAAGCGGATCGATCGTGTCGATCCCGTCGGTGATGAGGAAAGTGAGCATCCCGACGAAGAGGAGACGGCGCAGCACGAGGATGAGGACGAGCCGCGCGCGGAAGAGCCACCGGCTCAGATGACGGAAGAGACGTCCGGCGATGCCGAGACGCAAACCGACTCACGGCAGTCCTCTAGCAGTTCGCCGGAGCTGGCTGCCCTGCCGCGGCCTTCGCCGAGCGATCGCCAGCAAGACCACGCCTTTGATTTCTATCGGCGCATGGTCACCTGGGAGTAGGGCTTCCCGCAACGGGCGGATCAGCCGACCCGAATTCTCCACAACGGACAAGGAAAAACCCGCCGGATCGCTCCGGCGGGTCTTTTGTTTTCAGGCTTCTACCGAAGATTATTCGGCGTTGCGGTTCTTCAGAGCCGCACCCAGGATGTCGCCGAGCGAAGCGCCCGAGTCGGACGAACCGAACTGAGCAACAGCTTCCTTCTCTTCTGCGATTTCCAGAGCCTTGATCGACAGCATGATCTTGCGGTCCTTCTTGGAGAAGTTGGTGACGCGAGCGTCAACAACCTGACCAACCGAGAAACGCTCAGGGCGCTGCTCGTCACGGTCACGCGACAGATCGGCGCGGCGGATGAACGAGGTGATGTCTTCGTGGTTGACGAGCTTCACTTCGATGCCGCCTTCGTTGACTGCGATAACTTCGCAGGAAACGACTGCATTCTTGCGCAGGTCGCCGGAAGCGGCGGCTTCGCCGACTGCATCCTTGCCGAGCTGCTTGATGCCGAGCGAGATGCGCTCCTTCTCAACGTCGACGTCGAGAACGACAGCCTTGACGACGTCACCCTTGTTGAACTCTTCGATGACCTGTTCGCCCGGACGGTTCCAGTCGAGGTCGGAGAGGTGCACCATGCCGTCCACATCGCCGTCGAGGCCGATGAACAGGCCGAATTCGGTCTTGTTCTTGACTTCGCCTTCGACTTCGGTGCCAGCCGGATGGTTGCGGGCGAATGCTGCCCACGGGTTTTCGAGCGTCTGCTTCAGGCCAAGCGAGATACGGCGCTTGGTCGGATCGACTTCGAGAACGACCACTTCGACTTCCTGGCTCGTGGACAGGATCTTGCCGGGGTGAACGTTCTTCTTGGTCCAGGACATTTCCGAGATGTGGATCAGGCCTTCGATGCCCGGCTCCAGCTCGACGAACGCACCGTAGTCGGTGATGTTCGTGACGGTACCGGAAATCTTCTTGCCTTCCGGATACTTGGCCTGGATGCCATCCCACGGATCGCTCTCGAGCTGCTTCATGCCGAGCGAGATACGGTGGGTTTCCTGGTTGATGCGGATGATCTGTACCTTGACCTGCTGGCCGATGGACAGGATTTCCGACGGATGGTTCACACGGCGCCATGCCATGTCGGTGACGTGCAGCAGGCCGTCGATGCCGCCGAGGTCAACGAACGCACCGTAATCGGTGATGTTCTTGACGACGCCGTCAACAACCTGGCCTTCTTCGAGGTTCTGAACGATTTCAGAACGCTGCTCGGCACGGGACTCTTCCAGAACCGTACGACGCGAAACGACGATGTTGCCGCGGCGCTTGTCCATCTTGAGGATTTCGAAGGGCTGCGGGTTGTGCATCAGCGGGGTAACGTCGCGGATCGGACGGATGTCGACCTGCGAACGCGGCAGGAAGGCGATAGCGCCGTCGAGATCGACGGTGAAGCCGCCCTTGACCTGGTTGAAGATGACGCCTTCAACGCGCTCGCCAGCTTCGAACTTGGCTTCGAGCTTGATCCAGCTTTCTTCGCGGCGAGCCTTTTCGCGCGACAGAACAGCTTCGCCAAGTGCGTTTTCGATACGCTCGACGTAAACTTCGACTTCATCGCCAACCTTGAGCGTGCCGTCCTTGGCGCGTGCACCGAATTCCTTCAGCGCGATGCGGCCTTCGACCTTGAGGCCGACGTCTACAACGGCGACATCCTTTTCGATGGCGGTGATGATGCCCTTGGTGACATAGCCTTCAGCCAGGTCGTTCTTGGCAAAGGATTCTTCGAGAAGGGCTGCGAAATCTTCGCGAGAGGGGGAAGTTACAGACATAAAATCTCCTGGCGTGTCCTGATCATGCAATCTGGACACTGACGCGCCGGTGGTTCGCGTTAAACGGGCCTGACCCCAGTCCGCCTTCCTTTGAAGGGAAAGCTATCCGGCGCTTGGACGGAATGTCAGGCTATTTTGAAATCGGCGGTCCCGGCGCGAAGCGCACGAAAGCCGCTCATATTTTCAGGCATTTCGGCTCAGAGCGGCATCGACGAGCGATTTAGCCTTCTGAAACGCCGCTTCTATACTCATTTCTGAGGTATCTAGCAAGTACGCGTCTTCAGCTGGTTTCAAAGGGCTGTCGGTGCGGCCCATGTCGCGTTCGTCGCGTCGTTTCACATCCTCGAAAATGGCAACGTAATCTGCGCTGCCGCCGGCGTCGATGATCTCCTCGTAGCGCCGCTTCGCCCGAACTTCGGCCGAAGCAGTCACATAGAGTTTTACCGGTGCGCCCGGGCAGACGACGGTGCCGATGTCACGACCGTCGAGCACCGCACCCGGTGTTTTTGCGGCAAAGCGGCGCTGCGCTTCGACCAAAGCCCGGCGGACGGCCGGCATGACGGCGATCTTCGAGGCTGCCTCGCCGATCTCGTGCTGGGAGAGGATAGTCCGGTCGAGCCCGGCCAGATCGACCCTGCGCGCCATGCCCTCGGCAATCATTTCGTCGTCGAGCGGCAGCCCGGCATCGAGGAGCGCCTTGGCTGTGGCGCGGTAGGTAAGGCCGGTATCGAGATGATGATAGCCGTAGGTTTCGGCGATCCGGCGTGCCAGAGTTCCTTTGCCGGCGGCCGCAGGCCCGTCGATGGCGATGATCATGTCTTCCTTCGTCCCTACATCGTCTCTCGCTATTTGCTGTAGCGACGCACCAGTTCGGCCATTTCCGTTGCCTCTGCGCGATCGATCGCCGAAAGGCCTTCGGCGACGCCCTGTCGGTCAGCCAGCGGCCGGTTCTGGCTCACCTTCCATTTGCCGTCAATCGTCTCGATGTCGATTTCGATGCCGACGATGCCTTTCATCTGGGCGGCGATGAATTCCGGCGGCGCATCCTCTACCGCCCAGGGCTCAGCGCGATCGTTTTCGTTTTCGCCGGTCAGCGCGCCGATCTGCGCGCGCAGCCAGGCGGGATCCTCGATCGTCCGCGCGGCTCCGCGTACCTGCACGATCGCATAATTCCAGGTCGGCACCACCTTGCCGGTCTCCCGCTTCGTCGCATACCAGGAGGGCGTGATGTAGGTATCGGCGCCCTGGAAGACGACGAGAAGGGGTGCGCCCGCCGCAATCTCCTTCCATTGGCCGTTTGCCCTGGCAATATGGGCTTGCAGCGTCCCCTTGGACGAAAGCTCCGCATTCAGGTGAAACGGCACGGCATTGGCGATCAGTCCAGCGCCACCCGCCGTGATCAGCAATCCCAGCGGATGGGCACGGATCAGTTGGTGTTGCGTGCCGAGATCGTCTTCGCGATGATGTGGAGGCTGATACATGGCTGCGGTCCGTTTGTGGCGCCATTCTGAGGAAAGCCAGCAAGCAAGGCTTCGAATGGCCAATGGCGCGGTCTATCAGCCCTTAGCTTCAATCGTCGCGCCCAATCTTGTCATCATAGCAAAAAATCGGGAAAACATCGTGGCTATGTCGCTCAGGCAGGGGGCCGTCGCGGCCGGCTGCAATGCTCTTGCGCCGGAGGTTCGAGGGTTCGCATCGACTTGCTGGTACAGGCCCGTTGACCCCTCATCGCGTAATGCACGAAAACCGCGTGCAAAGCGGCATGAAGTTTAGCTTTGACAGAAACGGCCGCAACGATTAAGGGGACCGGCTGATATTTCCCTTAAAACGCCGGCTTCCCCGGCATTGCCGAATTTTCATTCGGCCATTCATGAGGCTTTGACAGTGGCGAAAGCGGAACTTGGAACAAAACGTACCGACCCGGATACCGGCAAGAAGTTCTATGACTTGAACCGGGATCCGGTGATCTCGCCCTATACCGGCAAGTCCTGGCCCTTGTCCTTCTTTGAGGAAACCTCCGCAGCGAAGGAAGTTCCGGAAGAAGAGGAAGTGGCCGAAGTCGATACCGAAAACACGGAAGTCGAACTGGTATCGCTCGAGGACGCCGATGAGGCTGCAACCGGCGACGATATCCCGGATATGGGCGATGACGATGTCGAAATCGGCGACGATGACGACGACACCTTCCTCGAAGCTGACGAAGACGAAGATGACGACGACATGAGCGACATCATCGGCGTCACCGGCGACGACGACGACGTTTGATCTGACGACAATCGGCTCGGGAACAAAGAAAAATTTCCCGGGCCGAATTTTTCGGCTTGCTATCTGTGAAAACCACAAGTAATAAGCCGCCACCCCGACGGGCGAAGCGCTCGGAAGGGACCCAGGGCCGGTAAAACGGCACCATCTTGATGGGGCTATAGCTCAGCTGGGAGAGCGCTTGCATGGCATGCAAGAGGTCAGCGGTTCGATCCCGCTTAGCTCCACCAAAATCTTTTCCATTGAAAACTCCGTAAGAAAACCAAATGGCTAGGCTGAGCAGCACTCCGTGCTGAGTACCCACGAAAGAACCCATTGCGAGTACCCAAGCGTTTCTGTGGATGAGACCAAGCAAAAGCGAGAATCACCAAGCGGGAAATCTCTTGCTCTTCCACATGTGATCCTGGGCCGAGGATATGGGCCGAAGGCCAAAAGAAAACGGTGGGCGACCCTCGTAGCTTATATCCGCGTGTCTTCCACTGGACAGAGCCTAGAAGTGCAGCGAGACAAGATGCTGGCTTTGGGTGTCGAACCAGACCACATCTTTGAAGAGAAGCGTTCCGGCGTGGACAGCGATAGGCCGGCCCTGAAAGAAGCGCTCCGCTTTGCCCGCAAGGGGGGACACCTTTGTGGTGACCAAGATTGACCGCTTGGCCCGCTCAGCTACAGACCTCTTGAACACCATCAACGAACTAAAGGCCAAGGGTGTATCCTTGAGCGCCGATCGCCTCTAGCTCTCCGGAATTTTATGGACAAAATAGCGCTCAATGCGAAGCTTCTGAATTTCGCCCGAACGTTAGCTCCGCGATGCCCATTTCTAAGCATTTATGGGCAACGCGGGCGGATCCATGCGACATTTGGTGGAACACGATTTTATGACTAAAAAATCCTGAAATGGTTTCAGAGCATTAACCGAGATCGAACCTTTTCATTAATTGAAATTTATTCTGGTGTATTTACATTGCCAACACACGGCCGTATTCGATCGCTAGTAAAAGTACGTCGCACAAATCATCTAACGTGCGATTGAATGGAGAATGAGATGTCCGCCCTTAAGAAAACCAAAACCGTCAATCTACGGATTGAGCCGGAAACGCACGAACTCATTGCGCGAGCTGCCGAAGTTTGCGGAAAGAGCATTACTGCGTTTATGACTGAGGCATCTGTCTACTCCGCTCAAGAAGAGTTGCTGGACCAGCGATTCATAGGGGTATCTGCAGATGTTTTTGAGGCTGTAAGCGATCAACTTGCAGCACCGGGTGTCGCTAGGGATAACCTTGTCAAACTATTCCAGACCAAAGTGGAATGGATGGATTGACTTTTGTCCTACAGAAAGCCTTGCCCAATTAGTAGTCAGCACATCCTCGAGGGTTTTTCGTCAGGGAAGCCCTCGTTGGATGACTGGCTCAAAGATATGGCGCTTTATAACCAAGAACAGGGATATACCCGAACGTTTGTTATTGCAGACGAGGCTTATCACGTCGTTGGCTATCATTCTGTTTGCGCTGGTATGATACATCGAAACGATGTTTCCCGTTCGGTCAAAGGCACCCAAGCCCCTACTGAAATTCCAGTAGCAGTTTTGGCTCGGCTGGCCGTTGCTACTGAACATCAGGGGAGCGGGCTGGGCAAAGCGCTCTTAAGAAACGCTTTAATGAGCATAGTGTCGGCTGCCCAATTAGTAGCTTTCCGTGGCGTTGTCGTAAACGCGCTCGACGACGATGCCATGTCCTTTTACAAAAAATTTCATTTTCAAGAAACCAAGAATACGGAACGGCGTCTAATTCTACCCGCCAAGGATATTATTGAATCACTGAATCAGGCTACTTCCTAAGCCGTAGCATAGTCCATCTACGTGCTTTGGGCTCTGTAGCTAAGCATCAAAGCGGATATTCGCTTTTCACAGCGGCGAACTCCTGGTTACTGGACCAGGAGGCCTCCGTTCCAGGCCTGCGGTCTTTCGAGTGCCCTGAGTTGTTCCCGCGCTTGTCCGAATTCTTTAATACTATACCAAAGACATGTTCATACTATCGGCAGACGTTAACATACTGCCAGCCCGATCTAAGAGATAGGTGACGTATTGTACCGGAGACATGGGTAACACTTTCCGTTTTGAAGCGGGAGGTGCTGATGCCGTGGAGAGAGGCTTCGATGATGGAGGAACGTCTACGATTTGTCGCCCGGCTGCTTGAGGGCGAAGGCATGAGCGAAGTGTGCCGGGAGTTCGGCATTTCGCGCAAGACCGGCTACAAGATCTTCAACCGCCACAAGGACGAAGGCCTGGAGGCGCTCACGTATCGCGTAATAGGCTCGGCTAAGCCGTTCCTCATATTTTTCCGTAAAGCCTGGATGGATCGCTTCCAGCTCCTGCACAAGACAGGTCACCAAGATAGACATTCCATACTTGGCATCGTGGATCTGCTCTTCGATCGTGCCGCGGTCTGACACATGCTCTCCTAAAGTCATCGGGAACATTATATTAGCCGATCATACTATATCCACCAGTGCGAGAAATGTAGGGATTATCGACCGCGTCAGACTCACCTTCGATCATTCTTGCCTAATGCCGCCATCCGACGCATTCTCCCTTCGTCCATGGGAGGAGCAATGGAAAGACTGGCTATCGTTCTGGCTGCAGCGCTCTTGTTGGCGCCGACATCCTCGTGGGCGCAGAATACACCCTGCAGCGGTCATAAAGGCGGCATCAACCATTGTCAGGGCAACACCTTCGTCTGCAACGACGGATCAGTCAGCGGGAGTAAGAAATCTTGTCCGGCATATACTGGCGGCATCGGTATGGCGGCAGGTCTCATGGAATCAGGGTCGACGGAAATGGCACCGACGGAAACCGGCGACTGTTCATGCGACAGCGGCAAATATTGCACCGGCCCTCGCGGTGGCCGCTATTGCATGACCCACGAAGGCACAAAGAGCTATATGCGACACGACTAAACGGTGGTTCGAGGGTGCGAACGAACGTCGTCTGAGCTATGCCGACGAAAAGCAAAGGTGAATATGAAGCCTTGGATTGGCTTCGCCGGCTATATCCACACAGGAATACCGGCTGCTTCGAGCAAAGTGGCGCCCTAGTACTTCCGCTCGTTGGTCTTGTCGAGGATAACCAGAATCTCAACGCCTCTGCCGGCAGCTCGCTGGAGCACGTGGATGACCGGGAGGGATGTAAAGCCGTTAGCCTGCACCCGGATGGAGAATTCTGCTCGGCCTATAGCGCTAACAATTCGTCCCTCACATTGCTCGGCTGGGGTAAAGCAAACGGAAACTCCAGCCGCAACAGGCTGAGCGGCATACGCGTAGGGCGTGGCAAACAGCAAGGGAGCATGGCTGCATTGAATCTCATGCGCGATAGACAGAGCCTATGCGTTAAGATCGAGCTGTACGGCAGCAGCCTCAGGCCTGGCCTTGAGCTTCCTTTGCGAGCGAGTCTTGGAGGTTTTGAGAGCGGGAGCGGAAACCTCTGGAAGCTCAGCAAGCAGCATTCCATTTGCGGTAGCCACCTTGACCCCATCGGTTTCCTTCGGGGTGTCCACACTGGGCTTCGGCGTGGAGATCGTGGGCGGCATGGCAGAGGCCGTAGCGGGTGCAAATCGAATCATGCTTGTTACTCCTTTATGTTCCCTTTATGTTCTTTAGATGATGGGAGTCAATGAGCCAAGACGTAGGCTAGTATGAGACACCGAAAAGGGATCACGCTTCTACCAATGGGACACAGTGACTACGAGCAGACACTTGGAGGTCTACCGCAGTGGTACGAACTTAGTGCCGCCTGCTCGGTTTGCGGAAGGACTGCCTCGGTGGATCGTCACGAGATGCGGAGGCGCTTCGGGGGTAGCAAGAAGGTCGGCTCGTTGGCGGGCAAGCTTGCGTGCAGGAGGTGCGGCAATAAGGTGGGCAATAAGTTGCTCGTTGGGATGATGCCGAGGGACTGACGTGTGGACGTGGGTAATTGCAGTCGCCTCGGCCTTCTGACGAAATTTTGGGGTCACGTATTCGAGAGGCCACCTCCTGGTAGTGTCCACACGAATTTCCCCCACCAGGGTGCGGGCTCGATTGGATCAAGCCCCAGTGAGTCTCTTCAATATGCTGTAAAACAGTCTCACACGAGTGCCGCTGACATTTTGAGACTAATAGCATCTCCTAGTCTGGGAATTATGTGAGACTACGAGGAGGCCGCAATGGCAACCGTGCAGATTGGCTATTCCCGTACATCCACCACCGACCAGAAGGCCGGGCTCGATGCTCAACTCCGAGACTTGCAAGCTGCCGGCTGCACCAAGGTTTTCAAAGAGCAGCTATCCTCGGTTGCAAACGAGAGGCCCGAGCTTGAGCGCGCCCTTGAGTTTGTCCGAGAGGGCGATGTGCTGGTGGTCACGAAGCTTGACCGCCTTGCCCGCTCAGTGGCCGACCTCGTGGCAATCACCGAGACCTTGAAGGCAAAGGGCGTCGAGCTTCGCATTCTGGCCCTCAATCTGGATACCTCTACGCCCACCGGAAAGCTCATGCTAAACCTACTGGGATCTATTGCGGAGTTTGAGCGAGAGCTGATGCTGGAGAGGCAGCGTGAAGGCATCGCCAAGGCCAAGGCAGACGGCAAGTATAAGGGGCGAGCGCCTACGGCCCGCAGTAAGGTAGACGAGGTGCTGGCCATGAAGGCGGCGGGCAAGAAGATCGCGGACATTCAGGCGGCCTTGAAGATCAGCAGGGCGAGTGTTTTCAGGATACTCAAGGAGGCGGCTTGAGAGCCGAGTTGCCGGGTCACTGCTTACGATCCTTGGGCTGCCAACGAGACATCTCATTTGCTAAGAGCGCCTGGTATCCCTCATCGCCTGACGGTGGCTCCACATTGACCGCCACAGCAACCATTTCCTTTAAGTCGGGATCGATGGGTGAAACTGCTTTGACGTACACGCGGGCTCTGCATCCGTTTCCGAAAGAAGAGTAGGCGAATAGTGCGCAGTTATTTTCGAGTCGGCTGGCTTGTGTCGGCCCAAACCCATCAAGATCAAGCACCCGGACATCATCCGGCTGGCCAATCGATAACGCCGGTAAGTCGGCCCATACCGCGAAATTCGCGCCGTGGGTTCTTCTGTGGTATTCGGCATTCCCGGACAAATAGCGAGCGCTAGAATTTGAGACCTATCTGAAATCCCATTCCGGTAGAGTATTTGCAAAGAAAAGGCTTCTCTAGAAGTCGGCCTGCTATCGCTAGTCAACATTATCGATGACATTCCGCATCTCCCCAACTTCATGCTAGCCTCCGATCTCCCGCAACTCACCTCGATTCGCCTCATGACCAGACAGCGCCGCCGTCGCCTCATTAAGACCCGCCGTACGGTGACGGGGTTGGTACTCGTTGCCTCGATTGCATTTCTGGCTGGTATGACCGATGCCGTCGGCCTGATGCTGACGGGGAACTTCGTATCCTTCATGACGGGCAACACGACGCGGGCGGCGATTGCGCTCGGGACGGGGGATTTCGGTCATGCCTTGGTGCTGTTTTCCGCCATCCTGACCTTCATAGGCGGCAATGCGCTGGGTATCGTTATCGCTCATATGGCCGATCGGCGGGCCTTCGTCGTGCTGGCCTGCGTCAGCATTCTTCTGGCAGCTGCGGCCGGCTTTGCGGAGCCGGCGTTGGTTCTGGTGCAGTTCTTTCTCGTGGTGCTCGCCATGGGCCTGGTCAACGCCACGGTCGAGCATATTGAAGGCCTGCCGATCGGGCTTACCTATGTCACGGGCGCACTCTCGCGATTCGGCCGCGGCATCGGCCGTTTCCTGCTGGGCGAGCGGGATTTTGCCTGGACGGTGCAGATCGTGCCCTGGAGCGGCATGATATCGGGCGCCGTCATCGGCGCGCTTCTTGCCCGTAACTTTGGGGCACATGCGCTCTGGCTGGTGTCGATGGTCGCCCTTGCGCTGGCGCTATCGACGCTCTTCATCCCCCGCCCGCTGCAGCGCCGCTTCAATCAGCGCTTTGTGGCGGCGGCTCCGCTGGCGCGACGATCGAAATAGCCACATTGCGGTGCACAAAAATCTGCTAGGGAGAAACCGAATCGTTTTCTGCCGACAAGCGTAAGGATGTGCCGTGTTTGTTTTTTCGAAACTTGTCTGGATTTTCGGTCAGCCGCTGTCGCTGGCATTCCTCCTCGGCCTTTTGGCCTTCATCGCCGGACTCCTGCGCTGGCGGGCTACGATGCTCACTACCTCGCTGCTGTCCGCTGTCGTCCTGTTCGTCACGCTTTATACGACGGCGGGCGCCTATGTGGTGCAAGGGCTAGAGGAGCGCTTTCCGAAGCCTGCCGCCGACCCTGCTGATCTCAAATGCATGATCGTGCTCGGCGGCGCCACGCAGAACGAAGTGACGACGGTGCGGGGCGGCTACGAGCTTGATTCGGCCGGCGACCGCCTCATCGAGGCGCTGCGTCTCGCGCAGAAATACCCGCAGGCCCGCATCGTCATTTCGGGCGGCGACGGGTCGATCGGCGGCTCCTATGAGGGCGATGCCGTCATCTCCGAGCGCTTCTTCACCGCCCTCGGCATTTCGACGAGCCGCATGATCGAGGACAAGACCTCGCGCACCACCTTCGAGAATGCCGTCAACACCAAGGAGCTGCTGGCACAGAACGGGCTTTCGGATTGCCTGCTGATCACCTCGGGCTTCCACATGCCGCGCTCCATGGGCATTTTCCGCAAGCAGGGCATTTCCGTCGTGCCGTGGCCGGTCGATTATCGCAGCACCGGCAAGGAAACGCCCGGCTTCGATTTCACCCAGCCTTCGCGTAATGCGCAGCTGCTGGCGACCGGCCTGCGCGAATGGGCCGGCCTGGTCGGCTACTACGCCGTCGGCCGCACCTCTGCGCTCTACCCCGCGCCATAACGCGCGCTCCGGATCGTAGCCACGTGAGTCCCGACCGCAATGGCGTTTCGGGACCGCGCCTACGTATCCGCGCCGTAAAGCCTACTTCTGGGATATGGTGACGAATTTGGTGCCTCGCACTCGGACGGTGATTTCGCAGACTGCCTCGCCATCCTTCCGGTCGCAGAAGCGCGGATGCATCTTCATGACCAGAACCATGTTGCCGAAGCGCTGGATGAAATCGTAGCCGTAGATCTTCGCCGTGGCTATCATAAGGTAGCCGCCTTCGGCGACCTGGACATAGAAATTATAGGGGCAGCCTTCGTCGGTGCAGTAGGGTCCTTTTTCGCCCTTGCAGGTGATCTCGCCCTCATTGATGACGATATCCATCAGCTTGTCGTTGTTGATGTCCTGCTGCGTTGCGAAGTGTTCGCCGAAGCTCACCTGCCCGTCGCAACTCTTGGTGAAGTGATCCTTCTCGAAAGCCACCGGATCCTGAAGGATCGACTGTTGCGCCTGCGCTGCAGCCGGCATGATCACGAATGCGATGAGGTTGATGATGACGATCAGCAGGGATTTCACGGGGGATTCCTCTTCGAAGCGCCGTCACGGCCAAATCGACCGCCGTAACCGCTGCGACATCTTTGCACGCACCTGCTTGCGTGGCCCTTGCGGTCATGATTCATTTCATGAAAATTGCCGTTGGAGCATGATGCCGAAAAATCATCCGGCTCCAGCGCCCCGTTGGAGTTCTCGATGTCGCTTCTCTCGTTCCTTGACTACGCCGGCGTCGCCCTCTTTGCCGCCACCGGCGCACTCGCGGCGTCGCGCAAACAGCTCGATCTGATCGGCTTTCTGTTCTTTGCCGCAGTGACCGGCATAGGCGGCGGCACGCTTCGGGATATCATCCTCGGCCGCGTTCCGGTCTTCTGGGTGCTGAACCCGACCTATATCATCATCTGCGCCATCGTCGGCGTGCTGTTTTTCTTCACCGCGCATCTGTTCGAATCACGCTACCGGCTGCTGATCTGGCTCGACGCGGTGGGCTTGTCGGCCTATTGCGTGATGGGGGCCGCCAAGGGCATGGCGGCGACGGGATCGCCGACGGTCGCCATCGTCACCGGTGCGCTGACGGCCACTTTCGGCGGCATCCTGCGCGATCTGCTGGCGAATGAGCCCTCGGTGCTGCTGCGGCCGGAGATTTACGTGACGGCGTCCATCGTCGGCGCCGGTGTCTTCACCGCGGCCAATGCGACGGCGTTGCCTCTCTTCGTATCGGCAGGGCTCGGCGTTGCAGCGGCCTTCGCGGTGCGGGGAGGGGCGCTCTGGTTCGGTTGGACCTTCCCGACCTATCATCATAGGCCCGGCCGGCATCCGGATGACGTGATGTAAAAGAGGCTTTTGGCTGCGGGCGCCCGAGCGAAGGCGCCTTAACGCTGCTGCTTGCGGCGCAGGCGGATCACTACGTCGACATGGGCGATTTCCATGCCCTGCGGCGGCTCTGGCAGATTCCCGATCGTCAGATTGCTGATCGGGATATCCAGCACTTCGTTGTGACCTTCCACGAAAAAGTGATGGTGGTCGGAAACGTTGGTGTCGAAATAGGTCCTGGCGCTCTCGACGGCAAGCACGCGGATCAGGCCGGCTTCGGTGAACTGATGCAGCGTGTTGTAGACGGTGGCGAGCGAAACCGGAACGCCCGCGGCAACCGCTTCCTCGTGAAGCTCTTCCACGGTCAGGTGGCGATTTCCCTTGGCAAAAAGAAGATCTCCCAGCGCGATCCGCTGCCTGGTCGGCCTTAGGCCTACATTGCGCAGCCTGCTCTCGATCGCGATTTCGGCTTCTTCCGCCATTCAGGGACTCCGGATTCCTGATCTCTATAAATCTTTACTAAGCCATATAACTTTTGCCTTGATTGCTTTCAATAGTTTCAATGGGGTGGGAAGGTGCTCAAAAGCCGCAAAAAACGGGCTTTTGCCGCATTTGGCTCTGGTAGCGGCTCTGGCGTTCCTGTATGCGACCACCACATAAGGGCTAGTGCGTTTAATCGGAAGGATGAATGAAGCTGCAATGCTTTCGCTTCATTTTCCCTCCATCTTGCACTAAAGCTTCAAATCCATCGGCATTCCTGCGGGGGAAACGAAATTTTATGACGACGAGACAATCCAGCTTCAACTACGAGGAAATCCTGGCCTGCGGCCGCGGCGAGCTGTTCGGCCCCGGCAATGCACAGCTTCCCCTGCCACCGATGCTGATGGTCCATCGCATTACCGAAATTTCCGAGACCGGTGGCGCCTTTGACAAGGGCTTCATCCGCGCCGAATACGATGTGCGCCCGGATGACTGGTACTTCCCTTGCCATTTTGCCGGCAATCCGATCATGCCCGGCTGCCTCGGCCTCGACGGCATGTGGCAGCTCACCGGTTTCTTCCTCGGCTGGCTCGGCGAGCCCGGCCGCGGTATGGCGCTTTCGACTGGCGAAGTGAAGTTCAAGGGCATGGTTCGCCCGGACACCAAGCTTCTCGAATACGGCATCGACTTCAAGCGCGTCATGCGCGGCCGCCTCGTCCTCGGCACGGCCGATGGCTGGTTGAAGGCCGACGGCGAGACCATTTATCAGGCGACGGACCTGCGTGTAGGCCTGTCCAAGGACAAGGTTGCCTGATTTTGCGGCTTCGCCGCCTCCACCAAGACAGACTGTTTAAGAAAAGGTCATCGATATGAGACGGGTTGTTGTTACGGGTCTGGGTATTGTCTCTTCGATCGGAAATGATGCTCAGGAAGTGGCTGCCTCGCTGCGCGAAGCCAAGTCCGGTATTTCTTTCTCTCCCGATTTCGCCGAGCATGGCTTCAAGTGCCAGGTCTGGGGCGCCCCGAAGATCGATACGGCCGAGCTGGTGGACCGCCGCGCCATGCGCTTCCTGTCGCAGGGTGGCGCCTGGAATCACGTCGCCATGAAGCAGGCCATTGCTGACAGCGGCCTTGAGGAAAGCGACATCACCAACGAGCGCACCGGCATCATCATGGGCTCTGGTGGCCCGTCGACGCGCACGCTGATCGAAGCTGCTGACATTACCCGCAAGAACAACAGCCCGAAGCGTATCGGCCCCTTCGCCGTGCCGAAGTCGATGTCGTCGACCGCTTCGGCGACGCTTGCGACCTGGTTCAAGATCCACGGCGTCAACTACTCGATCTCCTCCGCATGCTCGACCTCGGCGCACTGCATCGGTAACGCCGCTGAAATGATCCAGTGGGGCAAGCAGGACGTGATGTTCGCCGGCGGCCACGAAGATCTTGACTGGACCATGTCGAATCTCTTCGACGCCATGGGTGCGATGTCTTCCGACTTCAACGAGAATCACCCGGAAACCGCCTCGCGGGCTTATGACGCCAAGCGTGACGGCTTCGTCATCGCCGGCGGCGCCGGCGTACTGGTTCTGGAAGAGCTGGAACATGCCAAGGCCCGCGGTGCCAAGATCTATGCCGAAATCGTCGGCTACGGCGCCACTTCGGACGGTTATGACATGGTCGCTCCGTCTGGTGAGGGCGCCGTGCGCTGCATGCGCCAGGCGCTGGCCACCGTGAAGGGCGATATCGACTACATCAACACCCACGGCACCTCGACGCCAGTGGGCGACAGCAAGGAAATCGGTGCGATTCGCGAAGTCTTTGGCGACAAGATCCCGCCGATCCAGTCGACCAAGTCGCTGACGGGCCATTCGCTCGGCGCAGCAGGCGTTCAGGAATCGATCTATTCGATCCTAATGATGCAGGAGCGCTTCATCGGCGAAAGCGCCCATATCACCGAACTCGATCCGGAATTCGCAGGCGTGCCGATCGTGCGCAAGCGCATCGACGATGCCAAGATCGACATCGCTCTTTCGAATTCCTTCGGTTTCGGCGGCACCAACGCCACGCTCGTATTCCAGCGCTACAACGGATAAGGCAATGACGGGAATCATGCAGGGTAAGCGCGGCCTCATCATGGGCGTCGCAAACAATCACTCGATTGCCTGGGGCATTGCAAAGGCGCTCGCCGCCGAAGGTGCGGAGCTGGCTTTCACTTTTCAGGGCGAGGCGCTCGGCAAGCGCGTCAAGCCGCTCGCAGCCGAACTGGGCTCGGATTTCATCCTGCCGTGCGATGTCGAGGATCTTGCTTCCGTCGATGCCACCTTCTCGGCGATCAAGGAACGCTGGGGCAAGCTGGATTTCATCGTTCACGCCATCGGCTTTTCCGACAAGAACGAGTTGAAGGGGCTTTATGCCGACACCACGCGGGACAATTTCACCCGCACCATGGTGATTTCCTGCTTCTCGTTCACCGAGGTCGCCAAGCGCGCCGCCGAACTGATGACGGAAGGCGGCAGCATGCTGACGCTGACCTATAACGGCTCGACGCGCGTGATCCCGAACTACAACGTCATGGGCGTCGCCAAGGCGGCGCTTGAGGCTTCCGTTCGCTATCTCGCCGCCGACTACGGCCCGCGGGGCATCCGCGTTAACGCCGTTTCCGCCGGCCCGATCCGCACGCTGGCCGGTGCCGGCATTTCCGATGCCCGCGCCATCCTGTCTTGGAACCAGCGCAACGCGCCGCTGCGCAAGTCTGTTACCATCGATCAAGTCGGTTCGTCGTCGCTATACCTGCTGTCGGATCTGTCGGCAGGCGTTACCGGCGAAATTCATTTCGTCGATGCAGGCTACAACATCACCTCGATGCCGACGCTGGAAGCGCTGTCGAGCGCGGATGCGGAATGATCCTCGGCGCTACAGCATCGGCTCGAAAATCGGAATCGATTTTCGGAAAGCCTGATGCGTAGATTCGAAGAGTTGGAGCGTCCGTTGTGCTTCCTAAAGGAAGCACGGGGCGCTCTAGGGGTTGAAACGACCTCGTCGAGTGCAAATTTGTATTGGGTTGGGCCGCCGCGTGCGGCCCTAAGCTTTTGTGGAGGTCGGCTATTGGATCAGAACTGCATCTTCTGCCGCACAGAGGAATTGACCATCCTTGCCGAAAATCCCTTGGCCTTTGCGATCAGGGATAAATTCCCGGTCCGGCCATTGCATACGCTGATTATTCCGAAACGCCATGTGACGGATATTTTCGCGAGTGATGCCGATGAGCGGGAAGCCATTCACGAACTCGCCCTGCAGTGCCGGCAGGTCATCGGCAACGAAGACCCATCCGTCAGCGGATTCAATTTCGGCTCGAATATTGGTCACGCGGCCGGCCAGAAAATCTTCCATGCCCATGTCCACCTGATCCCGCGTCGGCTGGATGAGGCGGAGTTGCCGACGGCGCGGCCGGATTGAGTGGCGACAGCGGCGAAATATTTAGGATGTGTCATGACAACTGCCGATAACGAAAGCCTTGCCTCTACGGACCGCCTCATCCTGCGCAAATTCGCTCCGGAGGATTTCGCAGCCTACAGCTCCTATCGCTCGCAGCCCGAAATCTATCGTTTCCTCTATCGCGATCCTCCTTCGCCAGAGGCGATGAGGGAACGTTTCGACGCTCGCTTGACGTCCTCATTCAGCGAAGACGGGGATACGCTGTTATGTGCTGTCATCCGGCGGGAGGATAATGCTTTGGTGGGTGACGTCGGCCTGACATTCACCAACAAGGCCGCCCAGCAGGCTGAACTCGGCTACATCTTCAACCCCGTCTATGCCGGCAAGGGCTACGCTACTGAAGCCGCTGCGGCCATTATCAGCCTCGGTTTCGAAAAATTCGGCTTCCACCGGATCTTCGCGCGGCTGGATGCGAAGAATGCCGGATCGGTTGGCGTTGTCGAGCGGCTGGGCATGCGTCGCGAGGCGCTCCTGATCGAAAGCGATCGCTTCAATGGCATCTGGGGCGATGAATGCGTCTATGCGGTTCTTTGCCGGGAGTGGTCCGAAAAGAATCGGGCCAGATCGCGATAGCTGTCAGCCCATCGGTTTCGCCGGTGTCGTGATATGGTCCGCAACAGGCCTGGATCAGGCGCTAGGCGAGAATCGATAATGCCCCGTCCGCTGATAGGCAAACAGCGTGTCGTCCTCGCTCGCCCCGGCGCCAATGTTCTGGATCACCAGCGGCCGCCCCGGCACCTCCGCTGACGTTTTCGATGAGACGATGACGATATGGGTGAGATTGCCCGGAAGCATCTGTGTGACGAGGTCGCCGGCACGATAGCTCGCGAAATCCTCGGACAAGGACAGGGCCGTTTTCCGTCTGGTGAAATAGGCGGCAAGATTAGGGACGCGGCGGTGGTCGATATTGGGATCGGGCGCCTTCATGCCCCACGCCTTGGGGTAGGCGGCAAAATTGGCCTTCATGTCTTCGTGCAGCAGCTTTTGCAGATCGAGCCCGAAGGCATGGCGATAGGCACGGATGACGACGTCGGTGCAAACGCCGCGATCCGGAGGCACATCGCCGCCTGGATAGGCCAGTCTGACATAGGTGGGGTCATAGCGCGTGGTGACGCCAATCTGAGCCCTTGCTGCCTGTACCAGAGACGATGGCCAGGTTGGCGCAATCGTTGCGGCCCGGCTCATTGCTGGTACTGCCGAAGCGACGGCCAGAAGGCCAGTTTGCAGCACCATGCGGCGCGTGACTTCAATCATCGGCTTCCCCCTCTCCTGGCCACAGCGGCATGAACATCTCAGGCGGCAATACGAACCTTCCTTCAAATAGAGGCGAATCTATGGGTGGTTCACGCAAGGGTGGAGTGCTGCTCGTTGCCCCTGTCCTCGGCGCTTTGGAGCATGAGCGGCGGGCACAGCGCCCGAATCGGGCGCGTTAACGGGTATTCGATAAGATTTTACGAAAATTTTAGGTTAATTCTATCTTGCCGGGGATGGCCCGTTACGACCGGCCGGAATTCCGATACAAGGCACGCATTCAACAGTATCTCCTGCATGTCCATCGGCATTCATTGACCATTTACGGGAACCCCAGCCGTGAACACCATAACTGTTGCCAGCTCCAAGCCGCTCGATCCACTGGACGAGACGACATCGCTCGAAACCGCTGCCACCAGGAGAGAATTGGGGCCGGATCTGTTGCGGGCGCTTGCCATCCTGCTCGTCATGCTCGCGCATCTGCCCGTCGAAGCGACGCCGCTGCTTTTGGCTGAAATCAGGCCCTATGGCTGGATCGGCGTCGACATCTTCTTCGTGCTCAGCGGCTATCTCATCGGAGGCCAGTTGATGGCGGAGGCCACGCGCCGCAGCGCCGTCGATTTCAGGGCTTTCTACCTGCGCCGGGCATTCCGCATATTGCCCGCCTTTCTGCTTGTGCTCGCCTTCTACACATTCATCCCGTCGCTGCGGGATGCACCGACGATGCAGTCGGCCTGGCGGTTTCTGACCTTCACTGTCAATTTCGGGCTCGACCCCCGCCTTGGCGGCACTTTCACAGAAGCTTGGTCGCTAAGTGTCGAGGAGCATTTCTATCTCCTCCTGCCACTGCTCGTCGTTCCGCTGAAACGTCGCGCGACCTTAGTCTTTGCGGCCTTTCTGGTCACGACCATCATGATTGCCGGCATGGGTCTGAGGTTCGCGCTATGGCAGAGCCAGGTCGGCCCCGCTGTTGAAATACAGGCCTACAGGGAGGCATTCGCCATCTATCTGAGAGATGTCTACTACCCGACCTACAATCGGCTTGATGGGCTGACCTTTGGTGTCGTGCTGGCGGCGATCCGGCTCTTCAGGCCGTTGCTGTGGGAACGGTATCTGCCGCCCTTCATCGCGCTTGGCATCGGCGGCATGGCCGTGACGGCGGCGCTCGTGATCTTTTCGATCCGAGGGCCCTTTGCAGAAACCAACTTGCCGCTGGTGTTCCAGCCCCTTGCGGGCGCGGTCGTCGGCTTTCCGCTGTTCTCGGCGGGCGTGGCTCTCATCCTCGGTGCATTGCTGGACCTACAGCCCAGGATCGGACGCTGGCACCTGCCGGCGATATCCGGCATCGCGACGCTTTCCTACAGCCTCTATCTCACCCACAAGGGTGTCTACCATCTCGACCAGATGGTCTTCGGCAGGGACAATCTTCAGGGGCTTTCCGGCTTCATCATCTATCTCGCCACCTGCTTCCTCGTGGCGGTGACGCTCTGGTTCCTTGTGGAAAGAAACTTCCTGACATTGCGGGATCACCTGATGTCCCGCTCGAACCGAACAAATTAGGTCTGGAACCTGAAAAAGGCGGCCGGTTGGCCGCCTTCGCCGCTTATTTCTTTGCCCAGAGCACCTTGAAGCGGGCGTTGCGGCAGGTCTCGCCAAACTCCTTGAAGTTTTCCGCCAGCACCGGCTCGTAGGGCAGGCCGCGATTGGCGACCAGCATCAGGCGGCCGCCACCGCGCAGGGCCGAAGCCGCCGTCTTGATCATCGCCTGGCCGAGCGAAGGCTCGGCGGCATGGCCTTCGTGGAAGGGCGGGTTCATGATGATCAGGTCATACTTGTCCTTGACCGGCTCGCTCGCCAGATCGGTCCAGAAGAAGCGCTGGGCGACCTTCGGGCAGTTTACCAGCAGGTTGGCGCGGGCAGCCTCCAGCGCGCCGTAATGGGCCTCGTAGAGGTCGATACGCGCGATCCTTGGCGACTTTGTCGCAAGCTCGACGGAAAGGTAGCCCCAGCCGGCGCCGAAGTCGGCGGCGTCGCCGGTAAAGTCGGTCGGCAGGCGTGAGGCGAGCAGCTCCGAACCGGCATCGATCCGGTCGTGCGAGAACATGCCGGCCGTGGTCGTGAAGCGCTCATCGACGCGGGTTGCCGGCTTTACCAGCTGCGCGGTCAGAGCCTTTACGTCGGCGGGGCGTGCGAACCACAGGGCGACGCCGTGATACTTCGGCATATGCTCGACTGTGAGGCCGAAGCCTTCGAGGCGCTTGCGCAGCGGCTGAATGCCATCTTCCTTTCCGCCGGCAATGACGATGAGGCCACTCTCTTTCACGCGCGAAAGCGCTTCAGCAATATAGCTCTCGTTCTCACCCTTGTGCTTGCCACAAAGCACCAGCGCGCCGTCATAGCCTTCGCCTTCGATCTCCGGCGTCACATTGATCCGCTGTGCCTGCAGCTGGCGATAAAAGGGACGGAAGCCCTGGACGGCTGAAAGCTCGGCGGCAAAGTCGCCTGGCAGCGAAAAGCCGGCCTCAGCGCCAAGAAACAGAATCCGCTCGCCTTCTCCGGGCGCGTCGACAGTACTGGAGGCAAAGGGGTGAAACAGGGTCTTCAGGGCATCGCGGCTCATGGGTGCGGTCTCGTCGTGAAAGGTGGATTTGGATCGTCGGATATCCGTGGCCTTATCGTATCTTGTGCTTGCCCCTCACCCTAGCCCTGTCTCCGTTGAAGCGGGGAGAGGGCTAGGGTGAGGGGCCGGGCACGCAGTTTCAGCGAAGGCAGCCGACGGCATTTAATATAAAAAGGGCGCGGAAAAGATCCCGCGCCCCGGAACTTGGATGAAGGCGCAGCTTACTCGGCTGCGTCGTCCTTCTTCTTGTCGGCGGCGATCTCCTGGCCGGTAGCCTGGTCGACGACCTTCATGGAGAGGCGAACTTTGCCGCGTTCGTCGAAGCCGAGCAGCTTGACCCAGACCTTGTCGCCTTCCTTGACGACGTCCTGCGTCTTCGCAACGCGCTCGGAAGCGAGCTGCGAGATGTGGACGAGGCCGTCGCGGGCGCCAAAGAAGTTGACGAAGGCGCCGAAGTCAGCGGTCTTGACAACAGTGCCTTCGTAGATCTGGCCGACTTCCGGCTCAGCCACGATCGAGTGGATCCACTTGCGGGCCGCTTCGATTTCCTTGCCGGAGGAGGAGGCGATCTTGACGGTGCCGTCGTCCTCGATGTTGATCTTCGCGCCGGTCTTTTCGACGATTTCGCGGATGACCTTGCCGCCGGAGCCGATGACTTCGCGGATCTTGTCGACCGGGATGTTCATCACTTCGATGCGCGGAGCGAATTCGCCGAGCTGGCCGCGGCTCTCGGAGATGGCCTTGGCCATTTCGCCGAGAATGTGCAGGCGGCCACCCTTCGCCTGGTTCAGAGCGACATTCATGATCTCTTCGGTGATACCTTCGATCTTGATGTCCATCTGCAGGGCGGTGATACCGGCTTCGGTACCGGCAACCTTGAAGTCCATGTCGCCGAGGTGATCTTCGTCACCCAGGATGTCGGAGAGAACGGCGAAGCGCTCTTCTTCCTTGATCAGGCCCATGGCGATACCGGCAACCGGCTTTGCCAGCGGAACGCCGGCATCCATCAGCGCCAGCGAGGTGCCGCAGACGGTCGCCATCGAGGAGGAGCCGTTGGACTCGGTGATTTCCGAAACGACGCGCAGCGTGTAGGGAAACTGTTCCGCCGTCGGCAGCATCGGATGAACAGCGCGCCATGCGAGCTTGCCATGGCCGATTTCGCGGCGGCCCGGAGAACCCATGCGGCCGGTTTCGCCGACCGAGTAGGGCGGGAAGTTGTAGTGCAGCATGAAGTTTTCTTTGTACATGCCGGTCAGGCTGTCGACGAACTGCTCGTCTTCGCCGGTGCCGAGCGTGGCAACGACGATCGCCTGCGTTTCACCGCGGGTGAAGAGAGCCGAACCGTGCGTGCGCGGCAGGAGGCCGACTTCGGAAACGATCGGGCGAACGGTCGACAGGTCGCGGCCGTCGATGCGGCTCGATGTGTCGAGGATGTTCCAGCGAACGATCTTGGCCTGCAGGTGCTTGAAGATAGCGCCGACTTCTTCAGCCGTGTACTTGGCTTCGCCTTCGGCAGGCAGGAAGTGCGCCTTCACTTTGGCCTTGACGGCGTCGACGGCTGCGTAGCGATCGGCCTTCTGGGTGATCTTGTAGGCGTCGCGCAGGTCGGCTTCAGCGAGGCCGAGCATTTCCTTCTCGAGCTCGGAATAGTCTTCCGGCTGGAAGTCGCGGGGCTCCTTGGCAGCTACTTCCGCGAGCTTGATGATCGCATCGATAACCGGCTGGAAGCCGCGGTGACCGAACATGACGGCGCCGAGCATGACGTCTTCAGCCAGTTCCTTGGCTTCGGATTCGACCATGAGAACGGCTTCCTGCGTACCAGCGACGACGAGGTCGAGGCTCGACTCGTCCATTTCGTCGAGATGCGGGTTGAGGACGTATTCGCCGTTGATGTAGCCGACGCGAGCACCGCCGATCGGGCCCATGAACGGAACACCCGAGAGCGTCAGGGCAGCCGAGGTCGCGACCATCGACAAAATGTCCGGATTGTTTTCCAGGTCATGCTGGATAACGGTTACGACGACCTGCGTGTCGTTCTTGTAGCCTTCCGGGAAGAGCGGGCGGATCGGGCGGTCGATCAGGCGGGAAACGAGCGTTTCGTTTTCGCTCGGACGGCCCTCGCGCTTGAAGTAGCCGCCGGGGATCTTGCCGGCTGCGTAGGTCTTTTCCTGGTAGTTGACGGTGAGCGGGAAGAAGTCCTGGCCCGGCTTAGGAGCCTTGGCGGAAACGACGGTCGCAAGCACCACGGTCTCGCCGTAGGTGGCAACGACGGCGCCGTCGGCCTGGCGGGCGATCTTGCCGGTTTCGAGCTTCAGCGGGCGGCCTGCCCACTCGATTTCGACGGTATGGGTATCGAACATATCTTGTCCTTACATTGTACGGGAAAAGGCGCCATCGCCGACGATTTCGGCAAGGCACGTCTTCAACCGCACGAAATGTGACGCATCACGGGCAAGACAACGAGAGGCTTTCGAAAATCGGCCGAAGCGCGAAGCTTCGGCTGAAAGCATCCGGCAATCCTGCCCCATGACAGGTCAACGGTTGTTGTTGGCAGCGCCGGCCCATCCGGGCTGCCGGCAATTTCGCATCGCGCAGACACAAGGCGCGAGGGAAACTGGTCTCAAGGGCTCATACCCTTCATAAGCATCCGGCGGACGTTCAGGTGAACGCCCGCCGGAAATTCCGTTAGCGACGGATACCGAGGCTGGTGATCAGCTTGGTATAACGGCCTTCGTCCTTCTTCTTGAGGTAGTCAAGAAGCGAACGCCGGCTGGAAACCATCGTCAGGAGACCACGACGGGAGTGGTTGTCCTTCTTGTGGTCCTTGAAGTGGTCCGTGAGGTTGTTGATGCGCTCGGTCAGGATCGCAACCTGGACTTCCGGAGAACCGGTGTCGCCTTCAGCGGTCGCGTATTCCTTGATCAGCGCAGCCTTGCGCTCAGCAGTGATCGACATCGGATAGTCCTTTCTATGAGAGGAAATTAAAGTCGCCAAACGCCGGGATGTCGTCCAGCATTGGCCGCGAATGCAATCAGGCATGCCCGATGCTGGCGCTGCCTATAAACCAAATGAGCGCCAATGGAAAGAGGGTTCTCCCCGAGGCGGTTTCCCGGCCTGTTTCAGCGTCCCGCTATGGCGTCCCGAACCATGGCGTCATACCCCTCCGGATCCTGCAGCATGGCGAAATGGCTCGCATCCTTCAGAATGACGAGCTTGGCGCCAGGGATCTCCTTTGCCATCATCTCGGTATGGTCGAGCTTCACCGCCTCGTCATGGTCGCCGATGGCAAGCGTCACCGGCACGGCGATCTTTCCGAGGTCGGCTGCCGTCCATGCTGGTTGGCTCGCCCACATCTGCGAGATCTGGCTGACGAAGGCATCGTACTCGTTGGGCGTTGGCGACAGCTTTCTGTAGTAGTCGCCGGCCACGTTGATGTAGTCGTTGAAAGTCTTGTTGTTCATGACGTCGGGCTTCACGCCGTCGGTCGTGACATTGGCGGCCTGAGCGACCACGCGCTTCAGCTTTTCGGGATGTTTCATGGCCATGTCGATGCCGATGATGCCGCCATCGGACCATCCGACGAGCGTCACCTTGCCGATCTTCAGGTAGTCGAGCAGAGCAACATAGTCCGAGGTCATCAGGTCGTAGCCGAAGGGCTGCTGGCTGCGCGTCGAGCGGCCGTGACCGCGGCTGTCGGCAACGATGACCAGGTGATCCTTGGCGAAATCGGCGACCTGGCGACCCCAGATGTCGGCATTCCCAAGTCCCCCATGAATGAAGAGGATCGGGTCACCTTCGCCATATTCGGCGTAATACATCTTGATGTCGTTGACATCGGCCATGCCGCTCGTTTTCGGCTGCGGCATTGGCGGAAATGGCGGCAGCCCGGCCCATCGCTCGGCGGATTGGGCGCTGGCGATTGCCAGAAACAGGGAAAGGAATGCCAGTATTCCGAATGCAACTCTGCGCATGTTTGCCCCCTTTGAACGGGCCACGATGGCCCGTCGGGCAGCATATCGCATCGCCATTGCCCAGCAATAGAGCGCCGTGCTTCCTTCGGAAGCACAAAGTCGCTCTATCTCTTTTACCCTACGCATAGGCCCGAAAATCGATTCCGATTTTCGGGCCTATGCGTAGTCGGCTTCTCCGGCTGATCGAAGGTCAGACGAAGACGCGCTTGGGGCGGAATTCGCCCTGGCCGATCTCGCCGATGGCGATCAGCTTGCCGCGTGCCGTGGCATAGGCCTCGGTTTCGGCGACCGGCGCATCGCGGCCGCGCACGAGAATGGGGTTGCCCATCTTCAGGCGGTGCGCTTGGTCGTCGTTGATGACGAGATGCGGCAGTGACGACAGGGCTTCCGCCGTATCGATAAGCAGAGCATCGAGCGCGGCAAGCCGCTCATCGGCATCCTCGATCTCTTCCAGTGCCACCAGATCGGCAAGCGGCACCATCGTCTCTTCAGCGAAGGGTGCGACGAAGCTGCGGCGCAGGCCGGAAATATAGCCGCGGCAGCCGAGATCGCGACCGAAATCGCGGGCCAGCGCGCGCACATAGGTGCCCTTGCCGCATTCCACTTCGAAGTGGGCAGTGTTGGCATCCGGGCAAGCCAGCAGCGTCAGCCGAAAGATCTCGACTTCGCGCGAGGGGATCTCGACCGTCTCGCCTTCACGGGCGAGGTCATAGGCGCGCTCGCCTGATATCTTGATCGCGGAAAACTGCGGTGGAACCTGCTGGATGACGCCGGTATATTTCGGCAGCAGCGCACGGATCTCCTCTTCGCTCGGACGGGCGTCCGAGGTGGCGGTCACTTCGCCTTCGAGATCGTCGGAAGCGCGCTCTTCACCCCAGGTCACGGTGAATTCATAGATCTTGCGGCCGTCCATGACGTAGGGAACCGTTTTGGTGGCATCGCCGAGCGCGATCGGCAGCATGCCGGAGGCGAGCGGATCGAGCGTGCCGGCATGGCCGGCCTTCTGGGCCTTGAACAGCCACTTGATCTTGGAAACAGCTTCGGTCGAACCGAAATCGACCGGCTTGTCGAGGATGAGCCAGCCCGAAATCGGGCGGCCCTTGGGCTTGCGTGGCTTGGACATTCTCTGTCTCTGTTATTGATCTTGGTCGTTGTCGTCTTCGAGGTCACGGCTGACCTCGGGCGAGCGCAGCAATGCGTCGATCTTCTGGTAGTTGTCGAAGCTCGTATCGTCGCGGAAGCGCACTTCCGGCATGTACTTCATCTGCCGAAGCTGCGGACCGAGGCGGCCGCGGATATATTTCGCATGGCGATTCAGCGCCTCGATCACAGCGGCGTGATCGGCAACGCCGAGCGGTGTCACGAAGGCGGTGGCGATCTTCAGATCCGGCGACATGCGCACCTCGGAAATGGAAATCACGGTGCGCTCGATCAGGTCGTCGCGCACTTCGCCACGCTGCAGAACCTGCGTGATCGCTGAGCGCACTTGCTCGCCGACGCGAAGCATGCGCTGCGAAGGCGCGGAAGAAGTTGGTCTGGTCATGGTTGTTCCGTTAGCAGCGTCCCTTGGACGCGATAAAGGGGGTCAAATGACTCGATCCGGCGCAAAGGTCAAGGCTGGACAGGGTTTGCGGCCCGCCAGAAGCCCAGAATCCTTGCGAATGCGGCATCCTGCACCTGTTGATCGGAAAAGGCGGAGGCCGGAATATAGGTGAAGAAAGACTCGAGATCGAACTCGATCCGCCCGTCGACGCGGCTGATACTGATGATTTCGCTCCAGCCGAGCCAAATCCTGGTATCCGTCGACGCCCAGGATGCACCCTGCGCATTGGCCGTTACGGTGATCGTGACACCAGGTCGAATGCGTGACCGCATTACTGCCCGCCGTCGCCGCATCGCCCATTGGGCATAAACCAGAATGAGCGCATAGATCATCAGCGAAGGCACAAGCCATATAATGGCAATGTCGGCTTCGTGGATGGAAGGCGATAGTCCGAAGACGGGGACATAGACATAGCGTCTTAGCAGATAGAAAAGAACCGGCAGGCCCGCGCCAACGGCAATCGCCGATATGAAGAACCATCCCACCTCGTTCTGGGCTTTTTGCGGGCTGCGGCGTGCTATGCGTCGGCCTGCCCGCAGCATCACCGCGACATGTTCGTCGGGCTGGCGCAGGAAGGAAACGGTGACTGAATCGTGGTCTTCAGACCCATTGGTCATGGCTTCGGTTCATCCTCGCTCGGTCGGATCCAACAAAAAACCGCCGGTCGTGGCCGGCGGTTTTGATATCGTGCAAATCGAAAGATCGCTTACAGCGTGCGGGTGATGTGCTCGACGCGGAAGCACTCGATCGTATCGCCGACGCGGATGTCTTCGTAGTTCTCGAAGGCCATACCGCATTCCTGACCCATGTTGACTTCAGAGACTTCGTCTTTGAAGCGCTTGAGGGTCTTGAGCTTGCCCTCGTGGATGACGACGTTGTCGCGCACCAGGCGGACGCCGACGCCACGCTCGACCTTGCCTTCGGTGACGCGGCAACCTGCGACCTTGCCGACCTTCGTGATGTTGAACACCTCGAGGATCTCGGCATTGCCGAGGAAGGTTTCGCGACGCTCCGGAGATAGAAGACCCGACATCGCTGCCTTCACGTCATCCACCAGATCGTAGATGATGTTGTAGTAGCGGATTTCGATGCCTTCGCGCTCTGCGAACTGGCGTGCCTGTGCATTGGCGCGAACGTTGAAGCCGATGATGGCTGCGTTCGACGCTTCTGCCAGCGAAATATCCGACTCGGTGATGCCGCCTGCGCCCGAATGGACGATGCGGGCACGGACTTCGTCGGTGCCGAGCTTGTCGAGCGCTCCGGCAATGGCTTCGATCGAGCCCTGCACGTCGCCCTTGATCACCAGCGGGAATTCCTTCACGCCGACGGTCTGCAGTTGGGTCATCATCTGTTCGAGCGAACCGCGCTGTCCGGACTGGCGGGCAGCGGCCTTGTCGCGGGCCAGACGCTGGCGGTATTCGGAGATCTCGCGGGCACGGCTCTCGTTTTCGACGACGGCGAACTTGTCGCCTGCCGCCGGTGTGCCCGACAGACCCAGAACCTCGACCGGCGTGGCCGGACCGGCTTCCTTCACATGCTCGCCCTTGTCGTTGATCAAAGCGCGCACACGGCCCCACTGATCGCCGGCAACGACGATCTGGCCCGGACGCAGCGTGCCCTTCTGAACGAGGACGGTAGCGACGGAGCCACGACCGCGATCGAGCTGAGCTTCGATGACGGTGCCTTCGGCCGTGCGGTTCGGATTGGCCTTGAGATCAAGGATTTCCGACTGCAGCAGGATGGCTTCGAGCAGCTTGTCGAGGTTGGTGCGATTCTTCGCGGATACTTCCACGTCGAGCACTTCACCGCCCATGGATTCGACGAAGACTTCGTGCTGCAGCAGTTCCGTACGGACCTTCTGCGGGTTGGCTTCGTGCTTGTCGATCTTGTTGATCGCCACGATGATCGGAACACCCGCCGCCTTGGCGTGGTTGATCGATTCGATCGTCTGCGGCATCACGCTGTCATCGGCTGCAACGACCAGGATCGCGATGTCGGTCGCCTGGGCGCCGCGGGCACGCATTGCCGTGAAGGCGGCGTGGCCTGGAGTGTCGATGAAGGTGATCTTCTGACCGTTCTGCTCGACCTGATAGGCGCCGATATGCTGGGTGATGCCACCGGCTTCGCCGGCCACCACGTTCGCATGGCGGATGGCGTCGAGCAGCGAGGTCTTGCCGTGGTCGACGTGACCCATAATGGTGACGACGGGCGGACGGGAAACCAGTTCGCCTTCCTCGTCGGCAACGTTGAAGATGCCCTGTTCGACGTCGGATTCCGAAACGCGCTTGACCGTGTGGCCGAATTCGCCGGCGATGAGTTCGGCCAGATCGGCGTCGATCACGTCGCCCGGCTTCATCATCTGACCTTCCTTCATCAGGAACTTGATGACGTCGACGGCGCGTTCGGACATGCGCTGCGACAGTTCCTGAATGGTGATGGTCTCAGGCAGGACGACTTCACGCGAAATCTTTTCGCGCGTTTCCTGCATCTGGCTGCGGCGGAACTTCTCCTGCCGGCGGCGCATGGCCGAAAGCGAGCGACCGCGCGCATTGCCGTCTTCGTCGACATTCGCCGTGGTGACCGTCAGCTTGCCGCGACGGCGTTCATCCTCGGTCTTCGGACGCGTGGTAACGGGCTTTGCCGGTTCCGGACGCACGACCTTGCCGCGTGCCGGAGCGCCGCGTGGCGGCCCACGATTTTCTTCCTCGTCGCTGCCCGGGCGACGGCGATTGGCCGGCGCTTCCGATGCGGGTGCGCCGGGGCGGGCAGGTTGCGGCGCAGAGGCATCCGGGCGTCGGGCGACGACGGGTGCTGCTGCGGGCTTTGCAGCCGGCTTCGGGGCTTCGACCTTGGCTTCGCTCACTGGAGCAGCGGCGGCTTCCGCCTTCGCTTCCACAGCGCGGGCAGCCTCTTCGGCGGCGCGGCGTGCTGCTTCAGCCTGCTCGGCGATGCGGCGTGCTTCTTCTTCCTGGCGGCGTCGTGCCTCTTCTTCGGCACGACGAATTGCATCCGCGGCGTCGCGGGCCTGGGCGTCGGCAAGCGCGCGGCGGCGGGCATCCATTTCATCGGCGGACAGATGGTTCAGAACCACCGGACGCGACGAGCGTTCCTGCTGCGGGCGCTGCTGATAGCCCTGGTTGGACTGTCCCGGCCGCTGCTGCTGGCCACCGGGCTGATGAATGCGCGGAGCCGGCTGCGGCGGGCGCGGCGGCTGCGGCGTCGGTTCAGCGACGCGCGTCACGGATGGTGCCGCAGCAGGTGCAGTCGAAGCTGTGATTGGCTTTTCGTCTTCCGGGCGCAGCGGGCGGCGCTTGCGGGTTTCAACCACGACCGCCTTGGTGCGACCGCGGCCCATGTCCTGGCGCACGGTGCCCTGGTTTACGCCTGAAGGCTTCAGGGTGAGAGTCTTCTTACCTGAAACACTCAGCGTCTTGTCGTCTTGATTGTCGGTCATTCCGTTCCCGTTCCTTCGGACAGGGTACGGAATTCTCCGTCAGACCCTGTCGTTCAATGCATGTACCTTAATGAGGCGTCCGGCATAGGCCGGTGACCGCGTCATTGTTTTCGCCGGCCAGCGCCGCCCGTTGCCCGGGACTGACCGCCGTTGCGGTACCGTTCGAGCAGGTTTGCGCGCTTCACTACACCTTCACCCGCCTGCCCTGCAAGCGCTGCGGCATGGATAAAAGCATTCTGGCCCATCAGTTCTTCCATCTCCGCTTCCGTAAAGACACGGAAGGAAGGTATTTCCTTTTCGGTTTCCATACCGAGATGCCAGGCTTTGCGTGCCTGGTCGATCTTGCGGACGCCATCGTCGGCGGCGGCGATCGCGTGGAACACGGCAAGTGCCGAGCCGTTGCGAACGGCGCCATCGACCTTCGCCGAACCGCTGACGAACCGGCCCGCCTTGCGCGCCATGTGCATCATCCCGGCCAGCTGCGCCACGAGAAGACGGTCGACGATGGCACCCAGATCGGCCGGTGCCGTCACTTCCGCCTTCAAGGCGCGTGAAAACAGTTTCTTTGCTACTGCCTTGTCCACGAGCGCCCGGTCGAGCTTGACCCAGCACCCGCGTCCCGGCAGCTGCCGCTTCAGATCGGGAACGACTGTCCCGTCCGGAGCGGCGACGAAGCGGATCAACTCGTCGGGCGATCCGCTTTCGCGTGTTACGATGCACATGCGGCCATTTGCGCCGTCACCGCCGAGATCATCGTCCTCGGGCGGAGCGTCAGGCCCCTCGGTGATCGTCATGCTTCTTGCTCGGTTTCGTCCTCCGCAGCCTCTTCGGCCTCAGCGGCGAGATCGGCTTCGGTAATCCAGCCGGCGAGCAGGCGAGCCTGCACGACCATCTGTTCTGCTTCGACGCGCGAGACTTCGAGCTTGGAGAACAAGCCTTCGTACTTCTTCGTCTCGCCGTTCTTGCGTTCGCTCCAGCCGACGAGGTCGTCGGCGGCGCAGCCGGCGAAGTCTTCGATCGTCTTGATGCCGTCTTCGCCAAGCACAACCATCATCTGTGCGGTCATGCCGTTGATCTCACGAAGCTCGTCGGAAACGCCGAGTGCCTTGCGCTTTTCGTCCATCTCGGCTTCGAGCTTTTCGAGATATTCGCGGGCGCGGGTCTGGATTTCCTGCGCGGTGTCTTCGTCGAAACCGTCGATGGAAGCGATTTCATCGAGATCGACGTAAGCCAGTTCCTCGACCGCGGCAAAGCCTTCGGAAGCCAGAACCTGACCAACCATTTCGTCGACGTCGAGTGCATCCATGAAGAGGTTGGTGCGCTCGTTGAATTCCTTCTGACGGCGTTCCGATTCCTCGGCTTCCGTCATGATGTCGATGTCCCAGCCGGTCAGCTGCGACGCGAGGCGGACGTTCTGACCGCGGCGGCCGATGGCCAGCGACAGCTGCTCGTCGGGAACCACGACTTCGATGCGCTCGGCATCTTCGTCGAGAACGACCTTGGCGACTTCGGCCGGCTGCAGCGCGTTGACGACGAAGTTCGCCGGCTCATTGGACCAGGGAATGATGTCAATCTTTTCGCCCTGCAGTTCGCCGACGACGGCCTGAACGCGTGAACCGCGCATACCGACGCAGGCGCCGACGGGATCGATCGACGAGTCGTTCGAGATGACGGCGATCTTGGCGCGCGAACCCGGATCGCGGGCGACCGACTTCACCTGGATGATGCCGTCGTAGATTTCAGGCACTTCCATGGTGAAGAGCTTGACCATGAACTGCGGATGCGTGCGCGACAGGAAGATCTGCGGGCCGCGCTGTTCGCGGCGGACGTCGTAGACATAGGCGCGGACGCGGTCGCCGTAGCGGAAGTTTTCGCGCGGGATCATCTCGTCGCGGCGGATGATACCTTCACCGCGGCCGAGGTCAACGATGACGTTGCCGTATTCGACGCGCTTGACGGTGCCGTTGACGATTTCGCCGACGCGATCCTTGAATTCGTCGAACTGGCGGTCACGCTCGGCTTCGCGCACCTTCTGCACGATGACCTGCTTGGCCGACTGGGCAGCGATACGGCCGAAATCCATCGGCGGCAGCGGATCGGCGATGAAATCGCCAAGGGCTGCGTCCGGGTTGCGATCGCGTGCGAGTTCCAGTGGGATCTGCGTGGAATAGTCTTCGGCCTTCTCGACGACTTCGAGCAGGCGCTGCAGACGGATTTCGCCGGTCTTCGGATTGATGTCGGCGCGGATGTTCGACTCCGTGCCGTAACGCGAGCGTGCGGCCTTCTGGATCGCATCCGCCATTGCGGCAAGCACGATCTCACGGTCGATGACCTTTTCGCGCGCCACTGCATCTGCGATCTGCAGAAGTTCTAGCCGGTTCGCACTGACTGCCATTGTCTTTAGTCTCCGTCTTCCTGCCCTAGGGTTCCCGTTCCGTCAGGCGGTTCGTTGATCGGTTATTCTTCGTCTTCGTCCGCTTCGTTCTGGTTCGCTGCCTCGGCTTTCGCCAGCTTGTCGGCGCGCAGCGCGTCGCGGATGAGATCGTCCGTCAGGATCAGCTTGGCTTCGGCCAAGGTGCTGAACGGAATGATTACCTTCGGCTCCTCGCCGCGGGTGGCTTCGTCACGCTCGATCGTGAAGCCCTCGGCGTCGACGGCAATGATCTTGCCGCGGAAACGCTTGCGGTTCTCGACAAGGATCGACGTTTCGCATTTGACGAGATGGCCGATCCAGCGCTGGAAATCCGATTTGCGCACCATCGGACGGTCGATGCCGGGCGACGAAACTTCGAGATGATACGCCTTATCGATCGGATCTTCCACATCCAGAACCGGCGAAACCGCCGTGGAGACCGCTTCGCAATCCTCGACGGTCATGGTGCCGTCGTTGCGCTCGGTCATGATCTGCAGCGTCAGGCCGTTCAGGTTGAGGAGACGCACGCGCACCAGGCGGTAGCCCATGCCCACAAGGACGGGCTCGATGATGGCGGCGACACGCTGATCAAGGCCGGTTTCGACGATCAGCCTGGGTTCGTTGGTATTGTCTGCGTTTGTCACGTCCGACAAGCATTCACTCCTGCAATGTCTTTGCATTCGGAGATCGTGCTAATAAAAAAGAGCGGGTCCTTGCGGCCCACTCTTCATCACACGATCAAGAATTTGATGCCGATATAAGCCTCTTTCCGGCGAATTGCAAGGCATTCACGCCGAAAGCAGTTTCCGCGCCTATTTCAGCATGCCGAGCATCGAGCTGTCGGGATAGCAGGTGGGCTTCATGCCGTTCTTTTCCTGCCACTGGCCGATCGACCGTCTGGTCTTGTAGCCGGGCAGGCCGTCCGTGCCGCCGATATCATAGCCTTTGTGCTCCAGAGCCTTCTGCATACCGGCGACATCGGAGCGCAGCATCTTGCCGACATCGCCCCATTTTTCCTCGAAGGCGCCGCTGCCGGAGGCGATGCGATCGGCGAGATTGCCGATATAGATGCCGTAGAGGTCGGAGTTGTTGTATTCCTTGATGACGTAGAAGTTCGGCGTGACGATGAATTCGGGTCCGTCGCGGCCGGCCGGCACCAGCATCATGCCGCTTGCCTTCAATTCCTCGGATGGAAACGCCTTGCCCGATACCCGCGCGATGCCGACTGAAGCCCATTGCGAGATCGGCTTGGCGAGATCGGGTCCTTCCTGGGCACAGGAGACATTTTGCGGGATTTTCACCTCATAACCCCAGCCTCGGCCGCGCTGCCAGCCCTTCTGAACCAGATAGTTGGCTATGGATGCCAACGTATCCGGCACCGAGGTCCAGATGTTGCGATGGCCGTCGCCATCGAAATCTACCGCATATTTCAGATAGTTGGTCGGCATGAACTGCGGCTGGCCAAGCGCGCCGGCCCATGAGCCCCGGAACTGATCGGGCGTGACGTCGCCATGCTCGAGGATGCGCAGCGCCGCGATGAGCTCCGTGCGGAACATGTCCTTGCGCGTCGACATGAAGGCCTTGGTCGCCAACACCTGAATGGCTGAATTCGGCAACTTGGCGACGCCGAAGCCGGTCTCGCGGCCCCATATGGCGAGCAGGATCGGTCCGGGAACGCCATAGGTCTTTTCGATCCGGCGCAGCACAGGCGCATATTGCGAGGCAAGGCCCCGCCCAGTTACGGCCAGTTTCTGTAGCCGTCCCTCATTGAAATAGGGGGCAGGCGAGGAGAATTCGGCCTGGGTCTGCTTCTGCTCCTTGGGCTTCGGGAAGCCCGGCGGCGCCAGATCCGGCAGATCCCAGTTCAGCGCGATGCCCGCAAAGGCGGCCTTGAAGGTCTTCTCCGAAATTCCGGCCTTGCGCGCTTCCGGCCAGAGATCCTTCTGGATCCAGGACTGAAACTGCGCTTCGACATCCGCTTTAGAGGCGGCGAAGGCGGGCAGGGGGAGGAGGGCTAGGAGGAAAATGCAGAGCAAGTACAGAGAATATCTGATCTTCATCGCGATCATTCTGGATGCATCCCATCCGCGCGTCATGCGCAATCCTTTCAAATCGCCGTTCTCGCCCGAAGCGCCGCCGTCAGCGTGCCTTCGTCGAGATAATCAAGCTCGCCCCCGACAGGCACGCCATGGGCAAGCCGGGTGATCTTGACTTCAAGGCCGGCAAGCTGGTCAGTTATATAGTGCGCTGTGGTTTGCCCTTCGACCGTGGCGTTGACGGCGATGATGATCTCGCGGACGCCACCTTCGCCGACGCGCGCTATCAGGCCGCGAATATTGAGATCGTCAGGCCCGACGCCGTCGAGCGGGGACAGCACGCCGCCGAGCACGTGATAGGCGGCGTTCATCGCGCCGGCGCGCTCCAGTGCCCAGAGATCGGAAACATCCTCGACGACGATGATGACAGACTGGTCGCGCCGGTCGTCGGTGCAGACGGTGCAGGGGTCGACGGTATCGACATTGCCGCAACGCGAGCAAATCTTCACCTTGTCATAGGCTTCGCCCATCGCGTGGGATAGCGGCCCGAGAAGCTGATCCTTCTTCTTGATCAGGTGCAGCGCTGCCCGCCGCGCCGAGCGCGGTCCAAGGCCCGGTACCTTCGCCAGGAGCTGAATGAGTTTTTCGATTTCGGGGCCGGTGACTCGCTTTGCCATGGGAGGCTTTTAGCTCATAAGCTCACGGAACGGAATCGCGGAAGGCGTGGTTGAACGATGAAAATTCTGGCCGTTTGCCTCGGTGCCCCCGAAACGCTGCCGGGCAGGAAAACCAAGACCGGTATCAACAAGCATGCCGTGAACGGCGCCGTGATGATCGATGCGCAGGGTCTGCTTGGAGACGCCATCTGCAATCGCGAGCATCATGGCGGCCGCGATCAGGCGGTTTATGTCGAGGGTTCGCTGACGCTGGATTGGTGGGCAAGAGAGCTTGGGCAAGCATTGGAGCCCGGCTTTTTCGGCGAAAACCTCATTCTCGAAGGGCTCGATAACTGCGCCGTCTCGGTCGGAGATAGATTCATAGCCGGCGATCTTGTTTTGGAAGTGACCTGTGCCCGCATCCCCTGCGCCACGTTCGCGGCGAAGATGGGCGACCCCAAATTCGCGAAGCGCTATACCCGGGCAGGGCGTCCCGGCATCTATTGCCGTGTGCTTGCGGGCGGTACGGTCGGCGCCGGCATGCCCGTCGAGTACGTGCCTTATGCGGGCGCGCCGGTCACGATGCCCGAAATGATGGCAACTTTCAGCAGGCGATTGTCTCCGGAGGATCTGGCGCGGTATCTCGCTGCACCGATCCACTACAAGCTGCGCGCTACGCTCGAAAACGAGGCGCTTTAGTCTCAGCGCATGGCAATCGCCACGGCAGCACCGGCCATGGTGGTCGCGCTGGTGCGATTGGCGATGCGGACCGCGCGACGGCTCTTAAGGAAGGTTCTCGCCTTCGCGGCAAGCATGGCCCAGGTAAGATCGATGATAACGAGCACTGCGAACATCGTCGTTACCAGTTCGGCCCAGCCGAAGAGCGTGACGGCATGCAGATCGATGATCGAGGGCAGCAGCGCCACGTAGAACACCATGATCTTCGGATTGCCCATGGTCACCGTGAAGCCCGCCAGGAAGAGGCGCGTGGCCGATTGTTCGTCCGGCAACTCCTCTCCCGTCGTGTCGGAGGAGGCAAACCACATCTTCCAGGCAAGATAGAGCAGATAGGCAACGCCGAGCCATTTGATCACCACGAAAGCGACATGGAAGGTTTCGGCAATGGTCGCAAGACCGGCGACGGCGAAAGTCAGCCAGATCGCTTCGCCGAGCCACATGCCGGAGAGGAAGGGCAGCACGTTGCGTGCGCCCTTCGTCAAAACGCGCGCCACAAGCGCGGCGATGTTAGGTCCCGGCGATCCGGCAGCAATGAACAGGGCACCGGCAAAAACCAGCAGCGTCGACAAACTCATGGCATTTCCTCCGAACGGACAAGCCAGACGATATCTGGAAGAAGAACGCCAGAGATAGCATTCCGGCGCACCTTTTCCAAACGCCAGCTTTGCTCCTACCGGAGCTCTGCGCGAAAACGTTCGAAGATCGCCTTGCCCTCAGGCCAATCTCCCAGACCCGATGCGCCATTGATATGGCCGCGCGGCCCTATATCGACGAAGGCGCTGCCCCATATTTCGGCGCTATCGCGCGCATAATCGAGGGAGCAGAACGGATCGTCGGTGCTTGCGACCAGCTGGGTTGGAAAGGACAGCCTTTGCCGTGGCGGATGGGCGAAGCTGCCGGCCTCGGCAAGGTAGATTTCACCCGTAGGTTCAGGCGGCGCCACGAGAAAGGCGCCAAGGATCGCGGCTTTCCCGATGGGTGCCCAATGGGCGATGAGCTGGCAGGCAAGGCTATGTGCGATCAGGATCGGCGGTGTCTTTGAGGTTGCGATTTCCCGTTCGAGCGCGCCAATCCAGTCGGTGAGCATCGGCCTGTCCCAGCTTGACGGCTGGAACCGACGAATGCTTGGATCCTGTCGTTCCCATAGCGTCTGCCAATGACTTTCGCCCGAGCCGCCAAGGCCCGGAAGCATGATGATATCGTTCATCGCTATCCTTTCTCCATAGTGTATGACGGAGAAATGCTGACATGCCGGGATAGTGATTGACATTGCAATCCATCGGATAAAGTTTTCATCAGCCGATGAATTTAAGGTGCAGCATGGATAGTATCGAAAGAGGCCTGGATCCGACCGATCTGTCGATCATCGAGATTCTTCAGGAGGACGGACGAATTTCGGTTTCGGAGCTCGGTCGCCGCGTCGGTCTTTCGCAGCCCGCGGCGTCAGAGCGGCTGAAGCGGCTGGAGGAGCGTGGCGTCATCGTTGGATACCGTGCCGTCATCGATCCCTCCGCTGTCGGGCTCGGTATGCTGGCGGTCATCCGGCTGCGGACGACACATGAACATATCCGGCCTTGCCTGAAGCAGTTTTCGGAAATGCCCGAGATTATCGAGGTCCTCAGGCTCACGGGCGAGGATTGTTTCCTGCTCAAGGTTCTCGTGCCGACACCGGCTAACCTTGAAACCATCGTCGATTCAATCGCGCGCTACGGGGCGGTGACGACATCGCTGGTGCTGCGAAACGAGCCGGCAAAGGCGATCGGCCGCGAATTGATCCGCAAAGCGATCGCCCGGTGACGGAGCCGAAAGGTCCCAATCTCAGAACGGCAGCTTGAAACCGGGCGGGATCGGCAGGCCGGCCGTAAGTTCGCGGGTCTTTTCGGCAGCGATTGCCTCGGCCTTTTCCTGGGCGTCCTTGTTGGCTGCGACGATCAGGTCTTCGAGGATCTCGACATCGTCTTCCTTGAAGAGCGAAGGGTCAATCTTGAGGCCGAGCATCAGGCCCTTGCCATTGACCGTGACAGTGACGAGGCCGCCGCCGGCCTTGCCTTCGACGCGAATGTCGGCGATTTCCGACTGCATCTTCTCCATCTTGGCCTGCATTTCCTTAACCTTGCCCATCATGCCCATGATGTCGCGCATCGTCATTGGTCCTTCTTCTGCCTGTTTCTATTCCCATTGGCCACGATCTCTCGCCAGCCGCCGCGGTTGTTTAGCCGGCGGGCCCGATGTCACCCATCTTACCCTTAGAATTCTATATCGTCGCCCGGCAGAATATCGCCATCGATGGATTCGGCGATGGCGGGAGCCGCGGTCTGCTCTTCTTCCTCGTCCACGTCGGGCGCGCGCACGCGGACGTCGATGATCTTGGCGCCGGGAAATTGCGACAGGATCGCTGCGACATCCGGGTCCTGGCGGGCATCGGCGACGCGCTGCTTCTGCACGTTCGCTTCGGCCTCCACCAGCGTCGGCTCGCCTTCGTCGCGGCTGAGGCTGACGATCCAGTGAATACCCGTCCATTCCTTGAGTTTGACGGCAAGCTCGTTGAGCAATGTCCCCGGGGCACCAGGCGTCAGGTTGACGTCGAGCCGGCCCGGCTCAAGCCTTACGGGACGAACGAAAGTGCGCACCAGCGCCTTGATCTTCGGATCGCGCTTCTGGCCGGCAAGCTCGGCGATATCGGCCATGGAGTTGACCGGAACCAGCGGCTTCGGCGCCTGGGCAGGTTTCGATTCGATACGGCCGACGGGTTGTGAATCCGGCTGCGTATTTGGCACCGCGCGCAGCATGGCGACCGGTGCGGAAGGCGTCGGCCTCGGTGCAGGCGTTTCCACTGCCCTTGCCACGGCGCTGCCTTGATAGGAAACCGAGGCGCCACCGCCATTACCGATGGGCGCGCCGGATGGCGGTCGCGCGGCACCATTGTTCTCGGAAAACTCAGTAAGCCTGCGTGCGGCATCTTCAGGCGCCGGAAGGTGAGCGGCATGCGCCAGCCGGATCAGCACCATTTCAGCAGCGCCTGCGGTGCGCGCGGCATTTTCCGTTTCGGTAATACCTTTGAGCAGCATCTGCCAGATGCGCGACAGTGCCGTCACCGCCACGCCCTGGGCGAATTCCATTGCCTTCGTGCGCTCGACTTCGCTCAGCGACGGATCGTCTGCGGCATCTGGCACATATTTGAGGCGGGTGACGAGATGGGTGAAATAGGCAAGATCGGTGAGGACGACGACGGGATTGGCGCCCGCTTCGTACTGGCTGTTGAATTCGGCAAGCGCTGCCGAAACATCGCCTTTGACGATATGGCCGAATAGATCGACGATGCGGGCGCGGTCGGCAAGCCCAAGCATCGCGCGAACGGCGTCGGCGGCAACGAAGCCGCTGCCATGGGCGATGGCTTGGTCGAGCAGTGACAGGCCGTCGCGCGCCGAGCCTTCGGCAGCACGGGCGATCATGGCGAGCGCTTCCGGCTCAGCCTCGATGCCTTCCTTGCCGGCGATGGTGGTGAACAGCCCCACGAGATCGGAAGCGCTGATCCGGCGCAGGTCGAAGCGTTGGCAGCGCGACAGCACTGTGATCGGAACTTTACGGATTTCGGTCGTGGCGAAGATAAACTTCACATGCTCCGGCGGCTCTTCCAGCGTCTTCAGCAGACCGTTGAAGGCAGCTGTCGACAGCATGTGCACTTCGTCGATGATATAGACCTTATAGCGGGCCGAAACCGGACGGTAGCGCACCTGCTCGATGATCTCTCTGATATCATCGATACCTGTATGGGAGGCGGCGTCCATCTCGATGACGTCGACATGCCTGCCTTCCATGATCGCCTGGCAGTGTTCGCCGGGTTCGCGCAGGTCGATGGTGGGTCGATCGATCGAAGCGGTCTTGTAGTTGAGACCGCGCGCGAGGATGCGGGCCGTCGTCGTCTTACCGACGCCGCGCACGCCGGTCAGCATATAGGCCTGCGCAATACGGCCGGTCTCGAACGCGTTGGTCAGCGTACGAACCATCGGCTCCTGGCCAACCATCAGGTCCGTGAAGTCCTTGGGTCTGTATTTGCGGGCCAGCACCCGGTAACCGGTGCCGGTCGAGGCGGCATCTTTTGCTTGTCGCTCGCTGTCGCTCATCGCCCTGCTTATTGCCCGGTGCCCAAGCTTATAGCCCGGCGAAAGCCGGGTCTTGCTTTCAGAAAGGGTGGGAGGCTGGCACGATGACCCGTGCCGGGCTCGTTAGGGCTGCTTCCTTCCGGACCTGACCCGGTTGGCGAGTGGCTCGTCCACCACCAACCTCCCGGATGCACATATCGGCAATATCGCCATCAAAAGCAAGCCAAGGTCAAAAAAAACTGCTAAACATTTGAAAAAACAATGGAGGATGCCCCCTTGAAGGAGTTCGCGCTCGACGATCGCCTGGCCAATGACAGCGTTTCCGTCACCATTACCGGCCTTTGCGACGTGCGGCTGATGAAGGATCGCCGCTGGCCCTGGCTCGTGCTGATCCCCCGCCGTCCCGACAAAGTGGAGGTTTTCGATCTAACTCCGCTCGACCGGGTCCTGCTGACCTTCGAAACGGATAAGGTCGCAAGCGCGCTGAAGACGCTGACAGGTGCTGCAAAAATCAATGTCGGAGCACTTGGAAATATTGTCCGTCAGCTGCATGTTCATGTCATCGCACGGTTCGAAGGTGATGCCAACTGGCCAGGCCCGGTCTGGGGCTATGGCAAGGCGGAACCCTATTCGGATGAAGACATGAACAGCCTCATAGCCAAGTTGCGGGAAACGCTTTCACAATGAGCCATTCCATCTTTTCCTCGGATGCACCGCATCCGGAAGCCAGCAGCCTCACCGCCTTTGCGGAAAATCAGCTCGACCGAGATGCCGAGCATCGCGACGAGGAAACGATCAAGCACGCGCTCGCCAAGGAGGGCACGCACATCCTGGCCTTCGCTCAGGACCGGCTTGTTTTGAAGCATGACGGCCAGGTGCTCGACCCTCTGTTCGCCCGCTACGAACTGCAGGGGCTTGATCCGAACTGGGAGGAAGCCGTCCTTCTCGGTTACCGCAAGACCGGGGAGCCGCGACTGGCTGTGCCGGTAGGCATCAATGCTGATGAACTTGCCAGCCAGTATAAGCCGGCTGACATGCGTTCGCTCTGGCGCGATCTTCTGCTGGAGGGAGAAATCCTCGGCGAGGCGGCGCAGGGCATGAGCCTCATCCGTTGGAACAGCGACAATCGCTTCTGCGGCCGCTGCGGTTCGGTCATGGAAAGCCGCATCGGCGGCTACAAGCGGGTCTGCACGGCCTGCGAACATATGATTTTTCCGCGCACCGACCCTGTGGTCATTATGCTTGTCGTCGACGAGGAGCGGAACCGCTGCCTGCTTGGCCGCAGCCACCATTTCGCGCCCGGCATGTATTCTTGCCTTGCCGGCTTCCTGGAGCCGGGCGAAACCATCGAGAATGCCGTACGTCGTGAGACATTCGAGGAATCAGGCATCCATACCGGTCGTATACGCTACCACGCGTCTCAGCCCTGGCCGATGCCTCATTCGTTGATGATCGGCTGCTATGCCGAGGCGAAGTCGACGGAAATCCATATGGATGGCGCAGAGCTCGATGATTGTCGCTGGTTTACACCGGAGGAGACGCTTGCCATGCTGGATCGCGTCTCTGCATCAGGTAATACCTCTCCGCCCAAGGGCGCCATCGCCCATCGTCTGATGCGTGATTGGGTGGAATGGAAGCGCTAGGTCTTACTTCGCCATGGCTCGCTCGGAACGATTGCTGACGCTGTTGCAGACGCTGCGGCGCTACCGCCGACCAGTGAGCGGCGCAGTGCTTGCCGAGGAAACCGGCGTCAGCCTGCGCACGCTCTACCGCGATATCGCCAGCTTGCAGTCGCAGGGCGCTGTGATCGAAGGCGAGCCTGGCATTGGTTACGTGTTGAAGCCGGGCTTCATGCTGCCGCCGATGATGTTTTCGCAGGACGAGATCGAGGCATTGGTTCTGGGGTCACGATGGGTGGCGCGGGCAACCGACGCCCGTCTGGCCGCAGCCGGAACCGATGCGCTTGCGAAGATCGCCGCGGTGCTGCCCTCAGAGATGCGCGAGGCGATTGATCAGGCGGCTGTCGTCGTCGGCACGCGGCGCATCACGGAGGACAAGGCCGACCTTTCTCTGATGCGCAAGGCGATTCGTACAGAGCGAATGGTGCAATTGACCTACGGCGACGTGAACGGCACGATTTCCACCCGCCGCATCTGGCCCTTCGCGCTCGGCTACTTCGACAATTCGCGCATCGTCATGGCCTGGTGCGAGCTGCGCCAGGACTATCGCCATTTCCGCGCCGACCGCATCGTTGACTTTGCCGTGCTGGAGGCGCGCTACCCGCGCCGCCGCGTCGCGCTCGCAAGGGAATGGCAGGCTCGCGAGGGCATGATCCATAATTAAGCTGCCGGCGTAACGCTACTGCCAGAAACTGTCAGTAGGCCTGGTTATTATCGGACCATCCAAACAGGAAGGAGGACCGATCATGGCAAGCAACGTTTTCACCATAACGAAGCAGGCACATCGCGACGACATCGAGGCGCGCGCAGACAGGAATATTCTTATGCCGGCATGGCCGGCTCGCCTCATGCAGGCTGCGAGCGGCTATTTCAGCCGCCGCTGGAATCGTCTCGATCTTGAGGAAACGCCGAATTCCGTGAAGCGCGATCTCGGCTTTCTTGACGGCCATGCCCCTTATCGTGAGGAAGACCGGATGCGGTAAGGCATCTCGCACTTCTGCGATAACGACATCCGCAACATCAAAATCCCAAGCGCAGGAAGCTGATCCGAGGGTCGCGATGCGCGTTGGGAACGCATGTCAGCAAACACCTGACTGACCATCGACAGATCTTTCCCCAGCGGGTCGCGCAAGACCCGCCGGACCGCCTACCCATGCCCCCAGTATCCATCTCAACCAAGAGGAATATCCAAATGATGACCCCGAATCTCATCGTCTTCTACGTCAAGGATCCCACCGAGAGCGCACCGTTCTACCGTGATTTGCTTGGCCACGAGCCGACCTTCGCATCGCCGAATTTCGTGGCCTTCTCGCTCGCAAACGGTTTCAATCTCGGCCTGTGGCGTCGCAGCAGCGTAGAGCCGCAGCCTTCTGCCATCGGCAATCGTGGCGAGCTGGGTTTCATGGTCGAAGGCGCCGGCGCGGTCGAAAAGCACTACCAGGATTGGAAGGCGAAAGGCCTGCCGATTGCGCAGGAACTGACGACGATGGACTTCGGCCCGACCTTCGTCGTGCTCGATCCGGACGGTCATCGCCTTCGCGTTTGTGAGCCGGATAAATAAGGTTCATCGACAGATGAGCCGCAGCATCTGCTGACGGCCGTGCCTGGGAAACCGATCGCCCGTAACATGCTGTTGGGGGCGATCGCTGTTGCCGGGCTAGAGGCGAATATTAGGGAAACGATTTGGCTGCAGGAGGCTCAATTGCTGCATCACATTTCTTTCGGGGTCTCGAATATCGAGCGAGCGGCAGCGTTCTATGACGCCGCATTTGCGCATTTGGGCTATGTTCGGGTCTGGGATGATCTGAACCCCGGCGACCCTGATCAGGCCGTCGGCTATGGTCCACCGGGCGGTGGTGATAAATTTGCCATCAAGTTGCGGGGTGATGCGGCAAGCCCGCCGGGCTTGGGCTTCCATCTTGCTTTCTCAGCACCAAGCCAGGAAGCCGTCGTGCTGTTTCATGACGCTGCCTTGGCGCATGGCGGCACAGACAACGGGCCGCCGGGCCTACGACCGCATTATGCGCCGGATTATTTCGCCGCCTTCGTCGTCGACCCCGACGGATATCACATCGAGGTCGTTGCCAAGGACGCGGGGTGATCTGGCGCCGCGTCGATTGCTCGTCCTCACCCTGACGCTCAAAGCTGGCAGGGTAAGGCGTCAACGGATGGCCGGCTCCTCAAGCCATGAGGTTTAGAGCTTTCCACGCATCGGATGGCCCTTGTAGACGCCGAGGATGCGGACTTTTTCAGAGAAGAACCGCAGCTCTTCCAGTGCACGACGCACATGCGCATCAGAAGGGTGGCCCTCGATGTCGGCATAGAACTGCGTCGCTACAAAACGGCCGCCGAGCTGGTAGCTTTCGAGCTTCGTCATGTTAATGCCGTTCGTCGCAAAGCCGCCGAGCGCTTTGTAAAGCGATGCCGGGATGTTGCGCACATTAAAGACGAAGGTCGTGACGATCTTTTCGTCCGGTGTGCTGCGTTCCGCCCAGTTCTCGTCGCGCGAAAGCACGACGAAGCGCGTCATGTTGTTTTCGGTATCCTCGACATTTTCCGCGATGATTTCGAGACCGTAGAGATCGGCTGCCAGCCGCGGCGCCAGCGCTGCCATGCTGCGGTCGCCGGTTTCCTGCACCAGCTTGGCGGCGCCGGCGGTATCGCCGGCTATCACAGGCTTCCAGCCATTGGCGCGCACGATATTGCGGCACTGACCAAGAGCATGGATATGGCTGTGCACCGTGCGGATCTCTTCTTTTTTCACGCCCGGCAACACCATCAGCTGGAAGCGGATCGGCATGAAATATTCGCCGACTATATGCAGGCGCGAATCCGGCAGCAGGTGGTGAATGTCGGCGACACGTCCGGCTATGGTGTTCTCGATCGGAATCATGCCGAGATCGGCCTCACCATTGTCGATGGCGGAAAAGGCATCCTCAAAGGTCTGGCAGGGCAGCGGCTCCATGGTCGGGAACATGTCACGGCTCGCCATGTCGGAATTGGCGCCGTAGTCGCCCTGGAAGGAGATCTTGTTGGTCTTGGTGATCATTTAACTGCCTTTTGGGGGACTGCCTTTGGGGGAATGCCGTCAGAGAGAGGCGGCGGAAAGAATGCGTCGGGCCTTTTCAAGGTCCTTCGGAGTATCGACACCGAGCGGAACCGTGTCAACGATCTCCACATCGATGCGCATGCCGGCTTCCAACGCCCGCAGCTGCTCCAGCGATTCGCGCCGTTCCAGCGTCGATGGGCCGAGGCTGACGAATTTCTCGAGTGCCGAGCGGCGATAGGCGTAAAGGCCGATATGATGATAGAGCGGCCCGTTGCCGTAAGGGGCGGTGGTGCGGGTAAAATAGAGCGCCCGCAGGCGGCTGTCAGAGATCGGCGACCCCACAACCTTGACCACGCTCGGTAGGGTCTTTTCTTCCTCGTCCTTGATTTCGACGGTGAGCGTCGCGATGTCGGCGGCCGGATTTTCGAGCGGGCGCAGCGAGGCGCGAATGGTCTCGGGATCGATCGTCGGCAGGTCGCCTTGCACGTTGACGACGATCTCGGCACGGCCATGCGGATCCACGGCCTGCAGGGCCTCATAAATGCGATCCGAGCCGGATTGATGGTCGCCCCGCGTCATGACCACGTCGAAGCCGGCATTGGCCACTGCGTCGTAGACATTCTGATCGTCGACGGCGACGATGATGCGACCGATCGCCGCCTCGCGCGCGCGCTTGGCAACCTGTACGATCATGGGCAGGCCGCAAATATCGGCGAGCGGCTTGCCGGGCAGGCGGGTGGAGGCCATTCGGGCAGGAATGAGAACCAGCGTCTTGTCTAAATTTGGATCTGTCATTCTTGGGCCTTCTATTCCTGCGGGAAAAGTGTCAAAACGTCTCACGGTGGAGGCCGTTTACAGAGTTGCAAGAAACAGCCAAAAGACATAGGTTTCGCGCGAATTCAAGATGGGCCGGCTGAGGATGCTGGCGGCGAGGGGAGCATAGCAGATGAATTCATCCTACGTGAACATGGGAGTCGGGGCACTTTTGGCCACGCTGTTCGTGTTGAAGTCCGTGTCGCTCGCGTCAGGATTTATTTTCCATTCAGAAACACCGGAAAAGCCCGGTTTCGCCATCGTTGCCGCCGAAGAGCCGGCTGGCGGCGAGAAGGGCGCGGCCGCCAAGCCGGACACGCCGATCGCTCAGCTGATGCAGAAGGCTGATGCCAAGGTCGGCGAAACGATCTTCAAGAAGTGTCAGGCCTGTCATTCCGGAGAGAAGGGAGGGCCGAACAAGGTTGGCCCCGATCTCTGGGGTATCGTCGACCGCCCTGTTGCCGAGCATGAAGGCTTCGCCTATTCGGCCGGCATGAAGGACTTCTCCAAGGGTGGTTCGCAGAAGTGGACCTACGATCACCTCTATCACTTCCTGGCTTCCCCGAAGAAGTTCGTCGCGGGAACCGCGATGGGCTTTGCCGGTCTGCCGAAGGAAGAGGATCGTGCCAACGTGATCGCCTATCTGCGCACGCTTGCCGATACGCAGGTGCCGCTGCCGGATCCGAACGCGCCGGCTGCCACCAACTAAGGCAATCCGTAAACGGATGATCAATTGAAAACCCGGCCGCCGAGGCCGGGTTTTCCGTGTCTGCGAATCAGGGTTTGCGAATCACGTCGCGTGCCGGCGCGAGCGGGTTCTTTGATCGAGATCGAAGACCTTCAGTCCATCTTCAGCGCTTGGCGGTTTGCGCCAATCTTCCGCTATCAGCGCCTTTCTGGCATCGCGCAAGCCGGCCTCCCAATGCTCGTGCATCGATAGCGACGAGAACTCGTAATCCTTGGAGTGCGAGCGGAACTGTTTGTTGCGATAGATGAGATGGATGATGGTGACGCCGTAATCCGAGCAATGCTGCTCCAGCTTCTTGATCTCTGGATCGGCCTTGGCCTCTTCAGGAAGTCGCGCATAAAGCTCCGATATGGCGCGGCGCAGGCGATGACGCTCCAGGAAAAGATCGGTGTTGAGGCGGGTACGGCTGGAATAGGTGATGTCCTTGCGGCGCTCCTCGACCTCCTCGAGATCCTGCGGCAGGGGGCCGACTGCGCTGAACAGATCGACCTGGAACACCACCGTATCGACGCCTGCGCCATTGCGCAGCACGTAGGTCAGCGGCGTATTGGAGACCAGGCCGCCGTCCCAGTAGTATTCGCCGCCGATCTTGATGGCCGGAAAGCCTGGCGGCAACGCGCCGCTTGCCATGATGTGCTCCGGCGTGATCTTGATGGCCCTGTTGTCGAAGAAGGCAAAATTGCCGGTTCGCACGTTGACGGCGCCGAGGCTCAGCCGCACCGGGCCATGATTGATTCGGTCGAAATCGACGTGGTTGAGCAGGGTCTGGCGCAGTTGCTCGGTATCATAGATGCTGGTTGCGCCCGCCGAGCCGCGTGCCTGGAACCAAGCTGGGATCGCCCAAGGGGAAAAGAAGCCGGGCGCTCCGAAGGTCGACACCCACCAGCTGCTGACCGAGCGATAGAAGGGATTGGTCTCGCGCCGATCCTGCATCAGCATGTCGACGGGAAGCTGAACGGTGATCTTGTTCCAAAAGGAGCGCAGCTTCTCGAGCCTCTCTCCCGGTACGTTGCCGGCCATGATTGCGGCGTTGATGGCGCCGATCGATATGCCGGCGATCCAGTCCGGGTCGATATTCTGCTCTCTGAGCGCCTGAAAGGCGCCAGCCTGATAGGAGCCGAGAGCGCCGCCGCCCTGGAGGACGAACACCTTATGCGAATAGGCCGATGCGGGATTGGTAAGCGGAGCCGCAATGTTCATGTGCCATCCTTTGCTGCGCTCCGGATGGGAAGGCCCGGATGCGCAAAATATATGACCATTTTCCAGCCTGCCTCTCCTTTTGTGGGGAGATGCTTTTTCTATCAGCGACCTTGAGCCTGCGCTAAGCGAGCAGATAAGCCCAAAGCGACACCGAGAATGCCCCGAGCGCCGTCGTCAGCGTGATGGTCGAGGCGGCGAGACTGTGACCGACACCGAAGCGATTGGCAATCAGCCACGCGTTCACACCTGTAGGAACCGCGGCAGTAAGCACGAGCGCGGTGCGCCATTCCGGGCTGAGACCAAGGAGATGGCCGGCCGCCAGCACGCAGGCCGGCAACAGGAGGAGCTTGAAGGCCGAGATGACGCTGGTGATACCGAGATTGCCTGAGAGGCCGTATTGACGCAGCGCCATGCCGAGCGAGATCAGCGCTGCCGGACCCGCAATACTGGCAATGCTGTCGATGACGGTGGCAAGCGTCGAAGGGATGCGAAGGCTGGTCAGATGAACGATCAGGCCGCAGAAGAGCCCGATGACCAGAGGATTGCGGATGAGGTTCCTGCCGACTTGCTGCAATAACTCGGCGGTGCTGCGGCCGGTCCCGCCATTCTCCTTGCGCTCGGCCTGCTCCATCAGCAGCGTACCGGCAATCATCATTGTGGGAAGGTGCACGGCAATCAGGATCGACATGGCCATGACGCCGTCAGGCCCGACCGTGCGGCCGACGAGGGGCAGGCCGATGAAGATCGTATTGGCAAAGGCCGAGGAAACGCCGGCCAGCACGCCGATGCGGGCATCCCGGCCGAAGAACCGTGTGGCGACGACATGGCCGGCGGCCCAGGTGACGGCGACACCGGAAAAATAGGCGATCCACAAGCGAAACGGCGACGCGCCGCGAAAATCCGCGTCGGCAATCGTCCGAAACAACAGGAGCGGCACGGCGATCTTGAAGACGAACTCGCTCATCGCTTCGCCGACATCGGCTTTCAGTAGTCCCGTGCGCACGATGACCCAGCCAACGAGAATCAGCAGGAAGATCGGAAGAACGTCGGTGAAGATTTCGGACATGCCGGACGCGGGGTATGACAATCGTGGCTTCGAGGAACTGGACCCGAAACTTGTAGCAGCTTACCCAGGGGTGGAAACCCGCAAAAAACAAAAAAAGCGGGCATTGCCCGCTCTTGTCGATCTCGTCCCGAAGGGCGGTCCCCCCGGTGCACATGCCGCCAGTTCATCCGTGGTCGGCCCGCGTACCGGCGAGGCGGAAGGCATCATTCCTTCCCAAGCTGGCTTGAAGCCTTGTGAGCTTCTCATCCCAGCCGCTTGATAAGCATTTAAAGATAGAAAGTGACAGGCTAATGACTGACTGGAATTTAGTTGGCGCCGCAGACGCTGATTTTTCTTCCAAACTTCGCAAAAACCGATAATACCGGATACCGGCTATCACCAATACCGGGACCCTCCAATAGATGACTCGCTTCGATGTATTGACCGTTGGCAACGCCATCGTCGACATTATCGCCCGTTGTAACGATCAGTTCTTGATCGACAATCAAATCACCAAGGCCGCGATGAATCTCATCGATGCCGAACGCGCCGAACTTCTCTATTCGCGCATGGGCCCGGCGCTTGAAGCTTCCGGCGGCAGCGCTGGAAACACGGCAGCGGGCGTTGCCAATTTCGGCGGCAAGGCTGCCTATTTTGGCAAGGTCGCCGAAGATCAGCTCGGAGAGATTTTTGCCCACGACATCCGTGCCCAGGGCGTCCACTACGAAACCAGGGCCAAGGGCACTTTCCCGCCGACAGCCCGTTCGATGATCTTCGTGACTGAGGATGGCGAGCGTTCCATGAACACCTATCTCGGCGCCTGCGTCGAGCTTGGTCCGGAGGACGTCGAGGAAGACGTCGTCGCCGATGCGAAGGTGACCTATTTCGAAGGCTATCTCTGGGATCCGCCGCGCGCCAAGGAAGCTATCCGCGAATGCGCCCGCATCGCCCACGCTAATGGCCGTGAAATGTCAATGACCTTGTCCGACAGCTTTTGCGTCGGCCGCTATCGCGCCGAGTTTCTTGATCTGATGCGCTCCGGCACCGTCGATATCGTCTTCGCCAATAGCGACGAGGCCCTGTCGCTCTACGAAACCGACGACTTCGAAAAGGCGCTGACCCTGATCGCGGCCGATTGCAAGATCGCCGCGGTGACGACGGGCAAGGATGGTGCCGTTATCGTGCGCGGCAACGAACGCTATGTCGTCGATGCTCATCCGATCGAGGAGCGCGTTGACACGACCGGCGCCGGCGATCTCTTCGCCGCCGGCTTCCTGTTCGGCTACACGCAGGGCCGCAGCCTCGAAGATTGCGCCAAGCTCGGCAATCTCGCGGCCGCGACCGTCATCGAACAGATCGGCCCGCGTCCGATGCAGTCGCTGTCGGAAAAGGCGAAGGCCTTCGGTCTTCTCTGACCGGGTTCGACCTCAGAAATTTGCTGGATACAGGCAAGTAAAGCCGCCCTTCGAGAGATCGCTAGGCGGCTTTTCGTTGTGATCGCGAAGCACTACTTGCCGGCGCTAGCGCCAGAAAAACTCAACGGTCCCGGCTTCGTAAAGGATGAGGACGCCGATCGCGATCAGCACGAACGGCACCACCCTGTAGCCGTGCCGCCTGATCGGCGCGCCAAGTTTCGGATGATTGACAAGAGCATGGGCCACGCCGAGCCAGACGGCCGTCAGAGCCGCGAAGACGCAGCCGAAGGCGAGAATCTCATAGGCGGAGCGTGTGGCGAAGAGCGGCGTATAGACGCTGATATTGTCGCCGCCATTGGCGATCGTTACCAGGGCAACAGCCACGATATTGCCGTGCCCCGCAGATGCCTTTTCATGGTCTTCGGGATTGTCGTCGGTGTCGATGCCGTTCCAGATTTCCCATAGCCTTTTCAGGCCGAAATAGATCGGCGCGAGGCCGAGAAGGCCGATATAGGCCGCGGGAATGACGAACACCAGCAGCGAGGCGAGTACGCTGAAGCCAAAGAGCGCGGCAATTCCCAGATATTGGCCGATGACGATCTGCCTTACCCGGAATTTCGGATCGGCGAAAAAGCCAAGGAGAACGAAGAGGTCGTCTACATCTGTCGATGCGAATACGACGATCGCAACGCCCAGAGCGCCTAGTAGATGGTCCAAAACACGGTCTCCTTTTCCGATGCGGGGATATATCATCGCGCCGGAAAAGTCGCGCGCCTGCTTTCATCGCGGGATGTCTAGAGCAATTCCAGTAAAAGTGCGCAGCGGTTTTGCGTGAAAACAAGGAGATAGAGCATTTCTGCGACTCCGTTTTAGGTGGAAATGCTCTAGGGAACGTTTACTTGAAGGCTTCGCCGGGATAGGCACCCCATATCTCGGACTGAGCCACCCAGCCCTCGGTGCTATCGGCAGTGACGAGACACCAGTTGCCTGTGCATTCGCGGACACTCATCATCACACCTGGCTGAAGCTTGGCGATGACCGTGCCGGATGGCTGGGCTTCGCGGCGCATATTGACGAAAACAGCCTTGCCCTTACCCTTCATCCACGGCGCGGCGATGGCCGAGCGTTGGCCGGACAGCAGCGATTGGTTGACCCAACCCTCGGTGCCGTCAGCGTCGCGGACGCGCCGCCAGTTATCGTATTCCTGGATGATTTCGACCGGCAATCCCTGCTTGAGATAGAGCCATGACACGGCGTAATCGGAGCTCGGTCCAATGCGCAGATTGACCCGTTTGGATTTCAGCGTGACGAAGCGCGGCAACGGCAATCCGCTCGGTCCCTTGGCAGCCTGGGCGGCTGCAAGGTCGGTGGTTGCAAAGGCCATCATCAGGCCTATTGTAAAAATAGCGCAGGACTTCAATACTTTGCCACGCATTGGATTTCCGTTCGTTCGTCATGACGAAGGCGTTGTTTCGTCGCCTCTTCGCTCCGGCCAGCGGCAAATCCTCGGATCGCGTCAGCGAGTTTTGTTTGTCTTCGCCTACGGGTCTGGTAGAAATGCCCGGAACGGGAAAATTATCCTGCTTCTTGGTTAAGAACATCTGAACAAGGCATCACCGCTCGCCATGACGACGAAGAAAAAACCGAAGGTCTACGTCACGCGCAAACTGCCGGATGCAGTGGAAACGCGAATGCGTGAGCTTTTCGATGCCGAACTCAACATCGACGATCGTCCGCGCACCAAGGATGAATTGATCCAGGCTGTCCGCATGATCGATGTGCTGGTGCCCACCGTTACCGATCGCATCGATGCCGAGGTGATCGCCGAAGCCGGTCCGCAGATGAGGCTGATCGCCAGTTTCTCCAACGGCACGGATCACATCGATGTCGAAGCCGCGGCGCGGCGCGGCATCACCGTCACCAACACGCCCAATGTTTTGACCGAGGATACAGCCGATATGACCATGGCGCTTATCCTTGCCGTGCCGCGGCGGCTGGCGGAAGGTGCGCGCGTGCTGACCGACCACCCGGGGGAATGGGCCGGATGGTCGCCAACCTGGATGCTTGGCCGACGCATTCACGGCAAGCGCATCGGTATCGTCGGCATGGGGCGCATAGGCACGGCCGTTGCTCGCCGTGCCAAGGCATTCGGTCTTTCCATCCACTATCACAATCGCAAGCGCGTCAATCCGGCGACCGAGGACGAGCTTGAAGCAACCTATTGGGACAGCCTCGACCAGATGCTGGCGCGGGTCGATATCGTCTCCGTTAATTGCCCCTCGACACCGGCTACCTATCACCTGATCTCGGCTCGCCGCCTGGCGCTGCTGCAGCCAACGAGCTACATCGTCAATACCGCACGCGGCGATGTCATCGACGAAGCTGCATTGATCAAGATCCTGCGCGAAGGCAAGATCGCCGGCGCAGGCCTCGACGTGTTCGAAAACGAACCGGCCGTCAATCCGAAGCTGGTGAAGCTTGCCAATGAGGGCAAGGTGGTGATTCTTCCGCATATGAGTTCGGCCACGCTCGAAGGCCGTATCGACATGGGCGACAAGGTCATCATCAATATCCGCACCTTCATCGATGGCCATCGCCCACCGAATCGCGTGCTGCCGTTTCGGTAACGAAGGCGTTCTGATTCCTCGGCCGAAATGAGGCAGGAATACGCGCTTCAAAATAGATCTTCCTTCTCTCCCTCTGGTCATGTGCATGTCACAAAGCCGGCCCAGAGGTGGCGGCAAACATCAATCAAGAAGGACGGAAACGATGGCGCGTGCGCTGCCGCATGAGCGGATTCAGTATGTGGTCGAGGGCGGCTTCAAGCTGTCGGGCGAGATCGAACCGAGCGGTAACAAGAATGCCGCATTGCCTATCATCGCCGCTTCGCTTTTGACCGATCAACGCGTCGAGCTTAGCAACGTGCCGCGTATCCGTGATGTCGAGGCCTTGGTGGAGTTGATCCAGTCGGTCGGCGCCAGGGTACGCTGGCTCGGCCGCAACGAGCTTGAAATCGAAGCGCGAGAGCTTCGCCCCGCCAATCTCGATCCCGATCTCTGTGCGCGCATCCGCGCTTCCATCCTGCTCGCCGGCCCCATGCTGGCGCGCTGCGGCGAGATCACGCTGCCGCCACCCGGCGGCGATGTCATCGGACGCCGGCGTGTCGACACGCATTTCCTCGCACTGGAGCAGCTCGGCGCCAAGATCGAGGTCAACAGCGTCTACAGCTTCCGCACGGAAGGGCTGCGCGGTGCCGATGTCTTCCTCGATGAGCCATCCGTGACTGCAACGGAAAACGCGCTTTGCGCCGCTGTTTTCGCTGAGGGGACGACGATCCTTCGCAATTGCGCCTCCGAGCCGCATGTCCAGGATCTCGCGCGGTTCCTGATTGGCATGGGCGCGCGCATCGAGGGTGTCGGCACCAACATGATGACCATCCACGGCTGCCAGCGGCTCGGCGGTGCATCCCACCGAATCGGCCCCGACCACAACGAGGTTGGCTCGCTGATCGGCCTTGCCGCCGTCACCGGCTCGGCAATCACCATTCGCCGCGCCGGCGTCGAGCATCTGCGCTCCACCCTGATGACCTTCGAGCGCCTCGGCATCCGCTGCCAGATCGACGGCGATGATCTCATCATCCGCTCGGGGCAGGAGATGAAGATCCAGCCCGATTTCGGCGGCCATATTCCAAAGATTGAGGACCAGCCCTGGCCGGCCTTTCCGGCCGACACCATGTCGATCGCCATCGTCACGGCCTCGCAATGCGATGGCGTCGTGTTGATGTTCGAAAAAATGTTCGAAAGCCGCATGTTCTTCGTCGACAAACTGATTGCTATGGGCGCACGTATCGTGCTCTGCGATCCGCATCGCGCCATTGTCGCCGGCCCTTCCAAGCTGAAGGCGGCCCAGCTCGAAAGCCCCGACATCCGTGCCGGCATGGCTATGTTGATCGCGGCGATGTGCGCCGAAGGCACGAGCGTCATCAACAATGCCCAGCAGATCGAGCGCGGTTACGAGCGCATCGAGGAACGGCTGAATGCCATGGGTGCTCGGATCACCCGCATCCCGCCGCGCGAAGCTTAACCGCTCTGCTTATCGCTGAAAATGCGTCAGGCGATAGTCTTTCGCATCTCGATCGATGTCGTCCGATCAAAGCCAGGGTGGCGGCTTTCGGCCGTCTTCACAAATCCCCAGCCTGCGAAAGTCGTGTGATTCTCGGTTAATTCGATGCGCGTTTCGAGCCGCAGGGTAGTGAGGCCAAGATTGTTCGCAGCCGCCTCGGCCATCGCCAGCAGGCGTTTGCCGACGCCCTCGCCCTGTGCGCCCGGCAGCACGGCAAGCTTGCCGATATAGAGTGTGTCGGGCTCTGCGCGGCAAAATACACAGCCGGCTATCTTGTCGCCGTCAACGGCAATGTAACCGAGCTCGTGGCGCGCTTTCTCCTTGAGAGACTGCTGCGTCAGTGAAAGCGCCGAGGAGGGCGGGTCGATCCGTCCGTCCATATAGGCGAAAGAGGTGAGGATGAGATCGAGCAATTCACTCCAGCGATGAAAGCTGTTATCCAGACGCTGAATTAACAGATCGCTCACTCGGCCGCCACCTTTGCGCGCTTGCGCCGATAGCGAACGGTTTCGAATCGCGCGGCGAGCGCATCATAGAGCAGCAGGCGGCCAATCAGCGGTTCGCCGATCCCAGTGATAAGCTTGATTGCCTCCATCGCCATCAGCGTGCCGATGACGCCGGTCAAGGCACCGATGATGCCCGCTTCGGCGCAGCTGGGAATGAGCCCCTGTGGGGGAGGGGCTGGGAAAAGATCGCGATAGCGCGGATTGGCTGCGCCATCGGCATCGCTTTCATAGGGTTTCAGCGTCGTCACGGATCCATCGAATCGGCCGACAGCGCCGGTCACCAGCGGCACACGCGCAGCCTCGGTCGCATCGGCGGCGGCATAACGCGTATCGAAATTATCCGAGCCGTCGATAACGAGATCGAAACCGGCAAGGTGCCTGGAAGCCGTATCGAGCGAAAAGCGCTCTTCGAAGCGGATGATACGTACATGAGGGTTGAGCCTGGCGATGGCGTCGGCTGCACTTTGCGTCTTCAATTCGCCGATCGTGCCCGTATCGTGGATCACCTGCCGCTGCAGGTTGGACAGCGAAACCCGGTCGTCGTCGGTAATGCCGAGCGTACCGACCCCGGCTGCCGCGAGATATTGCAACACCGGGGCACCGAGGCCGCCTGCGCCGATGACCAGCACGCGCGTAGCCTTCAGCTTTTGTTGGCCGGCCCCACCGACTTCGGGCAGCAGGATGTGGCGCTGGTAACGGGCGATTTCGTCTGGTGTCAAAGGATCCATGGAAGCGATCCTATCATGATCAGCGAGTTTGAGATGCTAGGATTTTGAAATGCCGCCATGCGAAACGGTAAAGAATTGCGCCCGCTCGCCAAGCGCCGAAAACATGGATTTGTCCGTACCGGTCATGAAGGCCTGCCCGCCGAGCCCGTCGATGAGGTCGAAAAGTGCGGCGCGCCGGCCCTCGTCTAGATGGGCGGCGATTTCATCGAGCAGCAGGATCGGCGCATATCCCGTGAGATTCCCGACGAGCCGTGCATGGGCAAGGATAAGACCGACGAGAAGGGCCTTTTGTTCGCCGGTGGAGCAGCGCTCCGCCTCCATGTCCTTTTCGCGGTGGCGCACCAGGAGATCGACCCTGTGCGGCCCATCCAGCGTGCGGCCGGCCGCGGCATCGCGGTAGCGTCCGTCGCGCAGCATCGTGGCATATTGATCTTCCAGATCGACGGCCGGGCGGTCGAACTGGCCGTCGAGAAAGCCTGACAGGTCAAGCGCTGCCGAAGGGAAAGGTGTCGCCTCGCGAGTTTCGGCGATCAGCCGCGCCAGGAGCCCGAGCATTTCCTGCCGCGCGATTGCCATGGCAATGCCAAGGCTCGCCATCTGCTCCTCAATGCCGGCAAGCCAGGAGGGATCGAATCGACCTTCCGAAAGCAGCTTGTTGCGGCTGCGCATGGCGCGCTCGAAATCGCTGGCGCGACGGCCATGGGCGGGATCGAGCGACAGCACCAGCCGGTCGAGAAAGCGGCGTCGCTCCGAAGAGCCGCCGGTAAAAAGTCCGTCCATGGCCGGCGTCAGCCAGAGGACACGCAAATGATCGGTCAGCTCGTCGACGGTCTTCGCTGGCGTTCCGTTGATTCGCAGTTTGCGGGCGGTTGATTCGTCCGTAGTGTCGATGCCAGTGCCTATCTCGACGACGCCATCCATGCCGTCCAGCTCGGCAAAGATCGAAAATCCACCCGGAGCATGGACGCGGGTAACGTCGGTATATGCGGCCCGGCGCAGGCCGCGGCCGGGCGACAGCAGCGAAACCGCCTCCATCAGATTCGTCTTGCCGGCGCCATTGTCGCCGGTCAGCACCACATGCCGCTCGTCAAGCGTCAGCGCCCCCGCCGCATAATTGCGGAAGTCCGTGAGCTTCAGGCGCGAGATGAAAACCTTGTCCGGCATTGGTCTTTGAGATTCGTGTCGATGGCCGAGGCGTATGCCGAACCCCGCTCAAGTGCAAGGTTTTTGCCGCGTTCTTGGTCGCCGATCAGCGAGAAGACCGCACTTGGCTCAACCTCTGGTGCCAGGATGGGGCGCTCCCTATATGGCCTTGCCTGGAGACACGGTGAATGGGGGCTCAAATGGACTCTGCAAAAGCGCTGCTCGCGCATACGCGCGCCGACTGGACGCGCGTGAAGCAAGGCGAATCGGGTGATCTCGTCTATCGGCGTGGGGATGGCCGCGCCTATGCGAAAATCGCGTTGCCGGCACACCTGGCTGATCTTGCCGGCGAACGCGATCGGCTGCTTTGGCTTCAGGGCAGGGGGATCGCCGTTCCCGAGGTCATCGATTGGCGGGAGCCTGAAAATGGTGCGTGTCTGATCATGACGGCAATCCCCGGCGTGCCCGCGGTCGAATTGGATGGCGATGCCTTGTTGAAAGCCTGGGCTTCGATGGCGCGGCAACTCCGGTCTCTTCATGACCTGCCCGTAGACGACTGCGCTTTCGATCGCAGCTTGTCGATCACGTTCGCACGGGCGGGAGATGTGGTCGCAAGACACGCGGTGAACCTGGATTTCCTGCCGCCGGAAGACCAGGGCAAGCCAGCCGTTGAATTGCTTGATCGTGTCGGGCGCGATTTACCTGTTCGGCTTGCTCAGGAGGCTGTCGACAAGGTTCTCTGTCACGGCGACGCCTGTATGCCCAATTTCATGGTCGATCCGCATAGCCTGCAATGCACCGGCCTGATCGATCTCGGGCGTGTTGGAAAAGCGGACCGCTATGTCGATCTTGCGCTGATGGTTGCCAATGCTGGGGAAAGTTGGGCAAAGCAGCAGCAGGCCGATCGGGCCTTCACGATCCTGTTCGAAACACTGGAAATCGTGGAACCGGATCGCGAGCGCCTCGCCTTCTATCTTAGGCTCGATCCGCTCACCTGGGGCTGATTCGCGGTACCGAATATGATTCGCCCGCCCAAACAAAAAATCCGACCGAATCATCGGTCGGATTCATGTGAAACACTTTGCTTCGCGATCAGTCGCTGAAGGTGTCGAAGAAATCCTTCATGCGGGCGAAGAAGCCCGTTGATTCGGGATTGTTGTCCTTCGAAGAGATCTGCTCGAATTCCTGCAGCAACTCGCGTTGCCGCTTGGTGAGCTTCTGCGGTGTCTCGATCTGGATCTGGATATAGAGATCGCCGACCTGGCTGGAGCGGAGCACCGGCATGCCCTTGGCCTTCAGGCGGAATTGCTTGCCGACCTGCGTTCCCTCGGGAACGGTGACGCGAGACTTGGTGCCGTCGAGCGTCGCCACGTCGAAGGTGCCGCCAAGTGCAGCCGTCGTCATCGAGATTGGCACGGCGCAGTAGAGATCGGCGCCATCGCGCTGGAAGAACTCATGCGGCTTGACGGAAAGGAAGATGTAGAGGTCGCCCGAAGGTCCGCCGCGTTGACCGGCTTCGCCTTCGCCCTGCAGACGGATGCGCGTGCCGTCTTCAATGCCGGCCGGGATGTTGACGGAGAGCGAACGCTCCTCGGTCACGCGGCCCTGGCCATGACACTTGCTGCAGGGATCCGGAATGATCTGGCCGCGGCCATGGCAGGTCGGGCAGGTACGTTCGACGGAGAAGAAGCCCTGTGCGGCGCGCACACGGCCGGAGCCCTGGCAGGTGCCGCAGGTTTTCGGCTGGGTGCCGGGCTTGGCGCCCGAACCGGAACAGACGTCGCAGGTAATGGAAGTCGGGACGCGAATCTGCGCCGTCTTGCCGCTGAAGGCCTCTTCGAGCGAGATTTCCATGTTGTAGCGAAGATCGGCGCCGCGCTCGCGACCGCCGGAGGAGCGTCCGCGCGAGCGGCCACCACCCATCATCTCGCCGAAAATATCTTCGAAAATATCCGAGAAGCCGCCGCCGCCGAAACCGGCGCCGAAGCCGCCGCCACCGCCCATGCCACCATGCTCGAAAGCAGCGTGGCCATAGCGGTCATAGGCTGCGCGCTTCTGCGGATCCTTGAGCGTTTCGTAGGCTTCGTTGATTTCTTTGAACTTCCGCTCGGCGCTGCTGTCGTCCGGATTCTTGTCCGGGTGATATTGCATCGCGAGCTTGCGAAAGGCGCTTTTCAGCTCTTTCTCGTCCGCCGTCTTGGAGACGCCCAATGTCTCGTAAAAATCCGCTTTTGCCATTCAGCATTCGACCCTGGAAATGGATTTCCGGCTGCCATGAGGCAGCCGGATCATGCGCATAACCCCTTAAATTGATTCAATTTAAGGAAAGGCTTAGGCGCCACTTTAAGTTCTACCGCGGCCTTTGCGCGTCCAAAAGGACGCGCGGCGCAGTAGTCCTCGAGAACCTTTCGGTTCGCGCTTATGCAGACCGCTTATGGTCGCCTTCGTCCTTGATTTCCTCGTAGTCGGCATCGACGACGTCGTCCTTGCCGGCTGCCGAGTGATCGCCCGAAGCGCCGCCTTCGGCCTGCTGAGCCTCATATATCGCCTGGCCGAGCTTCATGGAAACTTCCATGAGGGTCTGGGTCTTGGCCTTGATATCTTCTGCGTCCGGCTCGGAAGCTTCGGTTGCCGTCTTCAGCGCTGCGATCGCGTCGGAGATCGCGGTGCGATCGGCTTCTGTGACCTTGTCGCCGTAATCCTTCAGCGACTTCTCGCTGGAATGGATCAGGCTTTCAGCCTGGTTCTTGGCTTCCACGCCTTCGCGGCGCTTCTTGTCTTCTGCAGCATGGGCTTCAGCGTCCTTGACCATCTTTTCGATGTCGGCGTCGGAAAGACCGCCGGAAGCCTGGATGCGGATCTGCTGTTCCTTGCCGGTGCCCTTGTCCTTGGCCGAAACCTGAACGATGCCGTTGGCGTCGATATCGAAGGTGACTTCGATCTGCGGCACGCCGCGCGGTGCCGGCGGCAGACCAACGAGATCGAACTGGCCGAGCAGCTTGTTGTCGGCAGCCATTTCGCGCTCGCCCTGCGAAACGCGGATGGTCACGGCCGACTGGTTGTCGTCAGCGGTCGAGAAGGTCTGCGACTTCTTCGTCGGGATCGTCGTATTGCGCTCGATCAGACGGGTAAAGACGCCGCCGAGCGTTTCGATGCCAAGAGACAACGGGGTTACGTCGAGGAGCAGAACGTCCTTGACGTCGCCCTGCAGAACGCCGGCCTGGATGGCGGCGCCGAGAGCGACGACTTCATCCGGGTTGACGCCCTTGTGCGGCTCCTTGCCAAACAGCTGCTTGACGACTTCCTGCACCTTCGGCATGCGGCTCATGCCGCCGACGAGAACGACTTCGTCGATTTCAGCGGCCGTAACGCCCGCATCCTTGAGAGCTGCCTTGCACGGAGCGATGGTGCGCTGAACGAGATCGTCGACCAGGCTTTCGAGCTTGGCGCGGGTCAGTTTCAGCGTCAGGTGCTTCGGGCCGGTGGCGTCTGCCGTGATGAAGGGCAGGTTGATTTCGGTCTGCTGAGCGGACGAAAGTTCGATCTTGGCCTTTTCGGCAGCTTCCTTAAGGCGCTGCAGAGCAAGCTTGTCGCCCTTGAGGTCGATGCCGTTGTCCTTCTTGAACTCGGCAACGAGATATTCGACGAGACGCATGTCGAAGTCTTCACCGCCGAGGAAGGTGTCGCCGTTGGTCGACTTCACTTCGAAGACGCCGTCGCCGATTTCCAGGATGGAGATATCAAAGGTGCCGCCGCCAAGGTCGTAAACGGCGATCGTCTTGCCGTCCTTCTTGTCGAGGCCGTAAGCAAGAGCGGCAGCCGTCGGCTCGTTGATGATGCGCAGCACTTCAAGACCGGCGATCTTGCCGGCATCCTTGGTTGCCTGGCGCTGAGCGTCGTTGAAGTATGCGGGAACGGTGATAACGGCCTTGTCGACCTTTTCGCCGAGGTAGGATTCGGCGGTTTCCTTCATCTTCTGAAGGATCATTGCGGAAATCTGTGCGGGCGAATAGCCCTTGCCGTTGGCTTCGACCCAGGCGTCGCCATTGTCGCCCCGAACGATGTTGAAGGGAACAAGGTGCTTGTCCTTCTCGACAGTCGGATCTTCGTAGCGACGGCCGATGAGGCGCTTGACAGCGAAGAGGGTATTCGTGGGGTTCGTGACAGCCTGGCGCTTGGCCGGCTGGCCGACGAGACGTTCGCCATCGTCGGTGAAGGCAACCATGGAGGGGGTCGTCCGGGCGCCTTCGGCATTTTCGATCACTTTTGCGTCTTTACCGTCCATGACGGCAACGCAGGAATTTGTTGTTCCAAGGTCGATACCAATTACTTTTGCCATGTCATTCTCTCCTTGAAGCAAGCTGTCGGAACCCCTGTCAGGCATTCCATTGACAGCCCCTTACGGGATGGTCTTGAGGATTGCGCAGCCATGACTGCGGTGATGCCGCGTATATAAGTAGCGGTTTTACTGACTGCAAGGCAGGAAATCACCCGGAATCCAGCAAAACGAATGGTTTCTCGCTCAAATTCCGCCCAGCCAAAGTTGCGCCGTAAGCCGGTGGATTTGAAGCAATCTCGCATTTGAGCAGCCTTGCCGCTGCCATGCAAGCGGCAAGGTCGAAAATTGCGATTTTATCGTCCAAGGATCACGTCGAGCAATGAGGTGCGGTGCGGCCGTGCTGCTCTGGGCCGACCGCTGTCGCCGACATCGGCGGGCGGGATCTCGCTGTCATAAGGGTCTGAATTGTAGGGATTCGAACTGTAGGGATTGTTATCGTCGGACAGGTTCGCCGGAGGCAGGTCCTGCGGGTCCTCATTGCCAACCGTCTGGTTGACGATCTGCGGCTGGATCGGTTGCTGCATTGGCCGCCGCTGCAAGGACGGCTGCCCACCATCGTCCGCGCCGGAAATAATGTTGCCGATGCTTGTCGGCTGGTCGCCGTCCGGCCCTGTCTGCGCCACCGGCAAGCCGTTGTCGATGATCTGGCCGCCGCCGAAGATCGGCGTAGGCGTGATCCCCTTATGGGCCGCGACCATGAATTCCTTCCAGGCTTTCGCCGGCAGCCCGCCGCCCGTCACCTTGCGCATCGACTTGCCGTCGTCGTTGCCGAACCAGACGCCGGTTGTCAAATGGCTGGTGAAACCGACGAACAGCGCGTCGCGGAAAGACTGCGTCGTGCCCGATTTGCCGGCAGCTTGCCAACCGGGAATACGCGCGGCCTTACCAGTTCCCGAGGCGATAACGCCGGCCATCATGGCGTTCATGTTGGTGACGATATCCGGGTTCAGCACACGCTCCGGATTATTGGAATTGGCCTGGTAGAGCACCTTGCCGGAGGCGGTCGTCACCTTGGTGATGACATGCGGTGCCACCTTGAAGCCGCCGTTCATGAAAGGAGCATAGGCGGAGGTCAGCTCCAGCAGCGAGACTTCGGAGGTGCCGAGTGCGATGGAGGCATTGGCCTGCAGGTCGGATTCGATGCCGAGCCTGTGCGCCACCTTGATTACCTGCTCGGGGCCGACCTCGGCGATGAGCTGGGCAGCAACGGTGTTTAGCGATTTCGCCACGGCTGTCGCGAGCGTCACTGGACCGCTGTAACGCTGCTCGTAATTCTCCGGAGCCCAGTTGCCGATCTTGACCGGCAGGTCGTTGCGGATCGAGTTGGGCGTCAGACCCGCCTCCAGCGCTGCCGTATAGACGAAGGGCTTGAAGGCCGAGCCCGGCTGGCGCTTGGCGGTGACGGCACGGTTGAACTGGCTCTGCGCATAGTCGCGGCCGCCGACGAGCGCGCGAACGGCGCCTGTGGCATCGATGGAGACGAGCGATGCCTGAGAGGCATTCAGCTTCTTGCCTTCCTTTTCGAGCACGTCGCTCAGCGCCTTTTCGGCTTTCTCCTCCAGCGACATGTCGAGGGTGGTATCGACGATCAGGTCTTCCTTGACGGGGCTGCCGATCAGCTTCGGCAGCTGATCCATGACCATGTCGGCGACGTAGTTCTCCGCGCCGCTCCAATAGCTCGTGGTTCGTGTCGGAGGCTGCGCCATCGCAGTCTTGATATCGGATTCGCTGATAAAGCCCTGGTCGCGCATGGCCTGCAGCACAAGCTGGGCGCGGGCCTCGGCAGCAGCAGGATCGCGGGCGGGTGACAGCCTTGACGGCGCCTTGACCAGACCGGCCAGCATGGCGGCCTCGCCGAGATTGACGTCCTTGGCCGACTTGTTGAAGTAGCGCCGCGACGCCGCCTCGACACCATAGGCGTTCGAGCCGAAATAGACCCGGTTCAGATACATCGTCAGGATCTGATCCTTGGTGTACTTGTGCTCGAGCCACAGCGCCAGCAGCACTTCCTGAACCTTGCGTTCCAGCGTGCGGTCCGGCGACAGGAACAGGTTCTTGGCGAGCTGCTGCGTCAACGTCGAACCGCCCTGAACGGCATGTCCCGTCACGACATTCGTCACCACCGCGCGGCCGAGGCCGATCGGGTCGAAGCCGAAATGCGAATAGAAACGACGGTCCTCGATCGCGATGATGGCTTCCGGGATATAGGGCGACATGTCGCTGAGCGTCACGGCCTCGCCGCCGGTCGTGCCGCGATTGGCGATCAGGTTGCCTCCAAGATCCGTAATCTTGACGTTCGGTGGCCGCTCGGGAATGGACCAGGTGCTAGCGCTCGGCATGCGCGAACCATAATAGGCGACAAGGCCAGCGACGCCGATACCGGCCCAAAGGCAAAGCACGAGGCCCCAATAGATCGTCGCCCGGATAAATCCAAAAAAGCCGCGAGGCGGCGGGCGCCGGGCTGGCTTGCGACGACTGCGGGCGCGGCGGGGCTTCTGAACCACCGGCTCGTCCTCGTATTCATCGTCGTCATCTTCGTCTTCGTCTGGTTCCGGCTCTTCGTAGCGCTTGGCCGCGCGCCTGGGGCCAACGATACGTTCGCCGGCGCTGAATCCGTCATCGATGCGTTCCCGACCGCTAGAAAAGGATGGTTCTATCCTTTGGCGTGACTTTTTCTTATCTGCCATTGCGGGCCGGTCGTACCTCGGTGCCTGGAGCTGATGCCGAAAGATGTCAGCGGTTGTCGGACGAAATCATGCTCAATGTCTTTGATTCTGGAGCGGATTCAGATCTTAAGTCTTGCCGACCCAAGATCATCGGGCTCCCGTATTCTCACGTCTTCCGTCAGGGTAATCACGGTGGTGGTAACCGTGCTTTAGCGCATGCAACCGACTTTGTCTCGGCACGTCACCTTGAAAATGGATCCCGAATTTCGGGAAAGGCTGCTGCCCACCATTTGTTCACGAACCCCTCGTGAAGACATCAAGTCCCGCCTGAACTGTAAATGCGGCGATTTAAGGAGGGATTAAGAACATTTGCGCAGTGAATATCACAGCGACTCCGGCTCGGCTCGGTCATGCATCTCAAGGAACTTTCCGTCGTCTTGGGCATTATCCGACTACAAAACCGAGGGGCGAGCACATGAGTTCGTTGATCAAGATAGAGGAAGTTCACGAGAGCAAGCTGCGGGAGGTCTGGAGTGTCGAGGATTTTGCCCGACGCCATCGGATTGCCAAGGAGGAGGAAGCCAGGCTGAAGAAGCTGTTTGGCGACTTCGCGACGAAGCAGGAATTGCTCTCGAACGCGCAGAGGCCACCACTGTTCCGGTGAACCGGAACAAGCGGCCTGGTGCGAGGTTCATCGGGCGCTGCCTTGGCAGAAAGGCCGCGGCGGCGGAGGCTATATCGATGTGGAAACGTCTTGAATTATGGCTGGTCGACCGGATCGACCGCATCCTCGGCCTGGAGCGGCTCGCCCGTCGCGCAGGCTTCTCGCCGGAAGAAGCAAAGCGGATCGCGCGCGACAGATAAAGTTAAGCCGCCCGCACGGTGCAATGAGGCCTGTGATCATGCCGGACTGCCAAGAACAGAAGGTTGAAATCGGCGTAGCGCGCCTCAACGGTGGATACGATTACTCCGGGTGTCTGCGTCGATACTTCGCGTGGTGCGGCGAATCTTCAGTATTTTCGAAATGTCTGATCGAGGTTATAGTACCGTCATCTGGCTGTCTTGAAAGGCGGTTCCAGACGGTTTGGTAGCCTGTGAGGAGGAGTGTTCATGCGGCAAATCAAATGGAGCAATCCAATCGAGATCGGCTTTGCTCAGGGTAGTTTCCAGATCGTGACTGGGCCATCCGAGGCCTTGAATTGCATGGCTAATCTTTGGCCAGACCGCCGCGGCCCGCTGTATGTGGCGGCCAGAAGCCTGTGCCGTGCTGCAATCGATGGCCGCAAATCAGCCGAGGAAGCGCGGGAAATGTTCATTTCGGCAACGCGGGAAGCGCATCTCAAAATGCACTAGGGCGCTTTGCTCCCGACCGATTGCTTAACCGGTCGGCGATCGAGGGCCGATGGATGCGATGCAGACCTTGATAAGCTCGGGACCGTACTGCCCGGTAGAAGCGCCCAATATCATGCCGCCGCAGCATGTGCGGAAGGCCATCACTCCTTGGATGGAATGCTTCTCATGACAAAGGCCGGCGGCTTTTCAAAGCCGCCGGCCTTTGTTTTTCTAAAAACCAGAACACCGCCGTTTTATTTCGAACTGCGAAGACGCTCTATTCTATCGATCCTCTACGCATTCCTGACGGAAAGTCGCCACGTACTTTTCCGGAAGTGCTCTGGTGGAAGGTTGTCGTCAGCGGTTTGACCCTCTGGGAGAGACGGGAGAGAGGTTGCAATCCGGTTGCGATGCCGGGCAGTCCTTGTATCTGTATGGCGCGGGCGTTCCTGGGTTGGGCTGCGGCTGCGGCTGCGGCTGCGGTTGAGGCTGCGCGACCGGGGGCTGCTGTTGCGGTTGCGGGCGCGGCTGGTTGTCCGGGCGATCACGCGGGCGATCCGGCCGGTTACCCCAGCCCTGATTGTTGTCTGGCTGGCGGCGGCCCCAGTCGCGATTGTCATCCCGTTGTCCGTCCCAGTCGCGATTGCGGTCGCGGCGGCGATCCCAATTGCGATCCTGCCCGTCATTCCAGTCCGAGCCACGATTCCAGTCGCGACTGCGGTCAGGACGACGATCCCAGTTGCCATCCTGATCATCATTCCAGTTGGAGCCGCGATCCCAGCCTGGAGCATTGCGGTCCCAGTTGTTGTCCGGGCGGCGGTCTGCCCAGCCGGGGCCGCGGCGCCAGCGATCGCGATCACGGTAGAAGTCACGGCCGCGATAGTAGCGACCCCAATAGTCATCGAAATTGAAGACCACGGTCGGGATGCCGAGTGGACGATAATATTGCCGATCGACATAGATGCGACGCGACTGGTAGGTCGCCTGGATGTAACGGCCGGCAACCCAGCCGCGTCCGCCATAGAAGGAGACGTCGCACCAGGGCGTTTCGCTAAGGCAGCCGTTGATCCGAAGCGACACGCCGACCGGGATCATGGTCACGGCGGGATAGGCGGTGCTAGGGCCTGAGCGCATGTTGACGTTTGCGGTGGCAAAGCCCTCCGCAGCTTCCGCGACGGCTGGCAACGCAATGAAAGCGGCCAGCAAGCTCGCGGCAAGAACCTTGAACCTCATGAATATTCTCCCTTCGCACATCACGATCGCGAAAATGCGGCTTGATGCCTGTTCCGTGTTTGATGCGCCTACCCCGGCGCCATTCGCTATGACTTTCCAATTCCGGCAAGACAATGGCCCGTGCATGCACGGATTTCGATAGGTTACCATGCCGCATCTTCAATCCTTACCTGTGTTGTAAGTGTATCCGCATGAATGCAGCTTGAATGATCGCGGTTGGCACTTGGCTAAGCTGAGGCATTTTCAGCGAGGCCCGCTCGCCATTTGGCCGATCAGGATGGCGCAGTTGTCGCCATCTTGCTTGTAGCAAGAGAGAAATAATCGCCCGGCCTTGAAATCGCCACCTTGCTCTCCGATATAGGGTCCAGTCATGCAGCCCATGAATGGCTGGCGCGCTTGAAAGCGAGCCGTTTCATTCGTTGGGATTGTTGAGGAGAAGTAACGCTTCGTTAACCTCTAACAATCAATCTGGCTGCAGTTCCGCTTTCCCTTTGACCACGGATGTACTGGCACTGTTGAGAGAGCGGATGACGAAAGGCCGGATCGCTCCGGCCTTTTTGTTTTTTGCAGATGGCGTGTTCCCGAAAAAGCAGGGGCACGCCATTTTCGATTTGCGCGCCGACAGAAAGCAATAAAAAACCGCCGCAGTTTCCTGCGGCGGTCCCGAAACCTCGTCCGATAAGACGGATAGTCCGTGTCAGTTTACCTTCTTGGCCGAAACCTTGACGACCTTGGCCGGAGCCTGGGCAACATTTGCTTTGCCGGCCGGCACATAACCGGCGCCGATGGCAACGTTCAGCGAGATGTAGTTGTTGGCGCTCGATTGAACGGCCTGTGCCAAGCTCTGCTGGGCAGCGGTCACGTTACGCTGTGCGTCGAGAACGTCGAGCAGCGAGGACGCACCGTCCTTATAGCTTGCCGTCGAGAGCTGCAGGGCTTCCTGATAGGATTTGACCTGAGCATGCAGGGCGGCAACGGTCTGCGCATCGCGGGTTACGGCCGACAGCGCGTCTTCAACCTGCTGGATCGCAGTTCTTACAGTCTGCTGCCAGGCGAGGTAGTTTTCGCGGCTCGAGGATTGCGCATTCTTGACACCGGCGCGCAATGCACCGCCGTCGAAGATCGGCAGGTTCAGCGTAGGACCAAAGGACCAGCTGGTCAGGTTACCGCTTGTAGACCCGCTATTGCGGATATAGCTCGGCGAGATCGAACCGCTGAGCGTGATCGACGGGTAGAGCTTGGCTTCCGCCACGCCAATCTGAGCCGTCGAGGCTGCGAGGGTGCGCTCCGCAATGCGGATGTCCGGACGGTTGCGGATGAGATCGGCAGGAACGCCGCTGCGGACGCTGCCGCGGAAGACCGGCTGTTTGCCGCCACCCTGCATCTGCGCGATGATCGTTGCCGACGGCACATTCAACAGGGTTGCGATGTGATGTACGGCCTGGCGATAGCTAATTTCGTAGCCGGGAATGGTCGAAAGCGTCGAGTTGACGAGGCCTTCCGCCTGAACGACGTCGAGGCGCGATGCGGCGCCGGCTTCAAGCTGGAACTTGGTCAGCGAAAGCGTGTCGCGCCGCGATTTCAGGTTTTCCTGAGCGATCGCCACCAGCGACTGGTAGTAGCGGGCGTTGACGTAGCTGGTCGCCAGATCCTGAAGATAGGTCAGGCGGGCAGCGTCGACACTCGAATAGGCGGCGTCGAGCGAGGCGTTGGCGCCTTCCTGTGCCCGGCGATATTGACCCCAGAGGTCGAGCAACCACGAAACCGAGGCGCCACCACCCGTTACGTTTCGCGTTCCGATTATGCTGCGCAGATTCTGCGTGCCCCTTTGGCCGCTGGTCGTGTTCTCGCCGCTGAGCGTGAGGCTTGGGAGGCCGCCTGCGCCTGCGGTGACGACGGCAGCTTCCGCCTGGTTGATGCGCTCCAGCGTTTGCTGGATGGTAAGGTTCTGGGCAAGTCCCTGTGCTGCAAACGCATTCAGCTTAGAGTCACCGAAAGCGGTCCACCATTGCGAACTGGCGACATCGCCGTTCATCTTCGTACCGCCCTCCGAGAACTTGGCCGGTAGAGGCATTTCCGGTGGCTTATGGTCTGGGCCGCTGACGCAACCTGCCAGAATAAGCAGCAGGGCGGGGGCGGCAGTACGAATGGAAACCATCACATTGTCCCACAATTCAATTTACTGATCAGTGTTTTAAGGGCCGAACTTGACCCATATGTTTCGGCGCTCCAGTCTTACGCAGTACAAAAAATGACCCGAAGCAGTCGTCGTTAATCTAGCAATGAGTTTTGCAATAGCACAGTGGCTTTTACGAATTCTCGACGCCGAACATATGTGGGATCGGGCGAAATATCAGGGTGCCGGTAAAAAAAATCTAAAGTGTTGCAAAAAACATACCCTTTTTGCGCCCCTTTTCGGGCGCGGTATGTCCATGAAACGTCAAGCGGCACAACTTGGGGAACGTCACTCGACGAATCGATTGCGCCGAGTGACCATTCGAACTGTCCTTACGGGAAGTAGTGCGCCAGGCTTGCGCGAACCCTATCGCGGGGGCTCGCGGCACGATCGTCCGCCACAAAGGGTGTGCCGGTGATCGCTTCAAAGGCGCGGATGTAGACTTTTGACGTCTGTTCGACGAGGTCGAGCGGTATTTCCGGAATTTCGTCCTTGTAGGGGTCGCAGCGCTCGGTCACCCAGGCCCTTACGAAATCCTTGTCGAAGCTTTCCGGACGCGCACCCTTTTCGAAACGCTCCTGGTAGCTGCCGGCCAGCCAATAACGGCTGCTGTCGGGCGTATGGATCTCGTCGGCGAGAATGATCTGGCCGTTTTCGTCGGTGCCGAACTCATATTTGGTGTCGACGAGGATCAGGCCGCGCTGGCGGGCGATCTCCTGTCCGCGGGCGAACAGCGCCAGGGCGTAGTCCGAAAGCGTCTGCCACTGGTCCTGCGTAAGCAGGCCATTTTCCACGATCTGGGTCGGCGTCAGCGGCTCGTCGTGGCCACCGTCGAATTCCTTGCTCGTCGGCGTGATGATCGGTGCGGGCAGGATCTGGTTGTCGCGCATGCCGTCAGGCAGCGTGATACCGTACATCTCGCGCTGACCCTTCTTATAGAGTGTCAGGATCGAGGTGCCGGTGGTGCCGGCGAGATAACCGCGTACGACGACTTCGACCGGCAGGATATTCAGCCGCTTGCCGACGACGACGTTCGGATCCGGATAATCGATGACGTGGTTTGGGCAGATGTCGCGCGTTTGCTCGAACCAATAGCGAGCCGTCTGCGTCAGAACCTGCCCCTTATAGGGAATGCAGGTGAGGATGCGGTCGAAGGCGCTGAGGCGATCGGTGCTGATGATGATACGGCTGCCATCCGGCAGGTCGTAATTTTCGCGTACCTTGCCGCGATAGTAATTAGGCAGTTCCGGGAAATGGGCTTCGGAAAGAATTCGCAACGCGTCCACCACAGGCTCGTGCATCCGCCCAACGGATGCTTCTTGAGTGGACCCTTAGCGCATTGTCGGCGGAATCGGAACGATTTTCACATATATATAGATTGTCTTCCCGCATCCGTTGGCCCGTTTATCTGCCCGGAAGGCGCGCTAGCCGGGTATTCGCCAACCGCCATTTGCCGTCTTCTCCAGGATCGGTGTCGAGAAGACCCCGACGATCCGCTCGCTCCATTGCTTTCCGTCCGCATCGACACGGTCGCGCCAGCGTTCGGATTGCAGCATGGCCGCGCCAATCACTACCGGCTCGATGCCGCATGAGGCGGCAAGCGCCAGGCCGGAGACGATCGAGGCGCCGCTGGAGATGACGTCGTCGATCAGCGCCACCCGCTTGCCCTCGAGCAGCGGCAGCATGCGCGGATCAATATAGAGACGCTTCTCCTGGTTCGGGGTGGTGATCGACGAGAGCGAGACCGACAACTCGTCGCGGTACCAGAACTTGCGCGAGGTGCCGAGCGGCACGTAGCGCTTGTGGCCGAGCGCCCGCGCGACAGCACTTGCCAGCGTCAGGCCGAGCGTCGGCAGTCCGGCGACAACCTCGATATCGTATTCGGCAATCCGTGCCGCCAGCGCCTCGGCAAGCGCCTCCTGCACGATGAAACTGGCCTGATTGACGATCAGCGAGGTCAGCGCGTGCTCGCCATCGGCCAGAACGCGGATCGGCAATCGAAGCTGCCGCCCGTCCGGCAATTGGGCCACATAGAAATCGCGGCACTCCTGGCCTTCCGAAAAGCTCTGCGGCGGATGGAGTTCCTGCCAGAAATCATGAGGCTGCATTGCGTTTCGTCTTCGCTCCATTTTGTCCGTTCGACTTTAGATCCGCCCGCCGGCGCAAGCGAAGAATCTCGGTCTCCGTAAGCGCGCGGACTGCACCTTTCGGCAAATCGCCGAGCTCGATCTCGCCGAAAGTGACCCGCACCAGCCGCAGGCATTCGATGCCGAGCGCTTCCAGCATCCGGCGGATCTGCCGATTGCGGCCTTCCTTGAGTTCGACCTCGATCCAGCTGTTGCGATCTCCGCTGCGCAGCAGCCGAGCCGAGCTGGCGGTCAGAAGCTCGCCGTCGTCGATGATGCCGCGCTCCATCCGCGCGAATTGCTCGTCATCCATGATCCGGTCGACCTGGACGTGATAGAGCTTGCCGACATGGCTGATCGGATCGAGCAGCGCCTGTGCCAGCACCGTGTCATTGGTAAAGAGCAGCAAACCCTCGCTCGCTTTGTCGAGACGCCCGACTGGGGCAAGGTGCCGCGCATCGATATCCTTCAGGCAATCATAGACGGTCGGCCGCCCCTCGGGGTCGTCGCGTGTGGTCACAAGCCCGCGCGGCTTGTTCAGCATGAAATAGAGTTTTTCCTCGGCGGATATCGTAACGCCGTCGACGGCAAACTGCGCATTTTCCAGGTCGACCCAGGTTGAGGGCTCCGTGACCTTGCGTCCGTCCACAGTCACTCGGCCAGCCGAAATCAGCACCTCGGCTTGCGTGCGGGAACAATAGCCAAGCTTAGAGAGTGCCCGCGGCAACGTCACGCGCTTGCCGTCTGGCTCCTGCCTGCCCTTCGCCGTCTTGCCGGATCGCTGCGGTGAATGCCGTTGGCTCAACGGTCTTGCCTCGTGCTCGTTGCTGGAGTGGCTGGGCGCGCCGGCCCTGAAGCATAATCCTTTCGCACGAGGATGGCCGGGAGGCAAATCGGAATGTCGCGAATGAGGAGAAGAAGGCGGCAGGGCTCGCATTTCATGGATGCGAGCCCTGCCTTGGGCCGGAGCGGGCGATGGGGTCGGGTCGGCGGCGTCAAGGCTGCCGCCGTTCGCTCCGGAGGGATCGGCGTGGTTGGAAAACTGCATGGCTTCTTTTGCTGGGATTTTTCAAAACGGCGGAGATTTGTTACAGTTTGTAACGTCGGCGGTTTCCCTGTTGCCAAAACCACCTTCCAACCCGCATGGAGGGTCATGGTTTCCGCATCGCTTCTTCTGGTCGAAGACGACCGCGAGATTAGGGCGCTCCTGGAGGAGTTCCTGAGCCGCGAAGGTTTTACCGTGCAGGCAGCCGATAGCGCTGCCGCCATGGATCGCATCCTCGCCAAGGGATTTCCCGATCTCATCATTCTCGATCTGATGCTGCCCGGCGAAGACGGGTTGTCGGCATGCCGGCGCATCCGCGCCCGCAGTCAGGTGCCGATCCTGATGCTGACGGCGAAGACCGAGGATATCGACCGCATTCTCGGCCTCGAGATGGGCGCCGACGATTATCTCGGAAAGCCCTTCAATCCGCGTGAGCTTCTGGCGCGCGTTCGCGCCATTCTGCGCCGCTCCGGCCCTGAGCGCTCGGAGGAAAGTGCTGCCCCCGCTCGGCGCAAGCAGTTCGCCGGCATGACTGTCGATCTCGACGGCCGGGTGATCGAGATCGAGGGCGAGCGTCTCGTGCATCTGACGACGGCAGAGTTCGATCTGCTCGTCTGCTTCCTCGAAAGGCCGCGCCGAGTGCTGTCGCGCGACCAATTGCTCGACTGGACGCGCGGGCGTGGTGCCGATCCCTTCGACCGCACCATCGACGTGACGGTCTCGCGCCTTCGCACCAAGCTAGGGCATTGTCTGCCCGATGGCGTCCAAATCATAACCACCGTGCGCAATGCCGGCTATCTTCTCACCACGGACGTGAAGGATGTATGAGCCATGCTGAAACTCGGCCTCGTTGCCCGCATCATCATGATTGTCGCCGTGGCGCTGTTCGTCATCCAGCTTGCCGCATTCGCCGCGGCGCAACTGAAGCCGGATACCTCTTTCAATCCCGAGATTTCGCCGACCATGCAGGTCAAGTCCGCGATCCGCCTTCTCGACGCCATTCCGCTAGAGGCGCAGCCGCTGGCGATTCGCGCCCTCAATGCCAACGGCTTGGCCGTCGGCCTGACAGATGCGCCCGCCCAGGTGGAAAACGAGGCGGCATCCGATCTGACTCTGACCGACAAGCTGGCGCGCGAATTTGCCAACATTGCCTTTGGCAACCGCTACTTCAACATCCGTTCGCTTTCGGAAAAGCCGCAGGGCTGGTTCTCCGTGGGCGCGTCTGACCGGATCGTCGAAGTCTCGATCGGCGTTGCCGACGGCAAGGTGGCGGTCTTCAATCTTCCCGATACGCCGACAGTGCGATTGCATGGCGTGCCCGTCGGTCTTATCGCCGGTGTCCTAGGCATGCTGGTCGCGGTCATCGCGATCGTCGCCGTGGCCCGCGAGACCCGGCCGCTGACGCGTCTGTCCCGAACCGTCAATTCCATCGGCAATGGTTTGCAGCCGGTTTCCATTCCCGAGCGAGGCGCCTGCGAGCTCCGCATGCTGATCAAGGCCATCAATGCCATGCAGTTGCGCATTGCCGCCCTGCTCAACAACCGCACTCTGATCATCGGGGCGATATCGCATGATCTGCGCACCTATCTCACCCGCTTTCGCCTGCGCGTCGAAATGATGCCGGATACCCCGCATCGCGACCGCGCGATTGCCGATGTCGAGGCCATGCAGCGCCTCGTCGAGGATGCGCTGGGGTTTGCGCGCAGCACCGTCGTGTCGGAGGGCAGCTGCATCGTCGACCTCGATGCCGCCATCTGCTCCCATGTCGCTGAGCGTCAAGATGGCTCGGCCCTCGTCGCTTTTGCGCCGTTGGGACACCCATTGGCCGTTACCATGCCTGAGACCGCGCTGGTGCGGGTGCTCGATAATCTCGTTGACAATGCGCTGCGTTATGGTGGCCGCGCAGATATTCATGTCGAGCATCGGGGCAAAATGGGCGTCATCACCATTGGTGATCGCGGGCCGGGCATTCCGGCGGAGCGCCGCAAGGACGTGCTTGAGCCGTTCGTCAGATTGGAAGAATCGCGCAATCGCGATCTCGGAGGCAGTGGGCTGGGGTTGGCAATCGTCCGCCAAATTCTCGACGCGCACGGCGGCGTGCTCTGTCTTGAGGATCGCGACGGTGGTGGCCTCAATGCCGTCGTTCTGTTGCCGCTTGCTGCAGTACAGAGAAAAGCGGCCTGACGGCCGCGCGAACACACGATGTCTCCGCCCAACGTGTGCGGTCGACTCGGATATCGTGCCGCAAGCTCAGTGGCAGGTCAGAAACGCCCTGAGTTCCTCCCTGCTGAGGACAATGCCCTCGGCCGCCTTCTGCGGATCCGGATGTGTATAGGTGAACCTTGTCAGATCGGGCAGGTCCAATGCCTGGCGCATGCTCATAATACCGAGCGCGCGACGTCCGTTGGCGCTATCGACGCTGACTTCCACGATGCTTTCTGGTCTTGTCATGTGCATTGTCTCCTCCCTTCCCCATACTTTAGCAGGTTTTCCGATAAAATGGCGGTTTTTCTGAGGCTTGCAGCCATGGCCAGCCTCGGCCCTTTGATCGTCAGTATATGGTGTGGGGCTTCGGAAAGCGGCGGTCGGATCGTATTAAAGGGTAGGGCCCAATCCAAGGATGACGCACCTCGTCGGGTCAAATCGAAATTTTGACCATTTGGACAATGTTTTCGGAGGCGCTTGTGGGCAAAATTTCCAAGAACGTCCCCGCGGTCTAAAGTTCCATATTAAAATCAGTCCCTTAGAAAAATGTCAGAATTTTTACAATGGTGGTGTTGACTATATCGGGAGGTAGGGTCTATAAGCCCGATCACTGACGAGGGCGGCGGCGCTGCTGGCGACGACGATCTTCGCTCTAGTGTTTCCTGGATTGGCTGCGATGCTGATTGGTGGTTCTGGGCTTTCGGGTTCGGGATTGTGGGACGTGAT